>JAABTV010000030.1 GCA_011389685.1 Paracoccaceae bacterium
TGTTGCACTCGATCGAATTCACCCCGCCCGGGCTGCTTGCAGCCCGGGCAGCGCCCGCCCCGCCCCATGGGCGGGCGCTCCGCACCCACCCCGGGTCGGGCGCTGCCCTCTCGTTGGGCACGAGACGAATCCCATTCGGTGCAACATGCTATAGAAGGACAAGAGATTGGCCATTGCAGAGAAACGCCGGGTTCTGGTCTAGGCGATTGGTGTCACGCGCGGTAATGCGGCGCTGGCCCGGGATCTGGCATAGATTGCGGCTGGGGTCGGCGCGCTGGTGCTGGCGGCGCATATCCGGGTGCCGATGTGGCCGGTGCCGGTGACCATGCAGACGCTGGCGGTGCTGATGATCGGGGCGGGCGGCGGACTCGCCACCGGTTACCAATATATAGAAATTCCGACAGACAGGGCGGGCGCTTTTCAACGTTCAATCCCTTACAATCGTTGGAATATCCGGCACCTTAAAGTGCCCTCCTCCACCGTCGGAACGCCCACTTGCGGTCGGGCGCTGCGCGGCTCCTCCACCGTCCTCCCAAGGTAAGGGCAGGCCTTTTCGGCGACACCTTCCAAGGCGACTCCGTCCCGCCTCGCCGACCTTCGTCAGGATGGCGTCCGGCGTGCGGGCATCCTTTGTCAAGTGGCGCACACCCGGGTTGTGGCTGTGCAGCCCTGCGCCGGTCACATTGGCCGGTCGTTTTTCATGCACGTGATCATCCGGGTTTGCGGATCACTTCGCATTCCCAGCCGTCATAGCGTCCGACCGCGCCTGAAATGGCCGAGACGATCATGTCGGTGACAAGATCAATGCCCCGGGGCGCGTCCTCGCGCCAGAACTGCACCCGCGCCTCGCCGCGGTGATCGGTGATCTCTTCCCGGGTAAAGCCCTCGGTCATGGCGGCTTCGGCAAAGGCGTGGGCGGCGTCGGCATCGGGAAACAGCGCGTAATGGTCGATCCGCCGGCGCCGGGTCAGATCATCGCCTTCGCGTTGCAGGGCCAGCAGCATGGCGCGGTTGCGGATCTGTTGAAACGCGGCGGGCGGCGGGTAGAGGTAATCGCCATAGACCTGCCATTGCGGATCGGTGCGCGCGCCGATCTCCATCGCGTAATCGCCATGCCTGTCCTGAAACCGCAGGAGCGCCTGTTTCGCCGCGGCGCCGTCGCGGAAATAGGCAAAGAAATCGCGCAGCCCGGCATGGGTGACGCGCCCGGCGAACACCCCGTCCTGATCGGCGACGAGATTGGCGAAATCGTCTTCGAGCGCCGCGAGGATGTCGAATTCCTCCTTGCTGGACAGCCCGTTGGGTTTGGCAAAGCGCATCCTGACCGAGACATGCACGCAATCGGTGAACCCCGCGATCGGCGCGGTTTCGGCCAGCGACAGGTTGAGGAAGGTCGAGGAGGGTTTGCCATCGACCCGCCCGAACCAGAAATCCCAATGATCGCGACTGCCGCTCATGAACCGAGTGTATCGCCGGGCGCGGGAAATGAAAATGCGTCGATGACCGGGTCTGGTCGTGTCGGTCAAGCCGGGTTGGTCAGGCCGGATCGGTCAGCGTGGTGACGATTTCCGAGCTGCGTTCGAGCGTGCGGTGCACCGGGCACTTGTCGGCGATTTCAAGAAGGCGCTGGCGCTGATCCTCGCTCAGTTCGCCGGTGAGGGTGATCTCGCGGCGAAACGAGTCTATCTTTTCGGATTTCCCGGCCGCGCCCGCATCCTGGGCATGGACCTTGTCATGGCACACATCGACCTGCACATGGTCGAGCGGCCAGCCCTTGCGGCGGGCATACATGCGGATGGTCATCGAGGTGCAGGCGCCAAGCCCGCTGGCCAGGAACCCGTAGGGCGACATGCCGCGATTGGTGCCGCCATAGGATTCCGGTTCGTCGGCCAGCACATGGTGGCGCGGGCCCGAGGTGATATCCTGCAGGAACCCCTCAGGGTCTGATTCCGAGACCCGGGTGATGCCTTCGGGCGCACCGGGGGGCGGGGCAGGGTGTTTGAGGCCGAGATAGCGCGTGGCCCATGCGGCGATGACGCTGGCGGCATATTCGGCATCCGAGGCGTCGGAAATCAGGTGGTCGGCATCGTCGAGCGTCACGAAGCTCTTGGGGTGGCGGGCCACCTTGAAGATGTCGGCGGCGTTGTCGATGCCGACCACGGTGTCGCGCGGCGCATGCAGGATGAGCAGCGCGCGTTTGAGGTTTTCGACCGCCCGGGCGAGGTTGCGCGCGGAGATGTCCTCGAGGAAATCCCGGCTGATGGTGAAGGGCCGCCCGCCGATATCGACCTCGGCCTCCCCTTCGCGGCAGATCCTGTCGATCCTGTCGGAGAAGTGATGCGTGACATGGGCGGGATCGAAGGGCGCGCCAATGGTGGCGACGGCGCGCACCGACGGGATGTCGCCCGCCACCGCGAGCACCGCAGCCCCGCCCAGCGAATGACCGATCAGCAAGTCGGGGGCCATGTCGTTCTCGGACAGCCATGTCGCGGCGGCCTTGAGATCGGTGAGGTTGGTGGCAAAGGAGGTGTTGGCGAATTCGCCCTCGGAATGGCCCAGCCCGGTGAAATCGAAGCGCAGCACCGCGATGCCCGCCGCGTTGAGGCGTTGCGCGATGCGGCGCGCGGCGGGGATATCCTTGGAGCAGGTGAAGCAATGGGCAAAGAGCGCGGTGGCCAGATGCGGCCCCGACGGGCGGTCGAGCCGCGAGGCGAGGTCATGCCCGTCGTGACCGGGAAAGGTGATCTTCTCGCTGGGCATGGGGGGTCCTTTCGGGGCTGGCGGCTTGGGTTCATCTGGGGTTATTCCAAGGGTGGGTGAGGCTTCGCCCCGGCGCAAGCCATGTTTCAGGCGGATGACGGTGCTGTGAGCAAAGGTGTCCGTGATCACATGGGCGTGATATTATGAACCGGGTTCACCCATCAGCGCCGGGTCAAACGGGTAGGTGGTGAGATTCTCGAACCCCTGTTCGGTAATCAGCACCTGATCCTCGAGCTTGATCGAGAAACCGCCGCCCTCTTCACCGACCAGCGCCTCGACGCAGAGCACCATGCCGGGTTCGAGCACATGATCGAAGGCGCCGGGCACGGCGGTGTCGGGATAGGCGATCAGGGGCCATTCGTCGCACAGCCCCACACCATGCATCATGCAGCCGTATTTGAGTTTCTGGAACCGGTCGTCGAGCCGGTGGCTCTGCGCGATGATCTCGGGGATGGTGATGCCGGGGCGCAGCAGCGCCATGTTGGTCATGATATGCTCATGCGCGTGGCGCATGGCGGCGATCATGGCATTGGTCGGCTTGCCGTCGCCCACCCACCATGTGCGCGAGATGTCGATGCAGATGCCATAGCTGGCCACCAGATCTGTGTCGAAGGCGACGATCTCGTTCGGCTGGACGATCCGGGCGCCGCATTCCTGAAACCACGGGTTGGTTCGGGGGCCGGAGGTGAGCAGGCGGGTTTCGATCCATTCGCCGCCGCGGCGGATGTTCTCGGCGTGCAGCACCGCCCAGATGTCGCTTTCGCTGTTCTGCCCTTGCGGGACGGCGGTGCGGGTGAAATCCTCCATCAGGGCCACGGCGCGGTCGCAGGCGTGATGGGCGCAGCGCATCGCCCTGATCTCGTCCGGGCCCTTGACGCTGCGCGCCTTCTCGGTGAGTTCCTCGCCCTCCATGATCTCGAAGCCCTGCGCTTCGAGGGCGCGCAGACCGTGCAGCATGATCTTGTCCACCGCGAGACGCCGCAGCCCGCCCCCATGGTCGGCGACGAGGTGGCGGACCTCGTTGGCGAAGACATCGGCGGCGACATCCACCTTGTCGCCGCGGTCGAAATAGAACAGGTCCGCGCCCGAGCGGCGTTCGCGCACCAGCGGGTTGAATTCGGAGAGGAACATGGCGTTCCGGTAGTCCCAAATCACCATGTAGCCATCGGCGCAAAGGAGCACGGCGCGAAACGGGTTGTGCGTGTTCCAGAGCTGCATGTTGGTGGAATCGGTGGCGTAGCGGATGTTGAGCGGGTCGAACATCAACAGCCCGCCATAGCCGCGATCCGCTATGGCGCGGGTCAGGCGCTGCCAGCGGTAGCGGCGCATCGCAGCGAGATCGGGCAGGTCGAGCCCGGCGGCGGCCCATTCCGCAAAGGCGAGTCGGGTGGGGCCGATCTCGACCCGGTCCATGTCGTTGGGGCTGCCGTCGCCGAGGCGCGGCCCGCAGCCCGGGTCGATCTTGCGGATATCGCGGTAATGTCCGGGCATGGCGCCTCCGGTCTTGCCTGTGGGCAGGGTGGCGGGGCGCGGGGCAGGGTGCTTGGCGGTTTGCGACCCGCGGGCCGGTGGATTTGCGACAGTTGCGGCGGTTTGGGGTCTTGGCCAAGCTGCGGGAACGGGCTAGGCATCGCGCATGATCCTGCAACGAACGATCCCCTATGACGTGAGTGCCGCGCGCCCCTTGCCGGGGATTGCGCCGCTGGCGCCGGATGACTGGCTGTGCGTGGACGAGGGATTTGCCGCGCAGATGGCCGAGCGCGAGCGGCTGATCTCGGAGCATCGGGCGGCGGTGATCGCGCTGGACGAGAGCGCGCGGGGCGCGGCCGGGGAATTGCTCGACATGGTGTTGGCGCAGGTTCTGGACGGGGCGCAATACGCGCGCGAGGGCGACGTCGTGATCCGGCCCGACGGCGGGCGGGTGACGATCGAGCGGGGCGATCCGCTGGCCACGCTGGGGCGGCTGGTGCAGGAGGATTTCTGCATTCTCGACAAGCGCGGCGATGAACATGTGCTGCTGGGCGCGGTGCTGTGTTTCCCGGCCAGCTGGTCGCTGGACGAGAAGTTCCTGCGCCCGCTCGTGGGCATTCACATCCCCGTCGAGAGCTATGATTCCAACATCGCGCGGCGGGTGCAGCGCCTGTTCGACGGGGTGCAGCCGGAGCGGCCCCTGTGGCGGTTCAACGCGCTTTGGTATGACGATGCCAGCCTGCACCAGCCCCGGCGCGAGGGCGAGCGGCGCGAGAGTGTCGATCCCGCGCGTGCGGGGTTCCTGCGATCCGAGATGCAGACCGTTCGGCGGCTGCCGCAAAGCCGCGCCGTGGTGTTCGGGATTCACACCTATGTTCTGGCGCGGTGCGACGCGGAAGCGGCGATGGCGACCCGCCGCGCGCCCTGAACCGCCGGGTTCAAGATGCTTGCGCCCCGGCCTGCGGAAACCGGATCGCGGTCACATCGGCGATGAAGAACGGGAAATAGTCGGGGGTGGCGAACATGTTGCCGGCCTCGACATGAAAGGGCAGGCGAAAGCCACCAACCTCGCGGAAATCCGACACATAGGCGCCGAAGGGTTGCAGGCGGTGGGTCTTGTCGGGGTTGGCGTCGCTCCAGCGTTGAAAGGCGATCTCGACCGGTTGTCCCTTGGCGTCGATACGGGCCTCGACCGATTGTTCGAGCCCGCCATGCCGGACCGTGACCCGCGCGCGATCGGGACCGGTAGCCTCCCATGTCACGCCGGGACCGGGCAGCAGGGCGGCGGGCGACCAGACCAGCGCCTCGGCCACGTAGCGCCCGAAGGCCGAGCGGGTGTGATCGGGGTTGCCGCCCAGCCGCGCGACCGGGATCAGGCCGAAGATGCGAAACCGTGTCCATGACCCGGAATCCGAGCCGGAAACCGGCAGGCCGCCGGTCGTGCGCATGGCCCAGACGAACCCTTCGGGCGCGGCGAGGATCTGGCGGGCTTCCATCGGCTGATAGCGCGGATCGTCCTTGCTCCCGAGGCTGAACCGGCCGGTCATGTCGATCTCGCTCACCGACCAGAGCGGGGTTCCCGGCCGGATGGCATGGCCAAGGAAACGGCGCACGGGTTCGGGCTGATCGGCGATCATGGCCGGATCGAAGCGCGGCGGATCGCGCGGTTGCAGCGCCGCCAGCCTGCGCCACTCGGCGCGATCCGAGTGCCGGTCGCGCAGCGCGAGGGCGATGAGCGCGGCAAGACCGAGCAGCAGGATGAGCAGGGTTGCGTAGGCGACAGTCATGCGGTCGGTATCCTTTGGCGTCGGTCGGTCGGTCGGCCCGGCCCGGTTCCGGCCCGGTGGCCTCACGGCATGCGCAAGGCGCCGTCGATGCGGATCACGGTATCATTGCGATAGCAGAATTCCACGATGAACTGCGCCGGGCAGGCGTATTCTGAAGATCGCCAGGGCGCCGCGGGCAGGTGACATCGGTGGCGCGGCTGCCCTGCACCTCTCGCGGTCCTTTCGGCGGCGGATCTTCTTGTGTTCCAGGCAATTGCCCGGATAGGTTTCGCTTCATGAGCAGTTCAGACAAGAGCCTTCATGATCGCGTGCGCCTTCTTTACGAGGGACGCAGCAAGCGCGCGACCCGGTTTCGCTATGGCCTGTTGTTCTTTGACGCCGTGACCATCGTGTTTTTCCTCGCGACGGCGGCGATGCCGATCAGCCCGGGGCTGATCGCGGCGGACGCGGTGGTCGGCACGCTCATCCTGGCCGATTTTCTCGGGCGTCTGTGGATCGCGGAGAATCGCTTGCGTCACATGCGGCAGATCTATGTGATCGTCGATCTGCTCGTTCTGGCCGTGCTTGTTTCGGCGCCGTTTCTGGGTCAGGGCTGGGCGGCGTTACGGGTGGTGCGGGCGCTGCGGCTGGTGCATTCCTTTCACCTCTTGCGTGACCTGCGGCGGGATGTGCGGTTTTTCCGCCTGCATGAGGATGCGATCCTCGCCTCGGTCAACCTGCTGGTGTTCATCTTTGCGATGACCGCGCTGGTGTTGGTGTTGCGCGGCGGGCAGGAGCCGGGGCTGGAGACCTATGTCGACGCGCTCTATTTCACCGTGACGACGCTCACCACGACGGGCTATGGCGATATCCTGATGACGACGGGCACCGGGCGGGTTCTGGCCGTGGGGATCATGGTGGTCGGGGTGGGGCTTTTCCTGAGGCTGGCGCGGGCGATCTTCATGCCTGCGAAGGTGCGGCACAAATGCCCCGAATGTGGATTGCTCAAGCATGACCCGGACGCGATCCACTGCAAGCATTGCGGTCATGACCTCAAGATCGAGACCGAGGGCGCGGGATGACCGCGACGGGGGAAGGCCCGCCGCGGCCGGGGTGTCACTGCATCCGAAGCGCGCCGTCGATGCGGATCACGGTGCCGTTGAGATAGCCGCATTCGACGATGAATTGCGCCAGGCGCGCATATTCCGACGGATCGCCGAGGCGTTGCGGGCAGGTGACGTCGGCGGCGAGGCTGTCCTGCACCTCTTGCGGCAGGCCCATCAGCATGGGCGTGGCGAAGATGCCCGGCGCGATGGTCATCACGCGGATGCCGCTGCGCGCAAGGTCACGCGCCATGGGCAGGGTCATGCCGACGATGCCGCCCTTCGAGGAGGCATAGCCGACCTGGCCCTTTTGCCCGTCGAAGGCGGCGACCGAGGCGGTGTTGACGATCACGCCGCGCGCGCCGTCATCGTCGGGGTCGTTGGTTGCCATTTCGGCGGCGGCGAGGCGGGCGACATTGAAGCTTCCGACCAGGTTGATGTCGATGATGCGCCTGTAATGGTCGAGGCTGTGCGGACCCTCCTTGCCCAGGGTCTTTTCGGCGGTGCCGATCCCGGCGCAATTCACCGCGCAGGTGATGCGGCCCATGTCGGATTTCGCCTTGGCGATGGCGGCGGCGACGCTGTCCTCGGACGTGACATCGGTTTCGGCGAAGGTGGCGCCGATCTCGCGCGCCACGGTCTCGCCGCGCGCGCTGTCGCGATCGAGCAGGGTGACCTTGGCGCCGCTTGCCGCGAATTGGCGGGCTGTGGCCTCGCCCAGGCCCGAGGCGCCCCCGGTGATGATGGCTGCAATGTCCTGGATACGCATGGGCGATCCCTCCGGTTGGAATGAATTGAACGCCTGTTCATTAGCGCGCGGGTGCGGGTGTTGTCAAAGCGTGGTGGTGCCGCGGCGGGCGAGGCGACGCGCGACGACGCCCATGCCCAGAATGGTGACGACGAGGCGCAGGATGTGGTGCAGGGTCACGGTTGCGGGGCTGGCCTCGAGCCAGAGCGCGATCAGCGCCATCTCGTTGATCCCGCCGGGGGCATAGGCGATCAGCAGCATCTCGAAATCCTGCCCGGTGGCGCGCTGGACAAGGGCGGCAAGACCGGCCCCGAGCATCAGCATCGCGGAGACCGACGCGGCGGAGAGCCAGAGCCCGCGCAGCAGCAGCCGCCGGTTGAAGCCGGTGAAGCGCAGACCCAGCCCGGCCCCGACCACGACCATGGCCACATCGACGAGCCAGCCGGGCGGCGCCAGCGGGTGGCCCAGCAGCGAGAGCACCGCCGAGGCGAGCAGCGCGCCGGTCAGCTGCCATGCGGGCAGGTGCAGGGCGCGACCGATCAGCGCGCCGATGATGGCGACGGCGAGAACGAGGGGAAGCCCGCCCAGCGCGGCGCGTTCAGGGCCGAAATCGAGTCCTGACGCGCTTCCCATCGCGGTGCCGTGCCAGACCGAGAGCGCCAACGGGACGAGCCCGATCACAAGGATGATGCGCAGGAATTGCTGGGTGACCAGCACCGGAATCTCGGCGCCCGCCGCCTCCCCCATGGTGATCGATTCAACAAGCCCGCCCGGTGCGCCCGCGAACCAGGCGGTCGGCGCATCGAACCTGCCAAGGCGGCGAAAGATCATGTAGTTGGCAGCCTGTGCGAGCAGGACGAAGACCACGACGCCGGCCATCGAAAGCGCCATATGCGGCACCGAGCGGATCAGGTCGGGCGTGACCTGCGCCCCGATCAGCATGCCGATCAGCGCGATGAAGAGAATCCGCAGACCCTGTGGGAAGGCATAGCCCTCGGGCAGGCGGCGGGGTGCGAGGATCGCGATGAGTGCGACGGCTGCGATACTGCCCAGGAGCCAGGGCAGGGGTAATCCTAAGAGCGCGGCCAGTGCGCCGCCGAATGCGCCGACAAGGCACATGGCGGCCGTCGTGACCACGAGCGAGACAGGCGGCATTTGCGTTTTCCCTGCGTTTCCCGGGGCCGGGGCCGAAGCGGGGCGCGGCGGCGGCGGTTGCTGGTGGTAGGCCCGGAGGGACTCGAACCCCCAACCAAAGCGTTATGAGCGCTCTGCTCTAACCAATTGAGCTACAGGCCCGCCCGAAAACGTTGCTAGCAGAACCATGGGGGAGGTCAAGCGGCGGGGGGGGGGGAGGCATGTTCGGTCGAAGCGAGGGGCGCTGCCCCTCGCGCTCCCCGAGGTATTTTGGGTCAGATGAAGGGGGCAGGGCGGCGCTGGCCGTTGCGCGGGCGCGCGCGATGGGTTAGGCGCTGGCGCAGGTTTTTCGGGGAAAGATGCGATGAGCGGCAAGAACGGGATCACCTATGCGCAGGCGGGTGTGGATATCGACGCGGGCAACGCGCTCGTGGAGCGGATCAAGCCGGCGGCCAGGCGCACCGACCGCCCCGGGGTGATGGCGGGGCTGGGGGGGTTTGGCGCGCTTTTCGATCTCAAGGCGGCGGGCTATGTCGATCCGGTTCTGGTGGCGGCGACCGACGGGGTGGGCACCAAGCTGCGGATCGCGATCGAAACCGGCGAGGTCGATGGCGTGGGCATCGACCTGGTGGCGATGTGTGTCAACGACCTGGTATGCCAGGGGGCGGAGCCGCTGTTCTTCCTCGATTATTTCGCGACCGGCAAGTTGGAGACCGACAAGGCCGCACGGATCGTCGAGGGCATCGCCAAGGGCTGTGTGCAATCGGGCTGCGCGCTCATTGGCGGCGAGACGGCGGAGATGCCGGGGATGTATCCCGAGGGTGATTTCGACCTGGCGGGGTTTGCCGTGGGCGCGATGGAGCGAGGCGCAGCCTTGCCTGCGGGGGTGGGTGAGGGTGACGTGCTTTTGGGGCTGGCCTCGTCGGGGGTGCATTCCAATGGCTATTCACTGGTGCGCAAGCTGGTCGAGATGAGCGGGCTGGGCTGGGATGCGTCATGCCCCTGGGACGAGGGCAGCCTTGGGGCAGCGCTCCTGACGCCCACGCGACTTTATGTCAAACAGGCGCTGGCGGCGGTGCGTGCGGGGGGCGTGCATGGCCTGGCCCATATCACCGGCGGGGGGCTGAGCGAGAACCTGCCGCGGGTGCTGCCCGAGGGGCTGGGGGCCGAGGTCGATCTTGGCGCGTGGCGCCTGCCGCCGGTGTTCGACTGGCTGCGTGGCGTGGGCGGCATCGAAGAGGGCGAGATGCTCAAGACCTTCAATTGCGGTGTGGGCATGGTCCTTGTGGTTGACCCGGCGCGGGCGGGGGCCTTGCGCGGGCTTCTGGAAGGCGAAGGCGAGGCGGTTCATGACCTTGGGCGCGTGGTGGCGGGTGCGGGCGTGGGATATCGCGGGGCGCTTGGGTGAGCATCCCGGTCGCGATCCTGATTTCGGGGAGCGGGTCGAACATGGTTCGGCTGGTGGAGTCGATGACCGGCGATCATCCGGGGCGCGCCTGCCTGGTGCTGTCGAACGATCCGGCGGCGACGGGTCTGGAGAAGGCGCGCGCGCTGGGGGTGGACACGGTGGTGGTCGATCACCGCGACTTCAAGGGTGACCGGCAAAGATTTGAAAATGCTCTGATATCCGAGATTGACGAGGCGGGGGCGCGGGTCATTTGCCTGGCCGGGTTCATGCGGGTTCTGACCCCGCATTTCATCGCGCATTATGCCGGGCGGATGCTCAACATCCACCCCTCGCTATTGCCGAAATATCGCGGGCTTCACACCCATGCGCGGGCGCTGGAGGCGGGCGATGCGGTGGCGGGGTGCAGCGTGCACGAGGTAACGGCAGAGCTGGACAGCGGGCCCATCCTGGGGCAGGCGGTGGTGCCGGTCGAGCCCGACGACACGCCCGAGACGCTGGCCGCGCGGGTGCTGCAGCGCGAACATGAGCTTTACCCGCTGGCGTTGCGCCGCTTTCTGGAGGGGGTGCGCGACCGGGTCGATCTCGGCCCCGGCGCATGAGGGCCTTTGTGACCGGCCCGCCTTTCCATCGCCTGCGCCATGACGTATGACCGGGGCCAGTGCAAGAAACCACGAGAGCGAAGCCGCAAAGCATGAAGACCCTGACCACGACCGAAGAGCTCGCCGCGTTTTGCGCGGCGGCGCGTGAACACCCCTACGTGACGCTTGATACCGAATTCCTGCGCGAGCGGACTTATTTCTCGAAACTCTGCCTCGTGCAGATGGCGATGCCGGGCGAGGGCGACGAGGGCGCGGTTCTGGTCGATCCGCTGGCAGAGGGGCTTTCGCTTGAACCGCTTTACGAGCTTTTCCGCGATACCGGCGTGGTCAAGGTGTTTCACGCCGCACGACAAGACCTTGAGATTTTCCAGGTCGAGGCCGGGGTGATCCCCGAGCCGTTCTTCGACACCCAGGTCGCGGCGATGGTCTGTGGCTTTGGCGAGCAGGTGGGGTATGAGACCCTCGTCAAGAGGATCGCGCGGGAAGATCTGGACAAGACCTCGCGCTTTACCGACTGGTCGCGCCGCCCGCTGAGCGAGGCGCAGAAGAAATACGCGCTGGCCGATGTGACGCATCTGCGGGTGATCTATGAGTATCTGGCCGCCGAGTTGGAAAAGACCGGGCGCGACAAGTGGGTCAAGGAGGAACTGGCGGTTCTGACTGATCCCGCGACCTATGAGATCAAGCCGAGCGAGGCGTGGAAACGGGTCAAGACGCGCACCCAGTCGGGCAAGTTCATGGCGATCGTGCGCGAATTGGCGCGGTTTCGCGAAGGGTATGCCAGGTCGCGCAACATCCCGCGCACACGGGTGTTCAAGGATGACGCGCTGGTCGAGATGGCCTCGACCAAGCCGCAGAGCCTGCAGGATCTGGGCCGCTCGCGGCTGTTGCTGCGCGAGGCGCGGCGCGGCGAGATTGCCGAAGGCATCATCGCCGCGGTCAAGACCGGGATGGAATGCCCGCCCGAGGACATGCCCCAGATCGACCGCAGCCGCGACAAGCTTCAGGTCAATCCGGCGCTGGCCGACCTGTTGCGGGTGCTCCTGAAGGCCAAGACCGAACGCGAGGGGGTGGCGTCGAAACTGATCGCGCCGGCCGCCGATCTCGACCTGATCGCGGCGGGCGAGCGGGATGTGCCCGCGCTCAAGGGCTGGCGGCGCGAAGTGTTCGGAGAGGATGCGCTGCGGCTTTGCGAGGGCAAGATCGCGCTGGCCGCGAAGGGGCGCAACGTGAAGGTGGTCGAGCTTTGATACGGGCTGAGCGGCTCAGCGGAGCGAGCTGACCCGGGCGTTCCGCGCGCCCTTGACACGGATCGTGCGGATGCCTTCAAGGTCGTTGCTGGTGACGAAACGCGCGGCGGTCAATTCGCGGCTGGTCTTGGGCCCGACCCGGCGCTGGCCTTGCGGGAATTGCGCCTTGAGCGTGTAGGTGAGCGTCGTGGCGTCGCTTTCGTCTTCTTCCTCGATCAGGCGCACCTCATGCGCGCCTTGACGGGCGGCGGTGGCGCGCACCCGGATGATGGCCCCGCCCGGGCTGCGCTCGATCGCAAGGTCGTCGATTACAGCGACCGGCACACCGGCATAGGGCGCCTCGGGGCGGCGGGCGAAGACGCCGCTGCGTTCGGGAATGAGCGGGTTGGTGTTCGCGTCGGCGGGCAGGCGTTCGGCGCGGCTGTTGCCGAACCAGTTGAACGGGTTGATCCGGCTGTCGCGCACCGCGCCGCAGGCCGAAAGCGTGAGCGTCGCCGTCAGGAGAAGTATGATGGATGTCCGCATGGGTCCTGCCTTTGCCGTTTGTTCCGGGTTAGCCTATTCGCGCCGCATTGAAAAGACGCCATGCGATGATCTGGACCTCCGGGCCGGGCTTGCTTAGGTAAGGGGGGAGACGCCAAGCGGAGAGTATCATGGCCACGCAAGCCTTTGAGGACATTGTCGAGGATTTCGAGTTTCTGGAGGATTGGGAATCGCGCTATGCTCATGTGATCGAGGAAGGCAAGGCGATGGAGCCCCTGCCCGATGCACTCAAGGTGCCGGCGACCAAGGTCGAGGGCTGTGCCAGCCAGGTCTGGCTGCATCCGCGGATCGAGGATGGCGTGTTCTCGTTCGAGGGCGAATCCGATGCCATGATCGTGCGCGGGCTGATCGCGGTGTTGCGCAGGCTTTACAACGACTTGCCGGTCGACGAGGTGCTGCGCGTCGACGCCCGCGCCGAGATGGCGCGGCTGGGGCTGGACGAGGCGCTGTCGGCGCAACGCTCGAACGGGTTGCGCGCGATGATCGAGCGTATCCGCAGCGTGGCGGCGCAGGCGGCGGCGGCCTGAGGCCGGGCGATTAAGGCGTTTCGAGAAATACCTGACACAGGATGCATCGCCAATGTCCCGAGAGCGCAAAGCGCGGCAGGGTATTGGTGATTCAAGTTTTTCCCGAAACGCTTTAAAGCCGGTCGAGCGCGCGGGCGAGGTCGGCCATGAGCCGGTCGGTCGGTTCGGTGCCGAACGACAGGCGCAGGAAACCCGCGGGCACCGTGTCACCCCAGCGGGCGCGGCGGTCGCCGGAACTGTGCAGCCCGCCGAAACTGGTCGTGGGGGCAAAGCCTGCGAGGTTGAGAAACCGGTCGGCGGTGGGCGCGTCGGCGAAGCTGGCCCCGACGAGAAAGCCCTGGTCGGCGGCTTGCGGGTGCGGCGCGGGGTAGATGACGCGAGAGACCTTGTCCGAACCCCTGAGAACCGGCAGCGCGGCGCGGGCGTTCTCGCACATCCGCGCGAGGCGCAGGTCGAGTGTTTCAAGCCCCCGCAGCAAAAGCCATGCCTCGAACGGGCCGGGAATCGCACCGGCAAGTGAACGGGTGGCGTGGAGCCACTCCATCAGGCCCGCGTCGCGGCTGGCGACATGGCCCATGAGCAGGTCGGAATGCCCGCCCATCGCCTTGGTGTCCGACACGATCACCGCATCGGCCCCGAGATCGAGCGGCTGTTGCAGAAGCGGCGTGCAGACCGTGTTGTCGACCACCAGTCGAGCGCCGGCCGCCTGGCACCGCTCGGCCAGCGCCGCGATGTCGATCACGTCGAGACCGGGATTGGACGGGGTTTCGATGATGACCATGGCCAGCCCGTCGAGCGGGGCGCTGGCGATGTCGCGCGCGGCACAGGTTTGCAGGACGATGCCGAAGGGGGCGAGCACGGTTTCCGTGAGCGCACGGGCGGCGTAATAGCCATCCGAGAGCAACAGCACCCGGTCGCCCGTCTTGAGCGCGGCCATCATCAGCGCCCCGTAAGCCCCCATGCCGGAAGGAAAAAGCAGGCAGGGTGCGTCTTCGAGCAGGGCCAGCCGCGCCTCGACCGCCGAGACGGTGGGCGTGGCCATGCGACCATAGCTGCGATCCGGCGTGGGCTGCTCCGAAAGCGCGAAGGCCGAGGTCATGACCAGCGGCTCGGGCACCGGATCGCCGGGTTCGAGCGCGCCGGAGCGCGCGTGCAGCATGGCGTGAAAGCGGGTGGTGGGGTCGGGTCTGTCAGTCATGCGCGCGACTATGCGAGGAATGCCGCGGCGTCACAAGGGCGATGCGTTGACCGGTCGGGGGGATGACGTCACGGTGATCCTGAAAAAGGGAGGAACATCATGGATCATGTCGGATTTACCGCAGAGCAGTTTCGCGGCTTTCGGGATGTGCCGCGCAAGGGGCCGATTCACATGCTCAACCTCGTGAAGCTGCGCGAGAGGGCGCAATACCCCGATGGGCGCGAGGCCACGGGGGCCGAGGCCTATGCCGCCTATGGCCGCGAGACGGCGCATATCCTCGAACGGCTGGGCGGGCGGATCGTGTGGCGCGGCAGGATGGAATTCATGCTGATCGGGCCGCAGGAGGGCGAGAACTGGGACTTGTGCTTTATCGCGGAGTATCCCGACGCCGAAGCCTTTGTCAGCATGATCAAGGATCCCGAATACCGCGCGGCGATGGAGCATCGCCAGGCGGCGGTGCAGGATTCGCGGCTGATACGGATGGAACCCCTGCCGGTGGGCGAAGATTTCGGCGGTTGACCCGTTGCCCGGTCTCAAACACACGAGGCCGGGGTCGATATCGCGCGGGCGGGGCCGCGCGGCCCCGCGTCACGAGGGCGTGCGCCCTCGTGTTCCGTCAGCTCACGCGGATCGGCAGGCTGGCGTAGCCGCGAAACCGCGCCAGCGGGACGAGGCGGCGGGGGCCCGCCTGTTCGAGCTTGGGGAAACGCGCGATGAACTTGCCAAGCGCGATGCGCCCCTCGATCCGCGCCAGCGTCGCGCCGAGGCAGACATGGATGCCGGTGATGAAGGCGATATGGCGGTTGGGTTTGCGGGTGATATCGACCGTTTCGGGCGCGTCGAACGCGGCCGGGTCGCGGTTGGCCCCGGCGATGGAGGTGTGGACATAGGTGCCCTCGGGCAGCACCGTTCCGTCGGAAAGCTCGACATCCGCATCGGCGAGGCGATTGCCGATCTGCAGGGGCGATTCCACCCGCAGGAATTCCTCGACCGCGGTGTCGATCAGGGCGGGGTTGTCCTTGAGCATCTGGTGCTGTTCGGGTTCATCAAGCAGGATTCCGATGGAATTGCCGACGAAACTGGTGGTGGTCTCATGGCCCGCGTTCAGGAGGAAGATGCAGTTCTGGATCAGCTCTTCCTGCGTGAGGCGGCGCCCGTCATGTTCGCCGAAAATGAGCGCCTCGAGCACCTCGCCCTGGGCGGCGCCTTCGGGGTTGGCGCGGCGGTGGTTGATCAGGTCGTCGAGGATCTCGGAGAATTCCGTCACGGCCTGGTTGCCGGCGGCCAACCGGTCCTCGGGCACCACGGGATCGAGCGCGCCGAGGATCGCCAGCGAATAATCGCGCAGCTTCGCATGATATTGCTCGGGGATGCCGAGCATGAAGGAAATGATCTCGGTCGGCAGGATCTTGGCGAAATCCTCGATCAGGTCCAGTTCGCCCAGATCCTCGACCCGGTCGAGCAGGCGGTCGACGATCTCGTCGATCAGGGGTTCGAACTCGGCCAGCTTGCGCGGGGTGAAGGCGCCGGAAATCAGCTTGCGCACCACGCTGTGATAGGGCGGATCATTGAAGATGAGCGAAGTCGTGTGATGGGTGAGCAGCGGGCACTGGCCGAACTTGCGGCCGAACTCACGGGTCTTGTCAGAGAGCATGTCGCGGGACTGGTAGACCCGCAGGCAATCGGCATGGCGGGTGAGAAAGACCGAGCCGTCGGCGTTGCGATGCACCGGCGAGGCCTCGCGCAGGGCGCGCAGGGTGGGATAGGGGTTCTCGATGAAGTCCGGCCCGATCTCCATCAGGTCGAAATCCTTGATCGTGCCATCCATGACCGTGCCTCCCTCATGTGCCTTTCGGGAGGCATGGTAAGCGCACTTATGATCCGGGGCAACCCGGATGGGTCGCGGTCGGGCCGCCAAGGTCGGCTCGGGATGCAACCCTCAGGAAAAACTGCCTCTCCCTGCGGCGGTTGGCGAGGCGTTGACGCGCGCCATTGGGCCAACCGGCATCAGGGGAGGTTCCGCAGGGAGAGGCCCCCGGCGCCCAGGGCGCCGGGCTGGGGAACTGTGATCGCGGGTCAGGTCAGTGAACGGATTGGGATTTCTGGCCATCCTCCTTTGCGTAACGGGCCGCGATCGTGGCGGCCAGCGCCTTTGCGGCGGTTTGTTCATCAGCCGAACCTGCCGCGGCGATCTGTTCCTCCAGATAGGTCCTGAGCGCCTCGGGCAGATGGTCGTGAGTGGTGGGCTTGCGGGCTGATTCGAAGGCGGCACGCACGATATTCTCGGGCGTTAAGACATCGTGGCGGATGTCGGAGAAATCGCGCAGGCGTGCGACGCGCTCTTCGGAGCAATCCATGAGCGCGGCCATCGCCGTGACCTTGCCCATCGGCTTGGCCGTGCCGAGATAGTCATAGGGAGCATTGCCGGAGCGGATCATCACGCGGTTCATGACCGGGTCGATCACCGCGACCGCATCGAGGATGCCCGACGCCCGGCCATATTCGAAGGCTGCGATCATCACTTCGGAGGTGACATAGGAGATCGAGTTCCTGGCCCGTCCCGCGCGCGCAAGCCGTTCGGTGTCGACGCAGAAGCGGGTCGCTTCCCAGACCTGCGCGCTGCGCAGGGGCGGCTCGCCATCAAGGATTTCGTGAAACACATCCGAGAGCATGTGCGGACCGGTGGTTTGCAAGAGGCGCATGCAGCCGACCACGTGGCCATCATCATCGAGCGCGATGATATAGACCGGGTCGAGCGCATCGAACGCGTCAAACTCGCGCCCGTCGGTGACCTTGACATCCCAGCCAAGGCGATCCTGGAACACGCGGGTGCGCAAGCGATACATTTCGTCGATTATGTCCGTGTGACGATCACGGTTCAGTGCGTCTGTGACGATGATCATTTTTTTATCCCCAAATTTGTCGTCGTGGGGACAGAGTCGCCTAATCCGGGTGAAGGGGCCATTAGGGGATTCCCGTAAAGGGAAAGATTTACGTTGCGTTACCTTATTTCGGGAATGAACCGCGCCGGGACGGAAGCAGGCATGGGCGCTGTGCCGGCAACCGGGATCAGCCGGGTTTCACGAGGCCGAGGCTGACGGCGCGGCCTACCGCCTGCGCCGTGGTCAGCGCCCCGAGTTTGGAGCGGCCCGAGCGCAGGTGCACCTCGACCGTGCGGTGCGAGATCGACAGGATGTCGCCGATATCCTGTTGCGATTTGCCCTCGGCCACCCATTGCAGGATCTCGCATTCGCGGCCCGACAGCGCCGGGCGGTGAAGCGTCGCCATCGCGAGGTCGGATTGCATCACGTTGTCATGCATGTGGACGGCGGCGACCTGAAGATTGCCCATCACCTTTTTCTTGAGGCTTTCCCATTCTTGTTGCTTGCAGTCGCGCGTGACCGAAAGCAGGCCGAAATCGCCGTAGGGTCCACGCACCGGGACGGTCATGCCCCGATCGGACACGCCGAATTGGGGCGCGTCATCAAAGACCGATCGGAAATGTGGGGTGCGTTCGAGCCGGTCCCAATCGACCGGGGAGATGGATTTGCGCCCGTAATGCAGGGTCGGATCGATCCGGTGCAGCCCCTTGCGGGTGTAATGCTCGATCCAGTCCGGTCGGTAATTGGCAAAGCCCTGGACCGTGCCCAAGACCGGGTTGAGCGTTGCATAGGAGGCGTGGTCGAATTCCAGCGTCTGGCACAGATCATCCAGAAACCGCACGAATCGATCATCCGCATCCGGAATCTTGCTGAGGTCGATCAAGTCCATCATGTCGCCCTGTCACATCCTGGCTGCGGACGACCATAGAGGAGAGCGACCCTGATTTACAACGCTATTGACCGTGCAACCGATAACAGAGCCGATTTCTGCCTGTCCGGCATGGAGCGCAGCAAGGTGATCAACTCCACCGCATCGGGATCCTGAAGATGGTCGATCGGTTTGCGCAAGCCGGATGACGGGTTGGCCACGTCACAGGGCGCAACGCCTTCGAAGAAGTGGAGGATATCGACATCGAGCGCGCCGGCAATGGCCCACAGCCGCGATGCCGAAACCCGGTTGGCGCCGGATTCGTATTTCTGGATCTGTTGAAACCGCACACCGGCCACCTCGGCCAGTTGAGTTTGGGTCAACCCGCGCGCCCGGCGCAGCGCATATATTCGTTTGCCGACGATCCGGTCGACATCATTGATACGACGTTTCACCACTGTCCCCAATCGAAACAACCTAAAAGGTTTCACCCGCAAGCGCGATGTTGTCATGATTGCGCAAGGCGGGTCAAGCTTTCGACGGTTACTCTGAGCAGGGAAGTATTGAAATTCCATGAAGAAAGCCGCGCAACCCGGGTTGCGCGGCCTCGATCTGTGTAAAGCCGAAGGGATGTTCAGCCTTCTTCGCTGTCCTTGTCCTCTTGCTCGGCGGGATCCTCGTCGATCCCGGCGGCTTCGGCGAGGTCCTCGTCCTCCGAGGCGGCGGCGCCGATATCCTCGAAAAGCTCGGCGATCTCGTAATCGGCGGCGGCCTCTTCTTCGGCAGCCAGCTCCTGGATCGATTTGCCCGACGCCTGAAGCTCGGCCTCTTCGGGCGAGCGCGCGACGTTGAGCTCGATGGTCACGTCAACCTCGGGGTGGAGGCTTACATGCACTTCGTGCAGGCCCAGTTCCTTGATCGGGCGCGACAGCGACACCTGCTTGCGATCGAGCGAAAAGCCCGACTCGCTTGCAGCGTCGGCGGCGTCACGCGTGGAGACCGAGCCGTAGAGCGACCCGGAATCCGAGGCCGAACGAATCACGGTGAACCGCTGGCCTTCGAGTTTCGTGGCCAGCGCCTCGGCCTCCTTGCGGGTTTCGAGGTTCTGCGCTTCGAGCTGGGCCTTGCGGGCTTCGAAAGAGGCGATATTGGCCTCGGAGGCCGACAGCGCCTTGCCCTGCGGCAGAAGGAAGTTGCGTGCAAAGCCGGGCCTGACGTCGACGACGTCGCCCATCTTGCCCAGCTTGGCCACGCGTTCGAGAAGGATCACTTGCATTGCCATACTCCTTCTTATTTCACGGCATAGGGCAGCAGGGCGAGGAAGCGGGCGCGTTTGATGGCACGTGCCAGCTCACGCTGCTTCTTGGCCGAAACGGCGGTGATGCGCGAGGGGACGATCTTGCCACGTTCGGAAATGTAGCGTTGCAGCAGACGGGTGTCCTTGTAGTCGATCCTGGGTGCGTTGTCGCCCGAGAAGGGGCACACCTTGCGACGACGGAAAAACGGTTTTGTTGCCATGGGTTATTGTCCTTTCCTGAGGCTGATCAACGGCGCTCGCGGCGGTCGGGGCGCTCGTCGCGCTTCTGCATCTGGACCGACGGTCCCTCGGCATGTTCGTCGACCTTGATGGTCAGGACGCGCATCACGTCGTCATGCAGGCGCATGAGGCGTTCCATCTCGTGAACGGCCGGCGCCGGGGCGTCGGATCTCAGGAAAGCGTAATGCCCCTTGCGGTTCTTGTTGATCTTGTAGGCCATCGTCTTGACGCCCCAGTATTCGCTGTCGACAATTTGTCCGCCATTGTCGGACAGCACGGCGCCGAAATGTTCGATGAGCCCCTCGGCCTGGGTATTGGACAGGTCTTGGCGCGAGATGAAAACATGCTCGTAGAGCGGCATGCGATCTTCCTTCTTGTCATGCGCATTTCATAGGAGGGGTCAAGTCGCCTTCCGCGACCCATCCACGAGAGACTGCGCGGTTCATGAAAAACTGCGGAAGACTGGGCGCGTTTACGACGTTTCGCACATTGGCGCAAGGCGTTCCGGACCGTGCGCGCGGGCGAGGGTTCGGATGGGACGCGCCATGCGCCGGTAAATCGCCCCAATCGTGTCCAAATGCCGCCGGGATCGGACCGCAGGCTGTGCCTTGACAAGCCAGAAAGGCCATTGGTGCGAGGGCGAAGAACATGGTCGCGGTTGCAGAGGCGCAGGAAGCGAGAATTGACCCCGAACTGAGGGTTTACGGTCATGCGACCAGCGGCGCGCTGGGGTGGATCGGCGGGGTTTCCTTGCTGATCGCGGCGGCGGGGCTGTGGGTCATGCCCGGCGCGAACTGGGATCCGATGCTGATGCTGGTCAAGCTGGGGCTGAGCCTGTTCCTGCTCTGCGGGGGGATAATGTTCCTGATGGCGGCGCGTCGGCCGGTGTATCCCGAAGTCTGGCTGGACGGTCGGCTGGGGCGGATGCGGCTGGTCGAGCGCGAGTCGGGGGTGGTGATCCGCGAGGTCGTGATCGGCTATCACGATCTGAGCGAGATTGATTTCCGCGACGGGATGTTGATCGCGCGAGACCACCATGGCTGCGCGGTGATCGAGATGCCGGTGGAGAATGCGGGAGATTTCGATGACATTCGTGCCGCGCTCGGCCCCGAATTTGCCCGGGCCGCGTGACGGCGCGACGGGCGGTTCTGGGCGCGGACTTGGGCACGATCCGGCACGCGGCCCGATGGCTGCCACCATGCCCATCGAGACATCGACTACACATCACCATGGCGACAATCCGCACATGTCGCGGGCGTCGGCACCTTCGGCATGCGTGCCAAGGACCGTTGCACAGGTGCGGCGAGCGCGCTATCCCGGCCCAACGATGAGTTGACGGGAGGGGCAGATGAGCCGCGCATTCGTATTTCCGGGGCAGGGGGCCCAGACGATCGGCATGGGCCGGGCGCTGGCCGATGCCTATTCTGCGGCGCGGGCCGTGTTCGAAGAGGTGGACGACGCGCTGGGCGAGGCGTTGAGCAGGCTGATCTGGGAGGGTGAGCAGGACGCGCTGACGCTGACCCGGAACGCACAACCGGCACTGATGGCGACATCGCTGGCGGCGATGCGCGCGCTTGAATCCGAAGGCGTCGCGGTGACCGACGCGGCTTTCCTGGCCGGTCATTCGCTGGGCGAATATTCGGCGCTGGCCGCTACCGGCGCGCTGAGCGTGGCCGACACTGCACGGCTGTTGCGGATACGCGGACAGGCGATGCAGGAAGCGGTGCCGGTGGGCGTGGGGGCGATGGCGGCGCTTCTGGGGCTCGATTTCGAAACGGCGAAATCCATCGCCGAAGAGGCCGCGCAGGGCGAGGTCTGCCAGGCCGCCAATGACAACGACCCCGCCCAGGTGGTGGTGTCGGGGCACAAGGCGGCGGTGGAACGCGCGGTCGGGATCGCCAGGGAGCGTGGCGCGAAACGGGCGGTCCTGTTGCCGGTTTCGGCACCGTTTCACTGTGCATTGATGCAGCCCGCGGCGGACGCAATGCAGGCGGCGCTGGCCGGGGTCGAGATCGCCGTGCCATCGGTGCCGGTGGTGGCCAATGTGCGGGCCGCGCCGGTGAGCGACCCGGACGAGATCAGAGCACTTCTGGTCGAGCAGGTCACCGGGTCGGTGCGCTGGCGCGAGTCGGTGGCGTTCATGGGCGGGGCGGGCGTGCGCGAGATCTGGGAGATCGGCGCGGGCAAGGCGCTGTCGGGGATGATCCGCCGGATCGACCGCGAGATCGCCACCCGCGCGGTGGGCACGCCAGAGGAAGTGACCGCCGCATCGGAAAGCGTGAAGGTATGAACCGGGCACGGCGGCGCGCGCCGCCGTTTCACCGCGCCGCGCGGCGCGGTGCCCGGCCGAAACGAAAGGAAGCGACATGTTCGATCTGACGGGAAAATGCGCGCTGGTCACCGGCGCGTCGGGGGGGATCGGTGGGGCGATCGCCACCGCGTTGCATGGGGCCGGGGCCACCGTGGGCCTGTCGGGCACGCGCGAGGCGCCGCTGCGCGATCTGGCCGGGGCACTGGGCGAGCGGGCGCATGTGCTGCCCTGCAACCTGTCGGACGCTCAGGCGGTCGAGGCGCTGCCGAAAGAGGCGCTGGCGGCGATGGGATCGCTCGACATCTTGGTCAACAACGCCGGCATCACCCGCGACCAGATATTCATGCGCATGTCGGACGAGGAATGGCAGTCGGTGATCGACGTGAACCTGACCGCCACGATGCGGCTGTGCCGGGGCGTGATGCGGCCGATGATGAAGGCGCGCTGGGGGCGGATCGTCAACATATCGTCCATCGTGGGGGCGACGGGCAACCCGGGCCAGGTCAACTATGCCGCGTCCAAGGCGGGCGTGGTGGGCCTCACGAAATCCATCGCCTACGAGGTGGCAAGCCGCGGCATCACCGCCAACGCGGTCGCGCCCGGTTTCATCGCCACGGCCATGACCGAGGGGCTGAGCGACGATCAGAAGGCGGCGATCAACGCCAGGATCCCGGCCGCGCGCATGGGCACACCCGAGGAGATCGCGGCGGCGGTGCTTTACCTTGCCAGTCCAGAGGCGGGCTATGTCACCGGCGCGACCCTGCATGTGAATGGCGGGATGGCGATGCTCTGATCCGGGGCGAGCCTCCGTTCGGATCTTGAGAAAAGGGCGTGCGAGCGTGGGGTCACGCGCCCTTTTTGCAACCTGCGGGTGGGCCCGTGAAAAAAATTCTGGGCGGAGCGAATCGCTTGTAGTAGAATCGCAACACAAGAAACGGCAATAAACCAATAACAAATGAGGCAGAGCATGGGACGAAAGGCAGGATTCGCCGATCAGACGGTATATGCGGCAATGGCGAACGGGATCGCGGATGGCGTGATGCCGGGGATCAAGGATGTCTCGAAGGCATCGCGCGTGTCGATCGGGTCGCTGTATCACAGGTTCGGCTCGTACGACGGGCTGTTGGCCGAGACCTGGGCCTGGTCCGAGGGGGCCTATCTGCGCGGCGTGATCGCACAGCTTCACAACACTCAGGGGGTTCGGGGCGGGTTGCGCGCAGCACTTTACATGCCGCGATTTGCCCTCAAGGAACGCGCCGCCGCGCCGGTTCTGGTCAGCGGCCAGCGCGCCGTTTTGCGCCGTGCGGCGCTTGTTCACGAAACGCGCACCCGGGCGGCGGATATCCTCGGGCAGTTCGATGCGGCCTTGTCCGGGTTCGCACAGAGTTACGGGTTGGATCGAAACGACGCCGAGCTTGTGCTGGTCGAATATCCACGGGCCGTGGTGACGGTGCAACTGCGATCCGGCGCGATGGACGGCACGGCTGACGGGCTGGTGCGCGCCACCTTCTGGGCGACGATCAACGCGCAGCATCAGCAAAAGGCCGCCTGAACCGGAAAAACGCGCCGGAAACGCCGCGGACGCGATGCGCAGGACTGTGCCAGCGGCGGCCGAAGTCCAAACGGGAAAGCGTTTGCCTTCGTCTTTGCATATGCTATAGGCGGCGCAGATTCATCTAGTGTCTCCGTGCAGACGGGGGCGGATCAGGTCGGTTTCGGCGCGTCGATATGGCGGGACGGAATGGATCGGAAATGTTCCGGCACCGGGACATCATGGAACCGACGACCCCGAGGGGCGAGGGCAAGAACCGGGCCACATGGCCGTGAACTTATGAGGACTAAGACATGAGCGACGTCGCTGACCGCGTGAAGAAAATCGTTGTGGAACACCTCGGGGTGGAAGAGGACAAGGTTGTCGAGAACGCTTCGTTCATTGACGATCTGGGTGCCGACAGCCTCGACACGGTCGAGCTGGTCATGGCCTTCGAGGAAGAGTTCGGCATCGAGATCCCGGATGACGCCGCCGAGACCATCCAGACCTTTGGCGATGCGGTGAAGTTCATCTCCGAGGCCGCCTGACCCGGCGTCGGACAGATTGATCCCAAAAGGCCCCTGCCCGATCGGTGGGGGCCTTTTCGTATCCGGCCCCCCGCAAAACCGCGCTGCCGGGCGCATTCGAATGGCAATCTGTCGATTCGAAGCAAGTGGCGGATTATGGTAAGATTAGGGTCTGATGAAGCCTGCATGCCCAGGCATCAAACCCGAGGACAACCGACATGATCATTTACCCGACGATGGAACTCAAGGACGGCAAATGCGTCACGCTGCACCGTGGGCGCCTGGAAGAGCCGGCGATCTATCATGTCGATCCAATCGAGACGGCGGTCGGATGGGCCGAGGCCGGGGCGGAATGGATCCATGTGACCGATTTCAACGCCGTGGCGGGCAGCGGCAACAATGACGCGCTGATCGGGGAAATCATCCTGCATGCGCATGTGCCGGTGCAACTGGCCGGGGGGTTCCGGTCGCGCGAACGGGTCGAAAGCTGGATCGACCGCGGCGCGGGGCGGATCGTGCTGGGCACGCTGCCGACGCTTGATCCCGTCACGGTCAAGTTTCTTGCAGATCGCTATCCTGACCAGATCGTTCTGGCGTTGGATATCCATCAGGGAAAGCTGGTGACCGATGGCTGGACCACGCCGTCCGCGATTGCGCCCGGGGATTTCCTGGCGTCCTACGCGAACAGCCCGCTGGCCGGGGTTCTGATCACCGATATCGACAGCGATATCGACGAACCCGATGCCAGCCTTGCCGTGCTGACCGGTCTGGCCGAACAGACCCGTCACCCGGTCATCGCCAGCGGCACGGTGCGCGGGATCGACGATATCTCGCGGTTGAAATTCGTGCCCAACATTGCCGGAGCCCTGGTCGGTCGCGCACTCTTCGCCCGCGATGTCGATCTGGCCGCCGCGCTCGAGATCGCCAGACCGGAACCCGGCGAAGTGGCTCGTTTCATCTGACATGCGGGACGGCGAAATCCGCCAAGGCCGGGCCGTTGCTCTTGCCGAGAATGCTCAAGCCGCGTAAACAGCGGCGAGCGAAATTCGTTTGGGGAAAGGCGGTCTCATGCGTCGAGTGGTTGTCACCGGATTGGGTCTTGTCACCCCGCTGGCTTCGGGGGTCGAGGAAAGCTGGAGCCGTATTCTGTCCGGTCAATCGGGGGCCGGCAAGATCACCGCATTCGACACGTCACGTGTGATCACCGATTACGCCTGCGAGGTCCCGCATGGCGACGGCAGCAACGGCACGTTCAACGGTGATGCCTATTGCGAGCCCAAGGAGCGGCGCAAGATCGACGATTTCATCCTTTACGGAATCGCCGCTGCGGATCAGGCCGTGAAGGATGCCGGCTGGATGCCCGAAAACGAGGACTCCCGCCTGCGCACCGGGGTCATGATCGGATCCGGCATCGGCGGGCTGAAAAGCATCGAGGCGACAACGCTTCTGATCGCCGAGAAGGGGCCGCGGCGGGTGTCGCCGTTCTTTATTCCCGGGGCGCTGATCAACCTGATTTCCGGGCAGGTGAGCATCCGTTACGGGTTCAAGGGGCCGAACCATGCGGTGGTGACGGCCTGTTCGACCGGGGCCCATGCGATCGGCGACGCGACGCGGCTGATCAAGTATGGCGATGCCGATGTGATGGTCGCGGGCGGGGCCGAGGCCGCGATCTGCGAGATCGGGATTGCCGGGTTCAATGCCTGCAAGGCGCTGTCCACCAGGCGCAGCGATGACCCGCAATCGGCAAGCCGTCCCTATGACGCGGATCGCGATGGGTTCGTGATGGGCGAGGGTGCGGGCGTGGTCGTGCTGGAGGAATACGAGCATGCCAAGGCGCGCGGGGCGACGATCTATGCCGAGGTGGCGGGCTATGGACTTTCGGGCGACGCCTATCACATCACCGCGCCAAGCGAGGATGGCGATGGCGGGTTTCGCTCGATGAGCGCGGCGCTCAGGGATGCGGGGCTTGAACCCTCGGCGCTTGATTACATCAATGCGCATGGCACATCCACCATGGCCGACGTGATCGAACTGGCCGCGGTCGAGCGCCTGTTGGGCGATGCGGCGGGCAAGGTCACGATGTCCTCAACCAAGTCGATGACCGGGCACCTTCTGGGCGCGGCAGGTGCGATCGAGGCGATCTTTTCGATTCTGGCCATTCGCGATCAGGTGGCACCGCCGACGATCAACCTTGACAATCCGGCGGTGGAGACGCCCATCGACCTGGCGCCCAATGCCAAACGCGCGCGCGAGGTGAAGGTGGCCCTGTCGAACAGTTTCGGGTTCGGTGGCACCAATGCCAGCGTGATCTTCAGAAAGGTCTGATCCCATGTGGCGACACATCGCGTCGAACGCGATCACCCTGTTGATCGTGGGTGTCTTCCTGCTGGGCGGCGTGATCCTTTGGGGGCAGAGCCAGTATGTCGCCGAGGGACCGTTGGAAGAGCGGATCTGCCTGCGGGTCGAGCGGGGCAGCAATGTCACCCGGGTGTCGCGGGCGTTGGAGGACGAGGGCGCGATCACATCGGGCAGGATCTTTCGTCTGGGGATGGACTATGCCGACAAGACCTCGCAACTCAAGGCGGGGAGCTTTCTGGTGCCCGAGGGCGCGTCGATGGCCGAAATCGCCGATATCATCACCCGGGGCGGGGCGTCGACCTGTGGCACCGAGGTGGTCTATCGGATCGGGGTGACGCGGACGACGGTGCAGATGCGCGAGCTTGATCCCGCGACCAGCCGCTTTGTGGAGCGGGCCAGTTTCGACCCGTCGAGCGAAGAACCGCCCGCGCCATTTTCCGAGATGCGCGCGCGCGCCGATACGCGCTATCGCGTGGCGGTGGCAGAAGGTGTGACCAGTTGGCAGGTGGTGGATGCGATTGGCCAGGTCGATGTGCTTGAGGGAGAAGTTGCCGAGATTCCGGCCGAGGGCAGCCTTGCGCCGGACAGTTACGAGGTTCAGGTGGGCGATACCCGCGCGGGCCTGATTGAGCAGATGCGCGCGGCGCAGGCGGGGTTGCTGGCCTCGGCCTGGGCAAACCGGGGTGATGGGCTGCCGCTCGACACGCCGGAGGAGGCCCTGATCCTGGCTTCGATCATCGAGAAGGAGACCGGGGTGCCGGAAGAGCGTCGCCAGGTGGCGAGCGTGTTCATCAACCGGCTCAATCGGGGCATGCGTCTTCAGACCGACCCGACGGTGATTTATGGTATCACCCAAGGCGAGGGGGTGTTGGGCCGGGGGTTGCGGCAAAGCGAATTGCGCGGCGAGACGCCATGGAACACCTATGTCATCGAAGGTTTGCCACCGACGCCGATCGCCAATCCGGGCCGCGCGAGCATCGAGGCGGCACTGAATCCGGCCGACACGAATTATGTCTTTTTCGTCGCCGATGGCACGGGCGGTCATGCCTTTGCCGAGACGCTGGAAGAGCATAACGCGAATGTCCGCAGATGGCGCGAGATCGAAGCGCAACGCAATTCGGAGTGATCCCGGCGCGGGCCGGGCCCGGAGTAGGGGGGGTACGATTCTGCGCGCGCGTCCTGTTCATGCGCGGCACGGGATCGGCATTGCACCGCCAGTGCGATCCGGGCACAATAGCCCTGCAATGAGGATTTTCGCGTTAATTCAGTCGCGTGCCGTGCGGATTGGCGACTGTCATGACGCTGTCGCATCGGCGGATTATGCCTTGGGCGATCACTCGATATTGTGGGGCTTGCAGGGTCTCTTACACGATATATAGTGAAGGAAACGATGAGGGCGGATGGCAACGCCCGCAGGGTTCGGGCGGTAAGGGCATGGATGGAGATTTCAGAAGCGAATTCGTGAGGCAACCCGGCGCGCTCAAGCAGTTTCCGGCGCTGGTGCTCAATGCCGATTATCGGCCCTTGTCCTATTACCCGCTGAGCCTCTGGCCATGGCAGGAGGCGGTCAAGGCGGCCTGGCTTGAACGGGTCGATATCGTCGCGGAATATGACCATGTGGTCCGATCGCCCAGCATCGAGATCAGGGTGCCTTCGGTCGTGGTTCTCAAGGATTACGTCAAACCCCGCAAGCGCGTGGCCTTCACGCGCTTCAATCTTTTCCTGCGGGATGAATTCTGCTGTCAGTATTGCGGGGCAACGGGCGATCTGACCTTTGATCACGTCGTGCCGCGCGCCGCCGGAGGCGTAACCAGTTGGCAGAACGTGGTCGCGGCGTGCAGCAGTTGCAATCTCAGGAAAGGGTCGAAAAGCCTGCGTCAGGCAGGGATGAGCCTGCAAAAGCCACCGCGCATGCCCGGCGCGGAAGAACTGCGCAATCTGGGCCGCAAGTTTCCGCCTGGCCATCTGCATGAAAGCTGGCTGGATTTCCTTTACTGGGATGCCGAACTGGACGCCTGAGCCGAACCGGGACTGTCGGCCGGGATCTTCGGCAAGACCATTTGGCGGGGGGCCGAGGCCGGAGACCTTGTCAGGAAAAAGGGGTGCCTGCCGGACACCCCTTGGGTTTTTCTAAGCGACACGAACGATCAGCGACGGGTCACGAAGCGGGTTTGGCCGGAGTCGTCTGCTGTGGTGCTGCCGCCGGTTTGGATGCGGCCGGGGCCGCCTGTGACTTTCCCCCGGAAAGCGGATCGTCCTGCCGTTGCACCGAACCCTCGAAATGGGCGCCGGATTCGATTGCGATGGTCTTGTGGATGATGTCGCCTTCGACCCGGGCGGTCGCTGTGAGACGCACCTTGAGGCCGCGAACGCGCCCCACGATCCGGCCATTTACCACGACGTCGTCGGCCACCACCTCGCCCTTCACGGTTGCGCCTTCGCCGACCGTCAGAAGATGGGCGCGGATGTCGCCTTCGACCGTGCCTTCGACCTGAATGTCACCCGTGGTCTTGAGATTTCCGGTGATATGCAGATCCGAGGACAACACTGATGCGGGCGGCTTTGCCTTGGGGGCCGATGCGCGATAATCGGTCGCCGTGGCCTGCTTGTTACCGGTCGTCGAGGAATCGCCCGACGGGGTGGTTTTCGGGGTCTCCGGCGATTTCGGGCCGGGTTCGTTGATTTTGCTCTTAGAAAACATCGTTTGCAGCCTTGATGTAGATCATTGGGTTGACGGCCTTACCGCCGACGCGGACTTCGTAGTGAAGATGCGGTCCAGTCACCCGTCCAGAAGATCCCATATCACCAATCCGGTCTCCGCGCGAGACTCTTTGTCCGGATTTTACGCGGATTTTGGACATATGGGCATAACGGGTTTCTATTCCGAATTCGTGCTGGATCTTGACGAGGCGACCATATCCGGAGCTCCATCCGGCATGGGTGACGACACCATCAGCCGTGGCATGAAGCGGTGTGCCGATCGGACCGGCAAAATCGACGCCCTGATGCAGACGCCGACCACCGGTTTTCGGATCGCGCCTGTAGCCAAATCCGCTGGTAAAGCGATAGGCCTTCTTGACCGGGATGGCGAAAGGGGCCTTCTCGGCCGCTATTCGGTAGAGGTTGAGCCGGTCCATCTGGTTGAGAATGCGGTTGGCGCGCATCGCATCGGGCGAGGGCTCTTCGCCCTTGGTCGAGAAACTGAGCGGGGTGAGCGGTCCGCCCTGCCCGGAATAGCCCCGGCGCACCTGATTGATGATACTGTCGGGGTTCATGCCGGCGGAGCGGAACATCTTGTCGAGTGGTTTGACCGAAACTGTCATCGCCTCTTCGAGCTGGCGGAAGATCTGGTCGTTCTGATCCTGCATCCACCGGATCTGGAACGCCATCTCGTCGGCCTGTTCGAGCGCGTCGCGCGCCTCGGCCATGATCCTGTCACGTTCGGCGGCGGTTTCGGAAAGCACCGTGGCCAGCATGTCGACCGCATTGTCGGACGCGCCGTCCGAGTCGCCGGGCAAACCGCTGCCCGGAGTCTCGCTCAGTGCCAGTCGAAGCTCGTTTTCCGCTATCCGGGCGGTGTCGCGCTCTTTCATGGTGCGGCGCAGGGCCGTCTGGATCACTTCGATCCCGGTCTCAAGCTCACGTCGGCGGGTTTCGGACGCAAGCAGTTGGGACTGCATGCGTGAAATCTGTTCGAGGGACGCATTGAAACGCGCCTGTGCGGCCATGGCGTCTTCTGCGCGGGCGTCACGTTGCTGCGCGAGGTGATTCAGCCGGGCCTCGTAGACGCGTTGATCGCGCTTGGCCTGTTCACGGAAATTGCCTGCGCCGATCGAATCCATCAGCAGAATCGCGGTGGCGATGATCGCCCAGGCCACGATGAGCGTGCTTCCGCCGAAGGCGATGAGCTGAACATGCGGGCGCAGGCGAATGAATCGGGTGTCCTTGTCCGAGCGCAGAAAAACTCGCCGCTCAGGAAAAAAACGCTCGAGAAGTGCATGCATGCGAATTGCCAGACGTGTCCTCACGAAAACCTGTCCCCTTCTCTCGTCCCGGTCTGGACGTCTCTCCTCCGAGATACTCCAGATTTTGGTTACCGGGTCCAATCAGTTTGGGCAACGTCTTTGGGGTGGTTGATAACTCGTGACGTTGGGTTGTCCGGAATTCCGGCGAAAAACCGCCGATATTGAATGGCTTGGTCAGCGCAGTTGATGTTTTTTCGGAGTTTCCTTTGCCAGCGGCCAGTAAAAATCCGGCGGCAATCCGGCCTCGGCGCGCTTTTCCTCGTTGAATGGCGGTTTGAGCGACCCGTGGAAATAATGGCGCACGAGGCGATGGAATTCATCCCGCGGGTCGATGTCGTGGCGACCGCACAGGAAGTGAAACCATTTCGATCCGTAGGCGACATGACCCACCTCTTCGGCATAGATGGTTTCGAGCGCGGCGACGGCCTGATCCACGCCGGCCTTGCGGAAAATGTCGATCATGCCGGGGGTCACGTCGAGGCCGCGCGCCTCGAGCACCATCGGCACGACAGCGAGACGGCCCATGATGTCATCGGCGGTATCTTCGGCTGCGCGCCACATGCCTGCATGGGCGGGCAGGGCACCATAATGGCTGCCCATCGCTTCGAGGCAATCGCATATGAGGTTGAAATGTTTCGATTCCTCGTCCGCGGCCCGGACCCAGTCGTCATGGAACCCGGGTGGCATGGGGATGTGTGCGAAGCGCGCGATGATATCCCAGTGCAGATCGACCGCGTTCAGCTCGATATGGGCCACGGCGTGCAGGAGCGCGATACGGCCCTGTGGGCTTCCGGGTTTGCGCCTGGGCATCTCGCGCGGGTCGCGAAGCTCGGGACGGGCTGGGCGGGCAGGGCGGCCCGGCGGGTCGGCGCGGCCCACGGGAATGGTCGTGCCCGCGTCACGGGCCGCGAACCATGCGGCGGCATGGGCATGCGACAGCGCGGTCTTTGCGCGGCCATCGGCGCAGGTCAGCACCTCGGTGGCCATTTCGGCGAGGGCTTCAGGTGGCATGATCACAGATGGTTCCGAGCCTGGAGAGGGGTGAGTCAATGACCCACCCTACAGGCTATGCGCTCTGGCGAGAACCTCGTCGGCATGGCCATCGACCTTGACCTTGCGCCATTGTGCCACGATTTGCCCGGCGCCGTCGATCAGGAAGGTGGAGCGTTCGATGCCCATGAAGGTCTTGCCATACATCGACTTTTCCTTCCAGACGTCGAACGCCTCGCAAACGGTATCATTCTCGTCGGACAGGAGCGAAATTGTCAGATCGTGTTTCTCGCGAAACCTCTCATGGCTTGCGAGGCTGTCCTTGGAGATGCCGAACACCTTGACCCCGGCGGCGTCGAATTCCGACTTGAGCGCCGAAAAGCCCCTGGCCTCCCTGGTGCAACCCGAGGTGTTGTCACGGGGATAGAAGAACAGGACCACCGGCGCGGGCCTGAGGTCTGACAGCGTCACGCGTGTGCCGTTGTCCGAGGGCAGGGTGAAATCGGGCGCGGGACGAGGCAGGTCGGACATTTGCGGCTCCTTACCGAATTGAAAAATTCCGGTTTCATATTAGGGCGTCAGCGCGGAGAATAGAAGCGCTGAACGTGGCAACGGTTCCGGGACGCGACCGGAAACGGCACGAGTGACCAGATGAGAGAGACCAGGATTACGGATAACGCAAGAACACCACGCGATGACCGGGCGCCCCGGGAGGCATCGGAAGGGCGTGACACGACACCCGGTGCGACGCAAGCAACGCGGCCGCGCAGGTTGCGGCGGCGGGTGGGCGTCATGGCTCTGATCGTGACCGCCGTGCTGGGGCTGGGGCTGGGCATTGCCATGCTGGCATTGATCGGACGTCCGGTCGCGTTGCCGGATTGGGCCCGTGCGCGTATCGAGGCCCAGGTGAACACCCAGCTCGGGGACGTGCGGATCACGCTTGGCGATGTCGCGCTGGTGATCGAGGACGGGTTCCAGCCGCGCGTTCATCTGCGTGACGTGCGGCTGCGCGATGCCCAAGGGCGCCACGTTCTGAGCCTGTCGGATGTCGAGAGCACATTCGCCTTGCGCCCCTTGTTGTCCGGGAAATTCCGACCTCGGCACCTGTGGTTGAATGGGATGCAGCTTTTGCTCAGGCGGGATGCCGATGGACAGGTCGGGCTCAGCTTCGGCGAGATGCCGAGCGCGACCCGGCGGGCGGCGGATTTCGCGGGTCTGGCCGCGCAGTTCGACGCCTTTCTGGACCTGCCGATGCTGTCGGGCTTCGAAACGCTGGCGGCCGACGGCTTGACCTTGCGATACGAGGATGCCCGGGCGGGGCGGGTCTGGACCTTTGATGGCGGACGGGTCGACGTCGCCCGGCCCGGTGGACGCAAGGGTCAGGAATTGACGGTCCGCGGCGATTTCGCGCTTTTGGGCGGGCGTGACTATGCCTCCACGGTCGAAGTGAGCTATCGCGGGCGGCTTGACACGCCGGAGGCCACCTTCGGGGTCTCGTTCGAGGATCTCGATACCGGCGATATCGCCGAGCAATCCGCGGCGCTCTTGTGGCTCAACGTGTTGCGGGCGCCGATTTCAGGTGCGTTGCGGGCCTCGACCGATGAAGAGGGAAATCTCGGGCCGCTGAGTGCCACGCTGCGAATCGGTGCGGGGGTCTTGCAACCGAGCGACGCAACGCGCCCGATCCCGTTCCGGCAGGCCCAAACCTATTTCACATATGATCCGCGCAGCCAGATCATGCAGCTCGACGAAGTGTCAGTCGACAGCGCGTGGGGGAGCGCGCGGGCTGACGGACAGGTCATCGTCGGCGATCCGGCCGATGCGGGGAGCGATGGCAGCGGGGGGTGGCCGAGTCAGTTCATCACGCAATTGCGGTTGAGCGAGATCATGGTCAACCCCGACGGAGTTTTCGCCTCGCCCGTGACATTGACAAATGCCACGGCCGATCTGCGCTTGCAGCTTGAGCCGTTCCAGCTGAGCCTTGGGGAGATGACGGTGCGCGATGGCGCGCGGCGGCTGGTCTTGTCGGGCGATCTGCGCGCGCCTGACGCGGGCTGGAACCTGTCGCTGAATGGGCGGATGAACCACCTGACACCGGAGCGTTTGCTCGATCTCTGGCCCGAGCGGGTGATCCCGCGAACCCGGGACTGGGTTGCCGAGCATGTCCTTGCAGGGGCTGCGCAGAACATTCAGCTGGGATTGAAGGCGGCGCAGGACAGCGATCCCGACCTATATCTCGGCTTCGAGTTCGATCAGGTCGATACCCTGTTCAGTAGGACGATGCCGCCGGTTCGCGGGGCGAGCGGGCATGCGACGCTCATTCGCAATGTTCTCACGTTGAGTGCGAGGGGCGGGAAGATCACCGCCCCGTTGGGAGGCAATATCGACGTTGCCGGGACGGTTTTCCAGATCCCCGATGTGCGCGATCGCCAGGGTCTGGGGGTCGTGGACCTGAAGACGAAGGCCACGATCACCGCGACCTTGTCGCTTCTCGACATCGAACCGCTGGGATTGCTGCGAAAAGCCGGGCAGGAGGTGACGATGGCCGATGGTCAGGCCGAGGGGTCGGGCCGGATCACCTTTCCGCGCAAACCCGATGTGCCGATCGAGGATATCGAATATGACCTCAACGGGACATTGCGGAACGTGCGCAGCGAAAGCCTTGTGCCGGGGCATGTCCTTGCGGCGCCGCTCCTGAATGTGCGGGCGGCCGACACTGAGCTGCGGGTGAACGGGAAAGGCCGGATCGGGCAGGTGCCCTTTGAAGGTCGTTTTCTGGGGTCGCTGGGTAAAGAGACCCAGGGCAGAAGCACGATCGAGGGCTGGGTCGAGCTGTCGCAGACCTTCGTCGATCAGTTTGGCCTGGGACTTCCGCCCGGGACGGTGCGGGGTGCCGCGCGTGGCGATGTGACGATCGGGTTGCGGCGCGATCAACCGGCCGAGTTCACGCTGATGTCCGACCTGTCCGGATTGAGCCTGCGGATCCCCGAGATCGGCTGGTCGATAAGCGAGCCGGCGACCGGGCGTTTGCGGGTGTCCGGTCAGTTGGGGGATCCGGTCGAGATCCCAGCAATCGCACTGGATGCGCCGGGGCTGAATGCGACGGGACGACTCGAACTCGGGCCGAACGGGGTGTTCCGCTCCGCCACATTCGAGCGGGTGCGCGCGGGCAATTGGCTGGATGCATCGGTGACGCTCAAAGAGCGGGGCGCCGGGCGCTCGCCGGAAATCCGCATCAGCGGGGGGACAGTCGATCTCAGCCAGACCGAGATTGGCAGCGGCACGGGGGCGGGCAGTCAGAACAGGGGCGGGCCGATCCAGGCGACGCTCGACCGGCTGAAGATCAGCAATGCGATTGCGCTCACCGGGTTTCGCGGCGAGTTTTCGAGCGAGAACGGCCTGGACGGATCGTTCACCGGCAGAGTCAACGGTGGGGCCGAGGTGACAGGCCGGGTGATTCCGCGATCCGGGCGCAGTGCGTTTCGCATCCTGTCGCAGGATGCGGGCGGGGTGTTGAAATCGGCGGGGTTGTTGAGAAACGCTCATGGCGGGAATCTCGACCTGACCCTGGTGCCCGCGGCCGGGCCGGGCAGCTTTGATGGAACGCTGAAGATCGAGAACATCCGACTGCGCGAGGCCCCGGCGATGGCCGCGCTTCTGAATGCGATCAGCGTCGTGGGGCTTCTGGAACAGTTGAGTGGCAATGGCATCCTGTTCTCGGATGTCGATGCGCGGTTTCGCCTGGCCCCGGATCAGGTCACGCTGCTGCGATCGAGCGCGGTGGGCGCGTCGCTGGGCATATCCATGGATGGCTATTACTATTTCGACAGTGGAACGATGCGGTTTCAGGGTGTGCTCTCGCCGCTCTACATGCTCAACGCTGTCGGCCAGATCCTGACGCGGCGGGGCGAGGGGTTGATCGGGTTCAATTTCCGACTGCTGGGCACACCCGATGCTCCGCGGGTGCGGGTCAATCCCTTTTCGCTGTTGACCCCGGGCATGTTCCGCGAGATTTTCCGCCGCCCGGTGCCAGAGGTGACTCAGTAACCCCCATGAAGCTTTCCGAATTCGATTTCGATCTGCCCGAGGGGCTGATCGCCACGCGGCCGGCGAACCCGCGGTCGTCGGCCCGGCTTTTGGTGGCCGAGGGGGCGCGGATCACCGATGCGGTGGTGCGGGATCTGCCTGACTGGCTGCGCTCGGGTGACCGGCTGATCCTGAATGACACCAAGGTCATTCCCGCGCGGCTCTCTGGCCAGCGGGTGCGGCTGGGCGCGGGCGGCGAAAGCCGGGCGGGCATGGAGGTCACGCTGCTTGAGCCGCGCCCTGGAGGGCGCTGGGCCGCGCTGATCAAGCCGCTGCGCAAGCTGCGCGAGGGCGAGCGGATCGAGTTCGGCGCCGGTCTCTCGGCGCAATGCATGGAAAAGTCGGACGGGCAGGCGGTGCTGGAATTCAACCTTTCGGGCGGGGATTTCGACGCGGCGCTGGAACAGGCGGGGGCGATGCCCTTGCCGCCCTATATCGAGGCGCGGCGCAAGGCCGATGCGCGCGACAAGCACGACTATCAGACTGTCTGGGCGCGCAGGCGCGGCGCGGTGGCGGCCCCGACGGCGAGCCTGCATTTTGATGACGATCTGTTGCAACGGTTGGCGGCCAAGGGCGTGCAGTTCTCGCATGTGACCCTGCATGTGGGGGCGGGCACGTTTCTGCCGGTCAAGGTGGATGACGTGCGCCAGCACAGGATGCATGCCGAATGGGGCGAGGTGAGCGAAAACGCCGCGCGGGAGATCGCGCAGACCCGCGCCGGTGGCGGGCGGATCATTCCTGTGGGCACGACGGCGCTGCGCCTGATCGAGACGGCGGCGCGCGACAATGGTGCGATTGCCCCTTGGCAAGGGGAAACGGATATCTTCATCTATCCCGGCTTCACGTTCCGCGTGAGCGATGCGCTGATGACCAATTTCCACCTGCCGAAATCGACCTTGATGATGCTTGTCTCGGCGCTTATGGGGCGCGAGCGGATAATGCGGATTTATGCCCACGCGGTTGAAGAACGCTATCGCTTCTTTTCGTATGGGGATGCGTCGCTTTTGATCCCCGGGGAGTGAAAACGGCATCGGCAGGTCGGCTTGGTGCCTGACGCCGGGTGTGCCGGTGTGGCATGGCATTGCAAGAGGCAAGGGAAAAGACATGTTCCAGGTTCTGACATCCATCTGGGCCCTGTTGCTGGGCATGATGCTGCTGATGGTCGGCAACGGCCTTCAGGGCACCCTTCTGGGTGTGCGCGGCGGCATCGAGGGGTTTTCGGCAGTCGAGATGTCGGTCGTTATGTCGGCCTATTTCGTGGGGTTCCTTGGAGGGTCGCGCCTCACGCCCGAGTTGATCCGCAGGGTGGGGCATGTGCGGGTGTTCGCGGCGCTGGCCTCGTTCATCTCGGCGATCCTGGTGCTTTATGCAGTCTGGGCCAACCCGTGGTTCTGGACGGTGTTGCGGGTGGTGATCGGCTTTTGTTTTTCGGGCGTCTATGTCACTGCCGAAAGCTGGCTCAACAACGCGGCCAGGAATGACACGCGGGGCAAGGCGCTGTCGCTTTACATGATGGTTCAGATGATCGGGATCGTCGCGGCGCAAGGTTTGCTTCTGGTGGCAGACCCGGCGGGGTTCATCCTGTTCATCATCCCTTCGGTTCTGGTGTCGATCTCCTTCGCCCCGATCCTGTTGTCGATCGCGCCGACGCCGGCCTTTGAAAGCATCAAGCCGATGAGCCTGAGACAGCTTTACAGCATCTCGCCACTTGGCATCGTCGGCATGTTCCTGCTGGGCAGCGTGTTCTCGGCCCAGTTCGGCATGGGTGCGGTTTACGGGGCAGAGGCCGGGCTGACGCTGGTGCAGATCTCGATGTTCGTTTCGTCCTTCTACGTGGGCGCGACGGTGTTCCAGTATCCGCTGGGCTGGGTTTCGGACAGGATGGATCGTCGTATCCTGATCCTGGCGGTTTCGGTTCTGGGCGGGTTGGGTGCGATCATCGGCTTTGGTTTTGGCGGTGCCTTTCCCGCGCTTCTGGTTGCGGCCTTCATGATCGGTGGCACGTCGAACCCGCTCTATTCGCTGCTGCTCGCCTATACCAATGATCTCGTGGATCTTGAAGACATGGCCGCAGTGTCGGGTGGGCTCGTTTTCGTCAATGGGCTGGGGGCGATTGCCGGGCCGCTGGTCACCGGCTGGATGATGGGGATGATGGGCGCGCCGGGGTATTTCCTGTTCCTTGGCGTCCTGCTTTTCGCGCTGGCGGGCTATGCTGGTTGGCGGATGACCCGGCGCCCGGCACCTGCGGTCGAGGATACGAGTTCCTATGCGCCCGTCTCGATGTCGACCTCGCCGGTTGCGGTAAAGATCGCGGTCGAAGAAATGGACGAGCAGGAAACCGCCGAGTCCTGAAATGTCGTAAATCGACATAAATCTTTACTGTTCATAACCGAAAGAAGATGTGTAACGTTTTCATGTCAATGGGGGATCGGTCTTGGGTGAGGAGATGGACCAATGAGTGACCCGAAAGAGATCTTGGACTTCTGGCTTGATGAAATCGGGCCGGAGCATTGGTATAATGCATCTGATGCCCTGGATCAAGAGATACGAGACCGGTTCATGCAGATGTGGAAAGATGCGCGGACCGGCACCTATTCGCTCTGGCTAACCTATCCCAGCGGTGTCCTCGCTTACATCATCCTGTTGGACCAGTTCCCGCGCAACATGTTCCGCGGCTCGGGCGAGGCGTTCGCGACGGATCGTATCGCGCTTGCCGCGGCCAAGGCGGCGATTCACAAGGGCTGGGATCTGAAGATCGACGAGCCTGTGCGGCAGTTCTTTTACCTGCCCCTGATGCATTCGGAAAACCTCTGCGACCAGGAGCATTGTGTTCGGCTGATGAAGCAGCGCATGCCCGCCGCAGGTGAAGGCAACCTGCTGCATGCACGGGCGCATCGCGAGGTGATCCGGCGCTTCGGGCGCTTTCCCTATCGAAACGATGCGCTGGCGCGCGCGACCACGGCGCAAGAACGTGCCTATGTGGAAAGCGGTGGGTATGGATCGACCGTGAAAGCATTGCAACAGGCCGCCGCGGCCTGATCTTCTTTCGTCCCGCGACATGCAGGAATTGTGACCGGGCCAAGACCATGTGCCCGGGCGCGTTGTGATGCCCGGAGACATAGTTTAGTGTCAAACTAAATTTGGAATCGGAGTGAGGCCCATGGCAGGCAAGGCATTTGACATGATCGTGATCGGGGCCGGGCCCGGCGGCTATGTGGCCGCGATCCGGGGGGCGCAGTTGGGCATGTCGGTGGCGATCGTGGAACGCGAGCATATGGGGGGCATCTGCCTCAACTGGGGTTGCATCCCGACCAAGGCGCTCCTGCGGTCGGCGGAGGTTTTCCACCTGATGCATCGCGCCAAGGAGTTCGGCCTTTCGGTTGAGAAGCCGGGGTTTGATCTCGACGCGGTGGTGAAGCGGTCGCGCGGGGTGGCCAAGCAACTCAATTCCGGGGTCACGCATCTTTTGAAGAAGAACAAGGTGACCGCGATGATGGGCGAGGCGCGCCTGACCGGCAAGGGCAAGGTCACGGTCAAGACCGACAAGGGCGAAGAGGAATTGACCGGCAAGTCCATCGTGCTGGCCACTGGAGCGCGCGCGCGCGAGTTGCCCGGTCTCGAGGCGGATGGCGATCTGGTCTGGACTTATCGCCATGCGCTGGAACCGCCACGGATGCCGAAGAAATTGCTGGTCATCGGGTCGGGGGCCATCGGGATCGAGTTTGCGAGTTTCTTCAACACTTTGGGCGCGGAAACCTCGGTGGTCGAGGTGATGGAGCGCATCCTGCCGGTCGAGGATGAAGAGATTGCCGGTTTCGCGAAAAAGCAGTTCGAGAAACAGGGCATGACCATCATGGAAGGCGCCATGGTCAAGCAGCTCGACCGTGGCAAGGGCAAGGTGACCGCCCATATCGAGACCAAAGGAAAGGTTGAGAAACAGGAATTTGACAGTGTGATCTCGGCGGTGGGGATCGTGGGTAATGTCGAAGGGCTGGGGCTTGAAGAACTGGGCGTCAAGATCGACCGCAGCCATGTGGTGGTGGATGAATACTGCCGCACCGGCGTTGAGGGTATTTACGCGATCGGAGACGTCGCGGGCGCGCCGTGGTTGGCGCACAAGGCCAGCCACGAGGGCGTGACGGTGGCCGAGTTGATCGCCGGGCGGAAGCCGCACCCGGTGCGCCCCGAGAGCATCGCGGGCTGCACCTATTGCCACCCGCAGATCGCCAGCGTGGGCCTGACCGAGGCCCAGGCTAAAGAGGCCGGTCACGAGATCAAGGTCGGCCGTTTCCCGTTCATCGGCAACGGCAAGGCCATCGCGCTGGGGGAATCGGAAGGCATGGTGAAAACGGTGTTCGATGCCACGACCGGCGAACTTCTGGGTGCGCATATGGTCGGCGCCGAGGTGACCGAATTGATCCAGGGCTATGTGGTTGGCCGGACGCTGGAAACCACCGAAGAGGAATTGATGCACACGGTTTTTCCGCACCCGACACTGTCCGAGATGATGCATGAAAGCGTGCTGGATGCCTATGATCGGGCGATCCACTTCTGAGGCGTGCCGAAAGGGGCAGGCTGAGCGGAAGCCTGAACAGGATCGTGTGCAAGAACCAGCCGCGGCTGGATCAAATCGCTCGGCCCGGACACACTCGACGCCGCCGCGATCTCCGGCAGGCGGGGCAGATGTTCGCTTTTCGCTCCTATCGCCGTTTTCGCTACCCCGAGCATGACATCTGCAAGGGGCCATTCCCGGACGCGAAAGGGCGGGTGCGCCAATTCGATCTGAGTCTGGCCAACCAGCCAGGCATGGGAACACCTGGAGTGGCTCTACATGGCCACGGTCAACGTGTTGGACATCCTGCGACCGGGCGGGCATTCCTGACTTGCGGTGCCGTTCCACATTTCCTTTCATGGCGACCCGGTGGATTGTTCGAGCGGGTCGGCGCGTGCGCTGAAGCCCCTGTTGATCGAGGCCGTTTTCGCACCCGATGACATCAAGGCCGCGCAACGGGGCAACCGGGCGGCGGCACGCAATTTCGAGAAGGACTGGCCGCCGACATACGATCCCGACCGGGACGATCTGACCAACGGTCAAAATTTCCCCATATGTTCCAACGCCTTGGCCCGGAAACCTAAAGTTCCGGATTACGTGCTTTCTGTGGTGCCGCCGCCGCGCACCCAATCCCTCAATCCGCCTAGGTTGCGCACATCCTTGAAGCCCAGCCGCGAGAGCAACTGCCCGGCCGAGGACGAGCGCGCGCCCGTGGCACAGTAAAGCACGACCGTCTTGTCGGGATCGAGGGACCGGTCGAACTCGGGGTGGCTCGGGTCGCATTTCGATCGCAAAAGCATCATTGGTATGTGTTTTGCCCCCCTAGCTTTGCCGGTCGCGGCGACTTCGCCCATTTCGCGTATGTCGATCACCGTGATCAATCCGTCGCGTGCAGCCTTGACGGCTTCGGTCGGGTCGATACGCTCGACCCTGTTGCCCATGAAAAGGCCGAACATGGCCATCCTCCGATTCACTGTTTCGAAATGGCATGAGTGCCTTGACACTGCCATCTAACATTCCGAAAATAGAATGTTAAGTGGCAAGATGCGAAATTCTGACATGTTCGATCTTTGTTCTCATTTTTCGGTTGGCACTATGGCATGGTGTGACTATCTGTTAAGCGGTCTGTTGGGGGCATGTGATGGCTGAGTTGAAGAATATCGAGGTGCGCGGGGCGCGCGAACATAACCTCAAGAACATAGACGTCGACATTCCGCGCGACCGGCTCGTGGTGATCACCGGTCTTTCGGGATCGGGCAAGTCGTCGCTGGCGTTCGACACGATCTATGCCGAGGGGCAGCGGCGCTATGTCGAGAGCCTGTCGGCCTATGCGCGGCAATTCCTTGATATGATGGAAAAACCGGATGTGGATCACATCAGCGGCCTGTCCCCCGCGATTTCCATCGAACAGAAGACCACATCGAAGAACCCGCGCTCGACCGTTGGCACGGTGACCGAAATCTACGATTACTTGCGGCTGTTGTTTGCCCGCGCCGGCACGCCCTACAGCCCGGCCACTGGCCTGCCGATCGAGGCGCAGCAGGTGCAGGACATGGTTGACCGGATCATGGCCATGGAAGAGGGCACGCGCGCCTACCTCCTCGCGCCGATCGTACGCGACAGGAAGGGTGAGTATCGCAAGGAATTCATCGAGTTGCGCAAGCAGGGGTTCCAACGTGTCAAGGTCGACGGCGTGTTTCACGAGCTGGACGATCCGCCCACTCTCGACAAGAAATTCCGCCATGACATCGACGTGGTGGTCGACCGGATCGTGGTGCGTGATGGGATGGAGACCCGGCTGGCCGACAGTCTGCGCACGGCGCTCGACCTCGCCGACGGAATCGCGATTCTCGAAACCGCGCCGCGTGAAGGTGAGCCCGAGCGGATGACCTTCAGCGAGAATTTCGCCTGTCCGGTCAGTGGGTTCACCATCCCGGAGATCGAGCCGCGGCTGTTCTCCTTCAATGCGCCGTTCGGGGCCTGTCCGGAATGCGGCGGGCTCGGGGCCGAGTTGTTCTTTGACGAACGGCTGATCGTGCCGGATGCCACGCTCAGGATTTACGACGGGGCGCTGGCCCCGTGGCGCAAGGGCAAGTCGCCCTATTTTCTGCAAACAATAGAGGCACTTGCGCGGCATTATGAATTCGATGTCAATACCGCCTGGAAGGATCTGCCCAAGCATGTGCAGCAGGTTTTCCTGTATGGGTCGGGCGATGAGGAGATCCGGTTCCGCTATGACGAGGGTGGGCGCGTCTATCAGGTGAGTCGCGTGTTCGAGGGGGTGATCCCGAACATGGAGCGGCGTTATCGCGAAACCGATTCGAGCTGGATCCGCGAGGAGTTCGAACGCTATCAGAACAATCGCCCCTGCGGAGCCTGCGGCGGATACCGGCTGCGCGACGAGGCTCTGGCGGTGAAGATCGGTCCCGCCGACGGTGAACCCGATCAACGTCTTCATGTCG
>JAABTV010000031.1 GCA_011389685.1 Paracoccaceae bacterium
AATAAAGATGAAACTGCAATCACAGGCCATCCCGACATCGGAAGCCTTCAAGACCAATCGCGACGGTCATCTCGAGGCGTTGCGCGTCATCCGCGAGGCGGCCGAACTGGCCGCGGCGGGCGGGGGTGAGAAGGCGCGCGCGCGCCATGTCGACCGGGGCAAGATGCCGCCGCGCGAGCGGGTGGCGGGGCTGCTCGATCCGGGCTCGCCTTTCCTTGAGGTGGGTGCCACGGCAGCGCACGGGATGTATGGCGGCGCGGCGCCCGGTGCGGGAATGATCTGTGGCGTGGGGCAGGTGCATGGGCGCGAGGTCATGGTGCTGTGCAACGACGCCACGGTGAAGGGCGGCACCTATTACCCGATGACGGTCAAGAAGCACCTGCGCGCGCAGGAGATCGCCGAAGCGAACCATCTGCCCTGTATCTACCTGGTGGATTCGGGCGGTGCGAACCTGCCGCAGCAGGACGAGGTGTTCCCGGATCGGGACCATTTCGGTCGGATTTTCTATAACCAGGCCAACATGAGCGCGAAGGGGATTCCCCAGATCGCGGTGGTGATGGGGTCCTGCACCGCGGGCGGGGCCTATGTGCCCGCGATGTCGGACGTGTCGATCATCGTGAAGGAGCAGGGCACAATCTTCCTCGCCGGGCCGCCGCTTGTGAAGGCGGCGACGGGCGAGGTGGTGACTGCCGAAGACCTGGGCGGGGGCGATGTGCATACGCGGCTTTCGGGCGTGGCGGATTACCTCGCCGAGGATGATGCCCATGCGCTGGCGCTGGCGCGGCGGGCGGTGTCCAATCTGGGCGCCGGGAACGCGCTTTCCGTGGAATTGCAATCGTCCGAAGACCCGGCCTATGACCCCGATGAGATCCTCGGCGTGGTGCCGGCCGATCTGCGCACGCCCTATGACATCCGCGAGGTGATCGCGCGGGTGGTGGATGGGTCGCGCTTTGACGAGTTCAAGGCGCGGTTCGGCGAGACGCTGGTCTGTGGTTTCGCCCATGTGAAGGGGATGCCGGTCGGGATCGTGGCCAATAATGGCGTGTTGTTCTCGGAAAGCGCCGTGAAGGGGGCGCATTTCGTCGAGCTGTGCAGCCAGCGCAAGATCCCGCTGGTGTTCCTGCAGAACATCACCGGCTTCATGGTCGGGCGCAGATACGAGAATGAAGGCATTGCCCGGCACGGGGCCAAGATGGTGACGGCGGTGGCCTGCACATCCGTGCCCAAGATCACCATGCTGGTGGGCGGGTCATTCGGTGCCGGCAATTACGGCATGGCGGGGCGGGCCTATTCCCCGCGCTTCCTGTGGACATGGCCCAACAGCCGGATTTCGGTCATGGGCGGTGCGCAGGCGGCGGGGGTTCTGGCCACCGTCAAGCGCGACGCGATGGAGCGCGCGGGCGAGGCGTGGAGCGCGGAGGCAGAGGCCGAGTTCAAGCGGCCCACGGTCGAGATGTTCGAGGAGCAGAGCCACCCGCTTTATGCCAGCGCACGGCTTTGGGATGATGGCGTCATCGACCCGCGCAAGACGCGCGATGTCCTGGCGTTTTCGTTGCGCGCGGCGCTCAATGCCCCGATCGAGGAGACGCGGTTCGGCGTCTTCCGGATGTGACCTGATGGCGGCGCGCCTTGAACCGGGCGAGATGCGGCGCGGCAAGCGTGACCGCGAGACCGGCATCGCCTGGGTCCGGGTCAGTCGCGAAGCGGCGCATGCGCATCCGATGGGCCGGCTCAACTGGGTGATGTATCTGATCATCGGGTTTTATCTCGTGACCGCGCTCACGCGCGGCTGGATGGTGGCCGGGCAGGGTATGGGCATGGTCGTCGCGGTTGCGGGTTTGCCGTTGGTAACGGCGCTTTTGCTGTGGATGCGGGCGGCGCTGGCGCGAGTTCTGGTGGTGGGAACGGGGCTGTTCGCGCTCTTTGGTATCCTGTCGCGCGGGTTTGACGGCCTGGCCGAGGCGGGGCTGGTGGTGTCGCTCTGGGGGTTGGGCGAGTTGATCGCGATCCTGGCGATCACGGTCTACCTCTGGGAGGGTGATCGGCCCAACCTGATCTATGCGCGTCGGTTTCGCAGCTACCGGGACGCGGAGGATGAGACATGACTCTTGATGCCGCCCTGGCCCGCTATCCGGGTGCTCAGCGGTTCCGGTTTGGCGACGGGCCGGATCTGAATGCCGAGATTCTGGCGCTGGTTCTGGCGGAGCGCAAGAGCGTGACCTGTGATGCGGTGGCGGGAATTGAGGCGCGTGGCGAGGCGCCGCCCGAACCGGGGCGTGTGGATATCGCTTGTGACTGGGCGTGGCGGCCGGTCTGTGCTGTTCGAACGATCGAGGTGATGCGGATGCCCTTCGAGGAGGTGCCCGAGGCGCTGGTGGCCGAGCAGGGCGAGTTTGACGATCTTGAGGATTGGCGGAGGGGCTATGCGGCCTATCTGGGCCGCACGGTCGGTTTCGAGTCCGGGATGGAGATGCTGTTGGAACGGTTCGAGGTGGTGGAGGTGTTTGGATGCGATTGACCGCCGCCCCCCGGGCCGCGCGCCCGCCCGCCCACCCCGCGCGGCCCCAGGGGGCGGTGCAGAACTGCGCCATGGTCTGCGTGTGGCGAATGACCGGTGATGTTGCACTGAAAGGGCCGTTCGAGGCGGCGGTGAAGGAGGCTGGACATGTTTGACAAGATCCTGATTGCCAACCGGGGCGAGATCGCGGTGCGGGTGGCGCGCAGCGCGCGGGCGCTGGGCTGCCGCGTGGTGGCGGTCCATTCCGACGCTGACGCAGGCGCGGCGCATGTCGCGGCGGCGGACGAGGCGGTGCATATCGGCGGCAACGCGCCCGCCGAGAGCTATCTGCGCGGTGAGCGGATCATCGCGGCGGCGCTGGAGACCGGCGCGCAGGCGATTCATCCGGGCTATGGGTTCCTGTCGGAGAACCCGGATTTCGTGCGTGCGGTCGAGGCGGCCGGGCTGACCTTCATCGGGCCGTCGGCCGAGGCGATCGACGCGATGGGCCTCAAGGATGCGGCCAAGGTTCTGATGGAAGAAGCCGGCGTGCCGGTGGTGCCGGGCTATCACGGCGAGAACCAGGACCCCGAGCACCTGTCGGGCGCGGCGGATGCGATCGGCTATCCGGTGCTGATCAAGGCGGTGGCGGGTGGCGGTGGCAAGGGGATGCGCCTTGTCGAGAAGCCGAAGGATTTCATGGATGCGCTGGCCAGTGCGCAGAGCGAGGCGCGGGCCGCCTTTGGCAACGAGGCCGTGCTGATCGAGAAATTCGTTGAAAGACCGCGTCATATCGAAGTGCAGGTTTTCGGCGATGGCACCCGCGCGGTGCATCTTTTCGAGCGCGATTGCTCGCTCCAGCGGCGGCACCAGAAGGTGATCGAGGAGGCCCCGGCGCCGGGCATGACCGAAGAGATGCGCAGCGCCATGGGGCAGGCGGCGGTGCGCGCGGCCGAAGCGATCGGCTACAAGGGGGCGGGCACGGTCGAGTTCATCGTCGACGGGAGCCACGGGCTTCGCCCCGACGAGTTCTGGTTCATGGAGATGAACACGCGCTTGCAGGTGGAACACCCGGTGACCGAGGCGATCACCGGCGTCGATCTGGTCGAATGGCAGTTGCGGGTGGCGGCGGGTGAGCCCTTGCCCGCACGGCAGGAGGATTTGCACATCACCGGCCACGCCTTCGAAGCGCGGCTTTATGCCGAGGATGTGCCCAAGGGGTTCCTGCCCGCGACCGGGGTTCTGTCGCATCTGCAATTTCCGGCGCAAGCGCGGGCCGACAGTGGCGTGCGGGCGGGGGATGCGATTTCGCCGTTTTACGATCCGATGATCGCCAAGCTGATCACCCATGGCGCCACGCGCGAGATCGCGTTGAAGCGCATGGGCCAGGCGCTGCGCGAGACGCAGGTCGCCGGGACGGTGACGAACCTCGCCTTCCTCGGCGCGCTTTGTGCGCATGAGGATTTTGCTGTGGGGGAGGTCGATACCGGGCTGATCGGGCGGGATCTTGATCGGCTGATCGCGGCTGATCCTGCGGCACCGCGCGTGGTGGCGCAGGCGGCGATGGCGGCGCTGGGGCTGATGGCGGCGCCGGACTGGGCGTGGGGATTCGCGCTCTGGACACCCGCGCCGTGCCATGTGGTTCTGGCGCAGGGCGAGACGGAGCAGGCGATTGCGGTGACTGTGGACGGGCCGGGCACGGCGCGGATCAGGGTGGGCGAGACCGAGATCGGGGCCGAGTGGCGCGGGGACTGGCGGTTCGACGGCAGGCCGGCCGCGGCTTGGGCCGAGTCGGGGGGGATCGTCACTGTCTTCACCGGCTATGGCCATGCGTTCCGGGTGATCGACCCGCTGGAGCGCGCGGCGGGCGCGGGCGCGGGCGTGGGCGTGATTGAGGCGCCGATGCCGGGGCTCGTGAAGGCGGTGCTGGCCGAGCCGGGGCAGGCGGTTCAGGCCGGCGACCGGCTGGCGGTTCTGGAAGCGATGAAGATGGAACATGCGCTTCTGGCGCCGCGCGACGGGGTGGTGGCCGAGGTGCTCGTCGAGGCCGGGGCGCAGGTCGAGGCCGGCGCGGCGCTGATCCAGCTTGAAGAGGAAGAGGCGGTGGCGCCCATCGCCTGAGCGGGCAAGCGCGCAGGATTGACGTGGAAGGGAGTGGATCATGCAAGAGCCGATCAGATTGCACAGTGTCGCGGGCAGCCGGTCGTTCCGGGTGTTGTGGCTGCTTAACGAGATGGGGCTGGAGCCGGAGGTGATCAGCTATGACATCACCAGCGGCGAGTTGCGGAACCCGGAGTTCCTTGGCCTCAGCCCGGCGGGGCGGGTGCCGGTTCTGGAGATCGACGGGCAGGTGTTGTTCGAGAGCGGGGCGATCACCGAATACCTGTGCGAAACCCGGCCCGAAAAGGGGCTGGCGCCGATGCCCGGGGAGGCGGAGCGGGCGCAGTATCTCACCTGGCTGCATTATGCCGAGACCATCGGCGTGCTGATCCAGAACCTCAATCTGCAGCAGGTGTTCCTGCCCGATCCGGCAATGCGCTCGCCCACGGTGATCGGGATCGAGGTGAAGCGACTGGCGGTCTCGCTCAAGCCGCTGGAGCGGGTGTTGGGGGAGCAGGATTTCCTGCTCAGGCGCGGGTTCTCGGCGGCCGATACGATGATGGGATTCACATTGGAAAGCGCGCGGCATTATGTGCGGTTCGACCGGTTCCCGCAGCTTTCGGATTACAAGGCGCGGATCGAGGAACGCCCTGCCTATCGGAGGGCACTGGAGGCCGAGGGGTTGCAGCAATTCTATGACCGGGAGTTCTATGAGGTGTCCGAAGCGTGAGCCGCGCCGTCGGACGCCTCCGGCGGGAGTATTTTGGCAAGATGAAGGGTTGGGGTTCAAATGGTTGAACGTGTTGAGATTTTCGAGATGGGGCCGCGCGACGGGTTGCAGAATGAAAAGCGGCGGATCCCGACGGCGGAAAAGATCGCGCTGGTCGATTGTCTGAGCGGGGCGGGGTTTCGGCGGATCGAGGTGGCGTCGTTCGTGAGTCCGAAATGGGTGCCGCAGATGGCCGATTCGGCGCAAGTTCTGGCCGGGATCGCGCGGGTTCCGCGGGTGCGCTATGCGGCGTTGACGCCGAACCTGCGCGGATTCGAGGCGGCGGTGGCGGCGAAGGCCGATGAGGTGGCGATTTTCGGATCGGCCTCGGAAGGGTTCAGCCGGGCCAATATCAATGCCAGCATTGCCGAGAGCCTGGAGCGGTTCGCCCCGATCGTGGCGGCGGCAAGGGAGGTGGGGATGCCGGTGCGGGGCTATGTTTCCTGCGTGACCGATTGTCCCTATGACGGGAAGACCCCGCCCGGAGAGGTCGCCCGCGTGGCGGAAATCCTTTGGGAAATGGGGGTTTACGAGATCAGCCTTGGGGACACGATCGGGCAGGGGACGCCCGAGAGCATCGACGCGATGCTGGGCGCGGTGCTGGATGTTGTGCCGGCGGAGAAGTTGGCCGGGCATTACCATGACACCGCCGGGCGGGCACTTGAGAATATCGAGGCGTCGCTGGCGCGGGGGGTGCGGGTGTTCGATGCCGCCGTCGGTGGCCTCGGCGGCTGTCCCTATGCGCCGGGGGCGGCGGGGAACGTGGCGACGGAAGCGGTGCATGACCGGCTGGTGGCGCTGGGATACGAGACGGGGCTGGATCGGGCGGTCCTGGAGGAGGCGGCCGGAATGGCGCAGCAGATGAGGGTTGAACGCGATGTATGAGACGCTTGCAATCGAGCGCGACGGGCGCGGGGTGGCGACGCTCTGGCTGGATCGGGCGGAGAAACACAACGCCATGTCGGGTGAGATGATCGAGGAATTATCGAGCGCAGCCAAGGTGTTGGATGAGGATGCGCGGGTGCGTGTCGTGGTGCTGGCGGCGCGGGGGAAGAGCTTTTGCGCGGGGGGCGATCTGCGCTGGATGCAGGCGCAGATGGAGGCCTCGTCTGAGCAGCGGCGGGCGGAAGCGCGCAAGCTGGCGATGGCGCTTTATGCGCTCAACACCCTGTCGAAACCGCTCATTGCGCGGGTGCAGGGCAATGCGTTCGGTGGCGGAATCGGGATGATGGCGGTGGCCGATGTGGCGATCGGGGTGGAGCGGGCGAAGTTCGGGCTGACCGAGGTCCGGCTGGGCCTTATTCCGGCGACGATCAGCCCCTATGTCCTTGCCCGGATGGGCGAGACCCATGCCCGCAAGGTGTTCATGTCGGCGCGCATTTTTGGCGCGCAAGAGGCTGAAAAACTTGACCTTTTATCGCGTGTCGTGACCGGGGATCAGCTTGACGCGGCGGTTGAGGAAGAGGTGCTTCCCTACCTCGCGGCAGCCCCCGGCGCGGTGGCGGAATCCAAGCGCCTGGCGCGGATGCTGGGGCCGGCGATCACGCCCGAGATCATCGACGCGACCATCGAGCGGCTGGTGCGGACCTGGGAGGGCGAGGAGGCCCATGCGGGCATCGAGGCGTTCTTTGCCAAGCGCCCGGCGCCGTGGGTGGTTGACGGATCGTGACCGCACCGCGCTGCGGGGTTAACGGCGGTATTTCGGCGGAAATCCGGGGGGTGACATCCGGCTGCCGCCCGGCTGTCCCCTGGCTGCCGGGGGCGGGTTCGCGCCCTGGCCGGCAAAACGGTTAACGCGGCGGTCGAGGCGGTTCGGGGCGGGCCCGAGTCGGCCAGAAGTCGACCAGAAATCGGCCTGAACCACAGGGTTGGAAAACAGGTTTGTGAGACCCATCTAATCGGGACAAACCGCGCGTTGGGCCGTCTTCCGATGCTGCGCTGCCGCGAAGCCCTTGTTTTGCTGGGTTTGTGTGCAATCGCATACCGGTTAATCCCGATACCTGCGCAATCCCGAATGTGTCCGGGCGTCGGTTGACCCTGACCGGGGGCGGGAGTAGATCAGGGAGGGAGTTTTGCAGCCATTTTGGCGCGTGCGGATGCCGTGCCCGGAAAGGAGCCAATCTGTGGAAGAGATGCTCAGGGAATACCTGCCCGTTCTCATCCTGCTGGGAATTGCCATCGGGCTCGGGATCGTGCTGATCCTTGCGGCCGTGGTTCTGGCGGTGCGCAACCCCGATCCGGAAAAGTTGAGCGCCTATGAATGCGGCTTCAATGCGTTCGACGACGCGCGGATGAAATTCGACGTGCGGTTCTACCTCGTGTCGATCCTGTTCATCATCTTCGATCTGGAAATCGCGATGCTGTTTCCATGGGCCGTGGCCTTCCGGGATGTGAGCGATGTCGGGTTCTGGTCGATGATGATCTTCCTGGCTGTTTTGACCGTAGGCTTTGCCTATGAATGGAAGAAGGGGGCGCTTGAATGGTCATGACCGGAGCCAATACCGCGGGGGCGGATCAAGAGGTCGCCACCCAGTCGCTGAACGCGGAATTGCAGGACAAGGGGTTCCTGCTGACCACGACCGAGGATGTCATCAACTGGGCCCGGACCGGCAGCCTGCACTGGATGACGTTCGGGCTGGCCTGTTGCGCGGTCGAGATGATGCACACCTCGATGCCGCGCTATGATCTGGAACGGTTCGGCACCGCGCCGCGCGCCAGCCCGCGCCAGTCGGACCTGATGATCGTGGCGGGCACGCTGACCAACAAGATGGCGCCGGCGCTGCGCAAGGTCTATGACCAGATGCCCGAGCCGCGTTACGTGATCAGCATGGGCAGCTGTGCCAATGGCGGCGGCTATTACCACTACAGCTATTCGGTGGTGCGCGGGTGTGACAGGGTGGTGCCGGTCGATATCTACGTGCCGGGCTGTCCGCCGACCGCCGAGGCGCTGCTTTACGGGATCCTGCAACTTTCGCGCAAGATCCGACGGACCGGGACGATCGTGCGCTGAGGCGCCAGGCATCAGGCCGCGCCGCTCGGGTGCGGGAAGGATTGAGAGACGATGAGTGAAGCACTGGAAGAGCTGGGCGCGCATATCGAGGGCAAGCGCCCCGATTGCGTGCTGGGCTGGGCGATTGCCCGGGACGAATTGACGCTGGAGGTGGCCCCGGCCAATATCGCCGGCCTGGTCGAGTTCCTGCGCAATGACGGCACCTGCCGGTTCTCGACGCTGGTCGATATCACCGCCGTGGATTACCCGGAACGGGCGCGGCGGTTCGACGTGGTCTATCATTTCCTGAGCATGCACCAGAACCAGCGTATCCGGCTGCGGCTGGCCATTCGCGAGGACGAGATCGTGCCGTCGATCACCAATGTGCATCCCAGCGCCAACTGGTTCGAGCGCGAGGTGTTCGACATGTTCGGCATCCTGTTCTCGGGGCATCCCGATCTGCGGCGCATCCTGACCGATTACGGCTTTCGCGGCTATCCGCTGCGCAAGGATTTCCCGACCACGGGTTATGTCGAGGTGCGCTATGACGAGGCGCAGAAGCGGGTGGTCTATGAGCCGGTCAACCTGGTGCAGGAATATCGCCAGTTCGATTTCATGAGCCCGTGGGAGGGTGCGCAATACATCCTGCCGGGCGACGAGAAGGGGGAGGCCAAGGAATGAGCCTTTTTGCCCTTGATGGAACATGTGGCCCGGACCGCGCGCGTCCGACCGGGCGGGCGGACGCGTGCCGGGCCGCTGCGCGCCCCGGCGGGGCGATATTGAAAGGGGTAGCTTCATGATGGACGGCTCCAAGGGATTCGACGACGCGCGGACGGGCGAGCAGAAGATCCGCAACTTCAACATCAATTTCGGCCCCCAGCACCCGGCGGCGCATGGTGTGTTGCGCCTCGTGCTGGAGCTGGACGGCGAGGTGGTCGAGCGGTGCGATCCGCATATCGGCCTGCTGCATCGTGGCACCGAGAAGCTCATGGAGAGCCGGACCTATCTGCAGAACCTGCCCTATTTCGACCGGCTCGATTACGTCGGCACGATGAACCAGGAACATGCCTGGTGCCTGGCGATCGAGAAGCTGACCGGGGTGGAGGTGCCGCGCCGGGCGAGCCTGATCCGGGTGCTTTACTGCGAGATCGGGCGGCTTTTGAACCATATCCTCAACATCACCACGCAGGCGCTGGACGTGGGCGCGCTGACCCCGCCGGTCTGGGGCTTCGAAGAGCGCGAGAAGCTTATGGTGTTCTATGAGCGGGCCTGTGGAGCGCGGCTGCACGCGGCCTATTTTCGGCCCGGGGGCGTGCATCAGGATCTGCCGCCCGACTTGATCGAGGATATCGACGCATGGGCCGAGGGGTTCCCGAAGTTCCTGGACGATATCAATGAATTGCTGACCGAGAACCGCATTTTCAAGCAGCGCAACGTCGATATCGGCGTTGTGACCGAGGACGATGTGCAGCAATATGCGATGTCGGGGGTGATGGCGCGCTCGGTCGGGATGGCGTGGGATCTGCGCCGGGCGCAGCCCTATGAATGCTATGACGAGTTCGATTTCCAGATTCCGGTGGGCACGAACGGCGATTGCTATGACCGTTACCTGCTGCGGATGGAGGAGATGCGCCAGTCGATCCACATCATGCGTCAGGCCTGTGCCAAGCTGCGCGAACCCGAGAACCAGGGCGAGGTTCTGGCGCGCGGCAAGATCACGCCGCCGCGGCGGGGCGAGATGAAGACCTCGATGGAGGCGCTGATCCATCATTTCAAGCTTTACACCGAGGGGTTCAAGGTGCCCGCGGGCGAGGTTTACGCCGCGGTCGAGGCGCCCAAGGGCGAGTTCGGCGTCTACCTGGTGAGCGACGGGACCAACCGGCCCTATCGCGCCAAGATCCGCGCGCCGGGCTATCCGCATCTCCAGGCGATGGACCATATCTCGACCGGTCACCAACTGGCCGACATCGCCGCGATCATCGGCTCGATCGATGTCGTTTTCGGGGAGATCGACCGGTGAAGAGATCTGTATTCGCAATCGCCTGTGCCCCGCTCCTGTCCGCCTGCCTGGCGCTTCCGCCGCAGGACACCACGCCCGAGATGCGCGACGACTACCTGACCGCGGTGGCCAGTATCGGCTGTGTGCTGCGCGACGAGAGCCATTACCTGCCGGTCGAGTTGCAGGCCGGGCTGACCCGTGAGCAGGCGATCGCCCTGACCGAATATCACCTTGCCAACGGGACCGCCGAGAAACTGCCTGGCGACCAGGGTGTGAAACTGATGACAGGAGCCTGTGCCTGATGCTGCGCCGCCTTCATTTCGAGCAACCCGAGAGCTTTGCCTTTACCCCCGAGAACCGGGCCTGGGCCGAGGCGCAGATCACCAAGTATCCCGAAGGGCGCCAGGCCAGCGCGGTGATCCCGCTCTTGTGGCGCGCGCAGGAGCAGGAGGGGTGGCTGAGCAAGCCGGCGATCGAGCATGTCGCGGACATGCTGGGCATGGCCTATATCCGGGCGCTGGAAGTGGCGAGCTTCTATTTCATGTTCCAGTTGCAGCCGGTCGGCAGCGTCGCGCATTTCCAGGTCTGCGGCACCACGCCCTGCATGCTGTGCGGGTCCGAGGCGCTGGTCGAGGTGCTTCAGCAGAAGGTGGCGGCCAATCCGCACGAGGTTTCGGCGGATGGCCGGTTCTCGTGGGAGGAGGTCGAATGCCTCGGGGCCTGTTCCAACGCGCCGATGGCCCAGATCGGCAAGGATTATTACGAGGATCTGAGCCCCGACCGCCTGTCGGAGATCATCGACGAGCTGTCGGCGGGCGAGGTGCCGGTGCCGGGGCCGCAGACCGGGCGCTATGCCTCGGAGCCTGCGACCGGGCTGACTTCGCTCACCGCCTATGAGAGCGGACGGCCGCCGCACAATTCCAGCGTTGCGCGGGCGCTGGATCTGGGCGACACGATCAAGCGCATCGACGGCAGCGAAGTGCCGCTGACCACGCCATGGCGCGATGCCTGGGCGGGGAAGAAGGGCGGAAAGCCCGCCACCACACCGGCCAACACTGGCGACGCCCCGGTGAAGGAAACACCGGCCAAAGCGGTCGGGCCGAAGGCGGAGAAAAAGCCCGAGGCGCCGGTCGCGGAAGTGGCCGAAGCGCAGCCCGAGACCCTGAGCGCGCCGCGCGCGGGCGGGGCCGACGATCTCAAGCTTATCGGCGGGGTCGGGCCCAAGCTGGAAGGGATGTTGAACGCGTTGGGATTCTGGCATTTCGACCAGATCGCGGGCTGGGGCGAGGCCGAGATCGCCTGGGTCGATTCACGTCTTAAATTCAAGGGTCGCATCGCGCGGGACAACTGGGTGGAGCAGGCGCGCATTCTGGCAGAGGGTGGCGAGACCGAATTCTCGCGCGGCAAGAAACGAGGCAAGTGAGGAACCGGAAGACTGATCGCAAACGACCAAACGGATAAGGGGAAGAGACCATGATGGGAAATTCGGAACTGGGAACCTGCGGCTGGGTCTGCTGGGGCGTTGGTGTCGTGGCCGGGATTCTGGCCTTTTGGGTTTCGGTCGGTGCGGTGACCTGGCTGCCCGCGCTGTTGATCGCGATTGCCGTCGGAGTGTTCGTGGCGCTGGTTCTTGGCAGGTTCGTCTGCGGTTGGTCGATGGCGGGTCAGGATGACGGGCACGGATCGGCGCCGGCCCAGTCGGTGGCGAGCGGTGCCGCCGAGGCGGGCGCGGCAGGCGCCACCGCGATGGCCGCGGGCACGTCGGCCATGGCCGAAAAGACCGAGGAAAAAGCCGACGAACTGGCCGACAAGGCCAAGGAGAAAATGGACGAACGGGCCGCCAAGGCCGGGGACGCGGCGGACGAGGCCGGGGAAGCGGTTGAGGATGTGGCCGAAGAGGCCGGGGAAGCGGTCGCGGATGCAGCCGACAAGGCCAAGGAGGCCAGGGCGGCGGCGGCCGACAAGGCTGCGGATGTGGCCGGGGACGTGGCCGAAGACGTGACCGGCACCCGCCCCGAGGCGCTGAGCGCGGCGCGCGGCGGGCAGCCGGACGATCTCAAGCAGATCAAGGGGATCGGGCCGAAGCTGGAAAAACTCTGCAACGAGCTGGGGTTCTATCATTTCGACCAGATCGCGGGCTGGACCGAGGACGAGATCGCCTGGGTCGATGCCAATCTGAAAGGGTTCAAGGGTCGCGTCAGCCGCGACAACTGGGTGGAACAGGCCAAGACCCTGGCCGCGGGCGGCGAGACCGAGTTTTCGCAGCGCGTGGGCAAGGGCGAGGTCTATTGAGGCGCTGAGACATGGGCGAGGATGCAGGCAAACGGCTGGCGCGCAAGGGGCGGATCACCGCGATCGTGATCGCGGCGACGGGCGTGTTCTGGATTCTGGCCATGTTGATCGGCAATGGCATGGGGTTGAGCAACCGGGTGATGGCGCTGTTCGATCTGTTCGCTCTGGCAGGGTTCATCCTTGCCCTTGTGATGATTTTTCAAATCTGGCGTGCGCGCCGGGAACGCGAAGGGTAACGCGATGCTGAAGGACGAGGACCGCATCTTCACCAACCTTTACGGCATGCATGATCGCAGCCTTGCCGGTGCGAAGGCGCGCGGCCATTGGGACGGAACCGGCGAGATCATCGCGCGGGGCCGGGATGCGATCATCGACGAAATGAAGGCGAGCGGGCTGCGCGGGCGGGGCGGCGCGGGCTTTCCGACCGGGCTCAAATGGTCGTTCATGCCCAAGGAGAGTGACGGGCGGCCGGCCTATCTCGTGGTCAATGCCGATGAATCCGAGCCGGGCACCTGCAAGGATCGCGAGATCATGCGCCACGATCCGCACACCCTGATCGAGGGCTGCCTGATCGCGAGTTTCGCGATGAACGCGCATGCCTGTTACATCTATATCCGCGGCGAATATATCCGCGAGCGCGAGGCGCTTCAGGCGGCGATCGACGAAGCCTATGACGCCGGGCTGCTGGGGCCGAACGCGGCCGGGTCGGGATGGGATTTCGACCTTTACCTGCATCACGGCGCCGGGGCCTATATCTGTGGCGAGGAAACCGCGCTTCTGGAAAGCCTTGAAGGCAAGAAGGGCATGCCGCGGATGAAGCCGCCGTTTCCGGCCATGGCCGGGGTTTATGGTTGTCCGACCACGGTCAACAATGTCGAGAGCATCGCGGTGGTGCCGACGATCCTGCGCCGGGGCGCGGAGTGGTTCGCGGGGTTCGGTCGGCCCAACAACGCGGGCACCAAGATTTTCGCGGTCTCGGGCCATGTGAACACTCCCTGCGTGGTCGAGGAGGCGATGTCGATCAGCTTCGAGGAGTTGATCGAGCGCCATTGCGGCGGCATCCGGGGCGGTTGGGACAACCTGATGGCGGTGATCCCGGGCGGCTCGTCGGTGCCTTGTGTGCGCGGCGAGAACATGCGCGACGCGATCATGGATTTCGACCATCTGCAAAAGGAATTGCGCTCGGGTCTGGGCACGGCGGCCGTGATCGTGATGGACAAGAGCGTGGACCCGATCAAGGCGATCTGGCGGCTGGCGAAGTTCTACAAGCATGAAAGCTGTGGCCAGTGCACGCCCTGTCGCGAGGGCACCGGCTGGATGATGCGGGTGATGGAGCGGCTGGTGAAGGGTGAGGCCGATGTCGAGGAGATCGACATGCTGTTCGATGTGTCCAAACAGGTCGAGGGCCACACGATCTGTGCGCTGGGCGATGCGGCGGCCTGGCCGATCCAGGGGTTGATCCGCAATTTCCGCGAAGAGATCGAGGACCGGATCAAGGCGCGCAAATCGGGGCGCGCGGGCGCCATGGCGGCGGAGTGATGGGAATGCGAGCGAGCCATATCACCGGATTGGCACTGATCGCGGCGCTGCTGGCGGCCTGTGGGCAGAGCGAAAGGCGCGCGAACCGGGTGGCCTTCGACGGGGTTGAATTCCGCGCCCGCTCGGAACAGGTGGGTGAGGAACGCGAGGAATTCGCGATCAGCGTGCCGCGCGCGGGCCAGAGCCCGGAAGGCGCGCGCAAGGCGGGCGCGCATGAGGCCACGCGCTATTGCATCGTCAATTTCGGGCGCTCGGATCTCGAATGGGAGATCGGTCCCGAGGATGAGGGGCTGGTGATCGAGAATGACACGCTGACCCTGCGGGGGCGCTGCGACGGATGGTAGGGGAATGCGCATATCACAACGCGCGCCGGGCCTGTTATTGCATGACGGGCGCGGGCGCGGGCATGTCGCGCGGCATGCGGGGGGCCGTGGTGGCCGCCCCGGTCATACTGCGTGAAAGGAATGCCGTGATGCGACTGGTAACCGGGGCCCTGGTGGGGGCGATGCTGATGGCGGGGGCGGTGCAGGCCGCCGCCGATGCCAAGGCGCCGCTGCGCGAGGTGCCCGAGATCGACAACAACATGCTGTGGGTTGGGATCGCGCTGAGGATCAGCGAAGATTGCGACGAGATCGACGCGCAGACGTTGAAGGGGCTGAGCTTCCTGTGGTCGATCAAGCGAAAGGCCAACGCGCTGGGATACAGCGACGACGAGATCAACGCCTACCGCAAGAGCGACGCCGAAAAGGCGCGGATCGAGGCGCGGGGCCGGGCCTATGTGAAATCCAAGGGGTTGGATCCGAAAGATGCCGATGATCTGTGCGCCCTCGGCCATGCCGAGATTGCCCGGAACAGCGTCATCGGCACCCTGTTGAAAGCGAAGTGAGGGAAGCATGAGCGACCTGCGAAAGATCATCATCGACGGCAAGGAAATCGAGGTCGATCCCGCATTGACCCTGATCCAGGCCTGTGAGCAGGCGGGCGTGGAAATCCCGCGCTTCTGCTATCACGAACGGCTGTCGATCGCGGGCAATTGCCGGATGTGCCTGGTCGAGGTGCAGCCTGGACCGCCCAAGCCCGCCGCCTCCTGCGCGATGCAGGTCAAGGACATGCGCCCGTTTCCCGACGGCGAGCCGCCGCAGGTCAAGACCAACTCGCCCATGGTCAGGAAAGCCCGCGAGGGGGTGATGGAATTCCTGCTGATCAACCACCCGCTGGATTGCCCGATCTGCGACCAGGGCGGCGAATGCGACCTGCAGGATCAGGCGATGGCCTATGGCGTCGATTTCTCGCGCTTCCGCGAGCCCAAGCGCGCGACCGAGGATCTCGAGCTCGGGCCGCTGGTCGAGACCCACATGACGCGCTGCATCTCGTGCACACGCTGCGTGCGCTTTACCAGCGAGGTGGCGGGCGTGATGCAGATGGGCCAGACCGGGCGCGGCGAGGATGCCGAGATCACCACCTATCTGGGCGAGACGCTCGAGTCGAACCTGCAGGGCAACATCATTGACTTGTGCCCGGTGGGCGCGCTGGTCTCCAAGCCCTATGCGTTCACCGCGCGGCCGTGGGAGTTGACCAAGACCGAATCGATCGACGTGATGGACGCGCTTTGCTCGTCGATCCGGGTGGACACCAAGGGGCGCGAGGTCATGCGCTTCCTGCCGCGCAACCATGACGGCACCAACGAGGAATGGATTTCCGACAAGACGCGGTTCGTCTGGGACGGTTTGCGGCGTCAGCGGCTGGACCGGCCCTATGTGCGCGAGGGTGGCAAGCTCAAGCCCGCGACATGGCCCGAGGCCCTGGCTGCGGCGGCGGCGGCGATGAACGGGGCCGGCAAGGTTGCGGGGCTGGTGGGCGACCTGGTGCCGGTCGAGGCGGCCTGGTCGCTGAAATCGCTTATCGAGGGGCTGGGTGGCACGGTCGAGTGCCGCGTGGACGGTGCGCGCCTGCCCGCGGGCAATCGCAGCGCCTATGTCGGCAATGTCGCGATCGAGGAGATCGACGAGGCGCGCGACATCATCCTGATCGGCACCAACCCGCGCGACGAGATGCCGGTTCTCAACGCGCGCATCCGCAAGGCATGGCTGCGCGGGGCGAATGTGACGCTGGTGGGCGAGGCGGCGGACCTCACCTATGACTATACCCATGCCGGCTCTGACCGCGATGCGCTGGCCGGGCTTTCGCCGGTCGAGGATGCGATCGTGATCGTCGGGCAGGGCGCGCTGCGTGAAGCCGATGGAGAGGCTGTTCTGGCCGCCGCGATGGCGTTTTCGGGGCGGATGCTGGTGCTGCATACGGCCGCCGGGCGCGTCGGTGCGATGGATGTGGGCGCGGTGACCGAGGGCGGCATGGCCACGGCGGTCGAGGGGGCCGACGTGATCTTCAACCTCGGCGCGGACGAGATCGACATTGAGCCGGGCCCCTTCGTGATCTATCAGGGCAGCCATGGCGACCGGGGCGCGCATCGCGCCGATGTGATCCTGCCGGGTGCGGCCTATACCGAGGAACAGGGGTTGTTCGTGAACACCGAAGGTCGCCCGCAACTGGCGTTGCGCGCCGGTTTCCCGCCGGGCGAGGCCAAGGAGAACTGGGCCGTTCTGCGCGCCCTGTCGGGCGAGATGGACCGCACGCTGCCCTGGGACAGCCTGGCGCAGTTGCGTCGCACGCTGATCGACGCGGTGCCGCATCTGGGGCTGGTGGACGCGCTGGCCGAGAACGCGTGGCAACCGCTGGCGCCGGGCACGCTTGGCAAGGGATCGGTGGCGTTCCGCAACGCGATTGCCGATTTCTATCTGACCAACCCGATTGCGCGGGCAAGCGAGGTGATGGCCGAATTGTCGGCCCGGGCGCGCGCCCGGGCCGGCGATAAGATGGCGGCACAGTGATCGGGGGGCTGCGCATATCCCCCTCCGTGCTGCTGGCATCGCTGGCTGTTCTGGTGATGGGCTGCGACATGCCGCAACGGCCAAGCGAGGTGACGCGCCTGGCGCCGATGCCCGAGGGCCTGGCGTATCGCGGGATCGAGACGCGGCTTCTCGACGGTGCGCTGGTGCAGTTCATGGTGGGCATGGGCCCGAGGGCCGAGCCGGTGCATGTCGAGCGTTACGCAGAATGTGCGGCGGCGCAATACGCGCTTATTCGCGGATACGGGTTCGCGCGCCATGTGCGCACCAATATCGACAAGGAAGATGACGGCTGGCGGGGGGATGCGGTCTATACCATCTCGCCGTCGCTGCCCCGGGGATTGAAGACCATCGACGCCGAAGTCGTGGCCGGCAATTGCGCGGAAAACGGAATACCGATGGTGTGAGGATCTGATGGCTGAATTCTTTACCACCCCTTTTGGGATCTTCGTGCTGATCGTGGCGCAATGCCTTGCGGTCGTGGGGTTCGTGATGATCTCGCTTCTGTTCTTGGTTTACGGGGATCGCAAGATCTGGGCTGCGGTGCAGATGCGTCGGGGGCCGAACGTGGTGGGGGCCTTCGGCATCCTGCAATCGGTGGCCGATGCGCTCAAATACGTGCTCAAGGAGGTGGTGATCCCGGCCGGGGCCGACAAGCCGGTGTTCCTGCTCGCGCCGCTGACGAGTTTCGTGCTGGCGATCCTGGCCTGGGCGGTGATCCCGTTCAACGACGGCTGGATCCTGTCGGACATCAACGTGGCGATCCTGTTCGTGTTCGCGGTGTCCTCGCTCGAGGTTTACGGCGTGATCATGGGCGGCTGGGCGTCCAACTCGAAATACCCGTTCCTGGGTAGCCTGCGCTCGGCGGCGCAGATGATTTCCTATGAGGTCTCGCTTGGCCTCATCATCATCGGGATCATCATCTCGACCGGGTCGATGAGTTTCGGCAATGTCGTGGCGGCGCAGGATACCGGTTACGGGTTCTTCGGCTGGTACTGGCTGCCGCATTTCCCGATGGTGTTCCTGTTCTTCATTTCGGCGCTGGCCGAGACCAACCGCCCGCCCTTCGACCTGCCGGAAGCGGAATCCGAACTGGTGGCGGGGTATCAGGTGGAATATTCGGCGACGCCGTTCCTGCTGTTCATGGCCGGGGAATATATCGCGATCTTCCTGATGTGCGCGCTGGTGAGCCTGCTTTTCTTCGGCGGCTGGCTCTCCCCCATTCCGGGGCTGCCGGATGGCGTGTTCTGGATGGTGGGCAAGATGGCTTTCTTCTTCTTCATCTTCGCGATGGTGAAGGCGATCACGCCGCGCTACCGCTATGACCAGTTGATGCGGATCGGCTGGAAGGTGTTCCTGCCGCTGTCGCTGGGCTGGGTGGTGTTCGTGGCCTTTGCGGCGAAATTCGAATGGTTCTGGGGCGTTTACGCGCGCTGGACGATGGGAGGTTGATGATGGCGAATGTCGATTACAGACGCGCGGCGGGGTATTTCCTGCTGACCGATTTTGCCAAGGGCATGTGGCTTGGGTTGAAATATTTCGTCGCGCCCAAGGTGACGCTCAACTATCCGCATGAGAAGGGGCCGCTCAGCCCGCGGTTCCGGGGCGAACATGCGCTGCGCCGATATCCCAATGGCGAGGAACGTTGCATCGCATGCAAGCTCTGCGAGGCGATCTGCCCGGCGCAGGCGATCACCATCGACGCCGAACCGCGCGACGATGGCAGCCGGCGCACCACGCGCTATGACATCGACATGACGAAATGCATCTATTGCGGCTTCTGCGAGGAAGCCTGCCCGGTGGATGCGATCGTCGAGGGGCCGAATTTCGAGTTCGCCACCGAGACCCGCGAGGAGCTGTTCTACAACAAGGAGAAGCTTCTGGCGAACGGGGATCGCTGGGAGGCCGAGATCGCCCGCACACTTGAAATGGATGCGCCCTACCGATGAGCAGCGAGCCAAAATTCTTCGAAGAATTTTGCCAAGAATTTTCGAAAATTCTTGGTGGAGGGGGCCGGGATGTCTGACTCCAAGTCCCCGTTCGAGCTGATGATGGCGCAGGCGCAGGAGATGGCGAAAGCCTTCAATCCGGCGCTGGAATCCTTCTCGCCCCGGGGGTTCGAGAAGCTGTGGCCGACCATGCCCAAAGAGGTGATGGAAATGTGGTTCGGCAAGGGCGTGTCGCAGGACGGGCTTGACGCCAAGACGCGGCTGCTGTTGACGCTGGCGGGGATGACCATGCAGGGCGCGCAGGCCGAGACGCCGTTTCGCATGACCGTGCGCCACCTGATCGAGGCGGGGGCCACCCGCGAGGAAATTGCCGAGACCATCGCGCAGATGTCGATGTTCGCCGGCATACCCGCCATGACACGGGCCATGGAGCTGGCCCGCGATGTCCTGGCCGAGAACGAGGAAGATGACACATGAGCGTCGCGAGCCTTGCCTTTTACCTGTTTGCCATATCCGCCATTGTCGGCGGGTTCTTCACGGTGGTCAGCCGCAACCCGGTGCATTCGGTGCTGTTCCTGATCCTGGCCTTCCTGTCGAGCGCGGGGCTGTTCGTCCTCTTGGGCGCCGAGTTCGTGGCGATGCTGCTCATCATCGTCTATGTCGGCGCAGTGGCGGTGCTGTTCCTTTTCGTGGTGATGATGCTGGACGTGGATTTCGCCGAGTTGAAGGCGGGGATGGCGCAATATCTGCCGATCGCGCTGGCGATCGGCGTGGTGCTGTTGATGCAGCTGGGCCTGGCCTTCGGCGATTGGCATATCTCGGAAGGGGCCGAGGCCGCGCGGGCCGCGCCGACGCCCGAGGGGATCGAGAACACGGCGGCGCTTGGCCTGTTGCTTTATGACCAGTATTTCCTGCTGTTCCAACTGGCCGGGCTTATCCTGCTGGTGGCGATGATCGGGGCCATTGTCCTGACCCTGCGCCACCGCGAGGGGGTCAAGCGGCAGGATGTACTGCAACAGATGTGGCGCGATCCGGCCAAGGCGATCGAGTTGAAGGATGTGAAACCGGGGCAGGGGCTTTAGGCCGTTGCCATCGGACGAGCCGCGCCGGGCGTGATCCGGGGCGGGACAGAGAAAGAAGACAGGGCCAGGCCCAGAGGGACGACATGATCGGACTTGAACATTATCTCACGGTGGCGGCGACGCTTTTCGTCATCGGCATATTCGGGCTTTTCCTCAACCGGAAGAACGTGATCATCCTCTTGATGTCGATCGAGCTGATCCTGCTTGCGGTGAATATCAACCTCGTCGCCTTTTCGAGCTTCCTCGGTGACATGGTGGGGCAGGTCTTTACCCTGTTCGTGCTGACCGTGGCGGCGGCCGAAGCGGCGATCGGGCTGGCCATTCTCGTCGTCTTCTTCCGCAACCGGGGCACGATCGACGTCGAAGACGTCAACGTGATGAAAGGGTAAGCGGCCATGGCACAGATCATTCTCTTTGCGCCCCTTCTGGCCGCGATCATCGCGGGGTTTGGCTGGCGGATCATCGGCGATCAGGCGGCGCAATGGCTGACCACGGGTATCCTTTTCCTGATCTGCCTGTTGTCCTGGATCGTGTTCCTTGGTCATGACGGGACCACGCAGCACATCGAGGTGATGCGCTGGATCCAGTCAGGCACGCTCGACGCCTCATGGGGCATCCGCGTGGATCGGCTGACCGCGATCATGCTGATCGTGGTGACCACCGTTTCGGCGCTCGTGCATCTCTATTCCATGGGCTACATGGCGCATGACGAGAATTTCAGCGAAAAGGAAAGCTATCGCCCGAGGTTCTTTGCCTATCTCTCGTTCTTCACCTTCGCGATGCTGATGCTGGTGACGGCCGACAACCTTGTGCAGATGTTCTTTGGCTGGGAGGGCGTGGGCGTTGCCTCCTACCTTCTGATCGGGTTCTACTACAAGAAACCGAGTGCCAACGCGGCGGCGATCAAGGCCTTCGTGGTCAACCGGGTGGGGGATTTCGGCTTTGCGCTGGGGATTTTCGGCCTGTTCTTCCTGGTCGATTCGATCCGGCTCGATGACATTTTCGCGGCCGGGCCGATGCTGGCCGAGACACAGCTGACGTTCCTGTGGACCGAGTGGAACGCGGCGAACCTGCTGGCCTTCCTTTTGTTCGTGGGGGCGATGGGGAAATCGGCCCAGCTTTTCCTGCACACCTGGCTGCCCGACGCGATGGAAGGCCCGACGCCGGTTTCGGCGCTCATTCACGCCGCGACCATGGTGACGGCGGGGGTGTTCCTGATCTGCCGGATGTCGCCCTTGATGGAATTCGCGCCCGAGGCCAAGTTGATCGTGGTCTATATCGGGGCGATGACGGCGTTTTTCGCCGCCACGGTGGGCCTTGTTCAGAACGACATCAAGCGGGTGATCGCCTATTCGACCTGTAGCCAGCTGGGTTACATGTTCGTGGCCGCCGGTGTGGGCGTCTATTCGGTGGCGATGTTCCACCTGTTCACGCATGCCTTCTTCAAGGCGATGCTGTTTCTGGGCGCGGGCTCGGTCATCCACGGGATGCATCACGAACAGGACATGCGCAATTATGGCGGGCTGCGCCACAAGATGCCGCTGACCTTCTGGGCGATGATGGTGGGCACGCTGGCGATCACCGGGGTGGGCATTCCGCTCACCCATATCGGGTTTGCCGGGTTCCTCAGCAAGGATGCGGTGATCGAGAGCGCCTGGGCCGGCACCGATGCGGGCTTTGGCTTCTGGGCGCTGGTCATCGCGGCGCTGTTCACCAGTTTCTACAGCTGGCGGCTGATGTTCATGACCTTCTATGGCAAGCCGCGCGGCGACAAGCACAAGCACGAGCACGCGCATGAAAGCCCGATGGTCATGCTGATCCCTCTGGGGGTTCTGGGGCTGGGGGCGGTCCTGGCGGGGATGATCTGGTTCGGGTCGTTCTTTGGCGATCACGACGAGGTCAACCGGTTCTACGGCATTCCCGAACATCACGCCGAGGCGGGCGAGGATCACGCCCCGGCAGCCGGCGTGGCGCCCGAGGGGGCGATCTTCATGGCGCCGGACAACCATGTGATGGACGACGCGCATCACGCGCCCAAATGGGTCAAGGTGAGCCCGTTCCTTGCCATGCTGGTCGGGCTGGGGTTCGCGCTTTGGTTCTATGTTCTCGATCCGGCCATGCCCAGGCGCGTGGCCGAGGCGAACCGGCCGCTCTATCTCTTCCTGCTCAACAAGTGGTATTTCGACGAGATCTTTGACTTTGTCTTCGTGCGTCCTGCCAAGGCGGTGGGCCGGTTCCTGTGGAAGCGCGGCGATGGCGGGGTGATCGACGGCACGCTCAACGGCGTCGCGATGGGGGCGATCCCCTGGGTTACGCGGCTCGCCGGGCGGGCGCAATCGGGTTACATCTTTACCTATGCCTTCGCCATGGTGATCGGGATCGTGGTTCTGGTTACATGGGTGGCTCTTGGCGGGGGAGCGCAGTAATGGACAACCTTCTTTCCATCGTCACCTTCATCCCGGCGCTGGCGGCGCTGATCCTGCTGGTTTTCCTGCGTGGCGAGGACGAGGCGGCGCAGCGCAACGCCAAGTGGGTGGCGCTTCTGGCCACCGGGCTGACCTTTCTGGTGTCGCTGTTCATCCTGGCCGGGTTCGACCCCTCGAACACCGGGTTCCAGATGGTCGAGGAGCGCGAATGGCTCCTGGGCCTGCAATACAAGATGGGCGTGGACGGGATCAGCGTTCTGTTCGTGATGCTGACCACCTTCATCATGCCGCTGACCATCGCGGCAAGCTGGAACGTGACCGCCCGGGTCAAGGAATACATGATCGCCTTCCTGATGCTGGAAACGCTGATGCTGGGCGTGTTCATGGCGCTGGATCTGGTGCTGTTCTACCTGTTCTTCGAGGGGGGACTCATTCCGATGTTCCTGATCATCGGGATCTGGGGCGGCAAGGAGCGGATCTATGCCAGCTTCAAGTTCTTCCTCTACACCTTCCTCGGGTCGGTGTTGATGCTGGTGGCGATGGTGGGGATGTATTCGGAGGCCGGAACCACCGACATCGCCCAGCTGTTGCGCCATGAATTCGGCTCGGAGACGCTTTCGCTCTTGGGCTTCCAGATCGTCGGCGGGATGCAGACGCTGATGTTCATCGCCTTCTTCGCCAGTTTCGCGGTGAAGATGCCGATGTGGCCGGTGCATACATGGCTGCCCGATGCGCATGTGCAGGCGCCGACCGCGGGGTCGGTGGTGCTGGCGGCGATCCTGCTGAAGATGGGGGGCTATGGATTCCTGCGCTTCTCGCTGCCGATGTTCCCGGTGGGGGCGGACCTGCTCACCCCGCTTGTGTTCTGGATGTCGGCGATCGCGATCGTCTATACCAGCCTTGTGGCGCTGGCACAGGACGACATGAAAAAGCTGATCGCCTATTCCTCGGTCGCCCACATGGGATATGTCACCATGGGGATTTTCGCGGCCAACCAGCAGGGCATCGACGGCGCGATCTTCCAGATGATCAGCCACGGTTTCATCTCGGGGGCGCTGTTCCTTTGCGTCGGGGTGATCTATGACCGGATGCACACCCGCGAGATCGACGCTTATGGCGGCCTCGTGAACCGGATGCCGGCCTATGCGCTGATCTTCATGTTCTTCACCATGGCCAATGTCGGCCTGCCCGGCACGTCCGGTTTCGTGGGCGAGTTCCTGACGCTGGTGGGGGTGTTCAAGGTCAACACCTGGGTGGCGCTTTTCGCCACCTCGGGGGTGATCCTGTCGGCGGCTTACGCGCTGTGGCTTTATCGCCGGGTGGTCATGGGTGATCTGATCAAGGAGAGCCTCAAGACGATCAAGGACATGAGCGCGCGCGAGAAGGCGATCTTTGCGCCGCTGGTGGCGATGACCCTTCTCCTTGGTGTCTATCCGGCGCTTGTGACCGATATCATCGGGCCTTCGGTCGGGGCGCTGATTGGAAATTACGAAACCGCGCTGGCGAATGCGGCATCCGCAAGCCAGTTCGCGGCGTCGCAGTGACGGAGTGACAGAGATGATCCAGGCCGATCTGAACGTAATCCTGCCCGAGATTGTGCTGGCGCTCTATGCGATGGCGGCCTTGCTGATCGCGGTCTATGGCGGCAAGGACCGGTTCACCGGGCCGCTGATCTGGCTCACCGCGGGGTTGATGGTGGTGCTGGCTGCGTGGATCGGGATCACCGGCGAGGGCACGCATGTCGGTTTTGGCGGCATGTTCCACGATGACGGGTTCTCGCGCTTTGCGAAGGTCACGATCCTCTTGTCTGGCGCTGCGGTGCTGGTCATGGGGCAGGATTTCATGGCCAAGCGCGACTTGATGCGGTTCGAATATCCGATCCTGGTGGCGCTGTCGGTCATCGGCATGATGGTGATGGTATCGGCCGGCGACCTGATGGCGCTTTACATGGGGCTCGAGCTGCAATCGCTGTCGCTTTACGTGGTGGCGGCGATGCGGCGCGACTCGGCGCGTTCGACCGAGGCGGGGCTCAAGTATTTCGTTCTGGGCGCGCTCAGTTCCGGGTTGCTGCTTTACGGGGCCTCGCTCACCTATGGCTTTGCGGGCACGACGCTGTTTTCGGGCATCATTGACGCGGCCGGCGAGGGGCAGGCGCCGATCGGCCTTCTGTTCGGGCTGGTCTTCGTGATGGCCGGTCTCGCCTTCAAGGTCAGCGCGGTGCCGTTTCACATGTGGACGCCGGATGTCTATGAAGGGGCGCCGACGCCGGTCACCGCGTTTTTCGCGACCGCCCCCAAGGTGGCGGCGATGGCGCTTTTGGCGCGGGTGCTGCATGACGCCTTCGGCGGGGTGAGCGCCGATTGGGGCCAGGTTCTGGCGGTGCTGTCGCTTCTGTCGATGTTCCTTGGTGCGGTGGCGGCGATCGGGCAGACCAATATCAAGCGGCTGATGGCCTATAGCTCGATTGCGCATATGGGCTATGCGTTGATGGGGCTGGCTGCGGGCACGGTGTTCGGGGTGCAGGCGATGCTCGTCTATATGGCGATCTACGTGACGATGAACGTGGGCACATTCGCCTTCATCCTGTCGATGGAGCGCGACGGGCAGCCGGTGACCGAGATTTCGGCGCTCAACCAGTATGCCAAGGCCGAGCCGGGCCGGGCGCTGGCGATGCTGGTGCTGTTGTTCAGCCTTGCGGGCGTGCCGCCGCTGGTGGGTTTTTTCGGCAAGTTCTACGTGTTGCGCGCGGCCTATGAGGCGGGGCTTGTCTGGCTTGCCGTGGCCGGCGTGGTCGCGAGCGTGATCGGCGCGTTCTATTACCTGCGCATCGTCTATTACATGTATTTCGGCGAGGAGGGCGAGGCGCTGGATCGCAGCCGCGCCTCGGTGGCCGGGGTGCTGTTGATGGCAAGTGCCGCGATCATGGTGGTGGGGGTGGTGAACCTCTTTGGCATCGAGACCGCGGCGCAGGCGGCGGCGGCGGCGCTGGTCAACTGAGGTTGCAGGGGACATTCGGCGCGCGCCCGCCCCGGTTGGCGGGCGGTGCGCCTGTTGAAGGGTCGAATTCGAGTATTTCCGGCAAGATGAAGGGCAGGGGCGCATGAGTGGCTGGCCGTCGGGCTATGGGCGGCTTGTGCTGGACGAGGTGCAGAGCACGATGGAGGAGGCCGCGCGGGTCGGGGCCACGCTGGAGCGGCCGGAATGGATATTGGCGCGGCGCCAGACCGGCGGGCGCGGGCGGCGCGGGCGGGCCTGGACCGACCCGGAAGGGAATTTCGCCGCCACGCTGGTGATGCGGCCCGAAGAGGGTGCGGCGCAGGTGGCGCTGCGCTCGTTCGTGGCGGCGCTGGCGCTTTATGATGCGCTTGCTTCGGCCGTGGGGCGTGCTGGCGGTCTGAGCCTGAAATGGCCCAACGACGTATTGCTCAATGGCGGCAAGCTGGCCGGGATATTGCTGGAAAGCAGCGGGCAGGGTGGGCGGATCGGCCATTTGGCGATTGGCATCGGGGTCAATCTGCGTCATGTGCCGGATGCGGTCGAGCCGGGCGCGCTGCGCCCGGTGTCGCTTGTCGGGGAGACCGGGCTGGGGATCGACCCGGAAGAGTTCCTCGACCTGCTGGCCCCGGCCTATGCGGGCTGGGAGGCGCGGTTTCGCGCCGATGGATTTGCGCCGATCCGCGCGGCGTGGCTGGCGCGCGCCGCACGGCTGGGCGAGGAGATCGTGGCGCGCACCGCGCGCGAGGAATGGCGCGGGGTTTTCGAGACGGTGGACGAGCGGGGCAATCTTGTTCTATCCACCGCGAATGGGCGCCGGGCGATCGCCGCGGCCGAGGTTTTCCTTTGAAGGGGCAGCGCATGCTTTTGTGCATTGATTGCGGCAACACCAACACCGTGTTTTCGATCTGGGACGGCGAGCGGTTCCTGTGCACGTTGCGCACATCGACCCATCATTCGCGCACGGCGGATGCCTATTTCACCTGGTTTTCGACGCTGATCAAGCATTACGGGATCGAGACCGATATCACCGAGGTGATCATCAGCTCGACGGTGCCGCGGGTGGTGTTCAACCTGCGGGTCTTTGCCGACCGGTTCTTCAATTGCCGCCCGCTGGTGGTCGGCAAGCCCGAATGCCTGTTGCCGCATCTGCCGCGGGTGGATGCGGGCACGCAGGTGGGGCCGGACCGGCTGGTCAATACCGCCGCCGCCTTTGACCGGCATGGCGGCGATATCATCGTGGTCGATTTCGGCACCGCCACGACCTTCGACGTGGTGGCCGCCGATGGCGCCTATGTGGGCGGGGTGATCGCGCCGGGTGTGAACCTGTCGCTGGAGGCGTTGCACATGGCCGCCGCCGCGCTGCCGCATGTCGATATCGCCAAGCCGCAGAAGGTGGTGGGCACCAACACGGTGGCCTGTATCCAGTCGGGGGTGTTCTGGGGCTATGTCGGCCTCGTCAAGGAAATCTGCGCCCGCATCCGCAGCGAGCGCGACCGCGAGATGACCATCGTCGCGACCGGCGGCCTTGCGCCGCTGTTCCAGCAATCCGAGGATCTTTTCGACCGGTTCGAGGACGATCTGACCATGCACGGGCTGACCGTGATTCACGCATATAACAAAGAGCAGGGCACCTTATGAGCAAGAAAAAACGGCTGATCTATCTTCCCCTCGGCGGCGCGGGGGAGGTGGGCATGAACGCCTATGTCTATGGCTATGGGACCGAGGGGGCCGAGCGGCTGATCCTTGTCGATCTGGGCGTGACGTTCCCCGACATGGACACCAGCCCGGGGGTCGACCTGATCCTGCCGGACATGAGCTGGCTCATCGAGCGGCGTGACCGGCTCGAGGCGATCTTCATCAGCCATGCGCATGAGGATCACGTCGGCGCGGTGGCGCGGTTTCCCGAATTGCTGGATGTGCCGGTCTATGCGCGCGCGTTCACGGCCAATATCGCGCGCGGCAAGCTGCGCGAGGCGGGGCTGGACGAGCGCATCATGCGGGTGGTGTCGGCCTGGCCCGAGATGACCGAGGCCGGGCCGTTCAGCGTGGGCTTCGTGCCGATCTCGCATTCCATCCCCGAGACCTCGGCGCTGGTCATCGACACGCCCGAGGGGCGGCTGGTGCATTCGGGCGATTTCAAGATCGACCATACGCCACTGGTCGGGGAGCCGTTTGACGATGCGGTCTGGGAAGAGATCGGCAAGTCGGGGGTGCGGGCGCTGATGTGCGACTCGACCAACGTGTTTTCGCACCATCCGGGGCGTTCGGAGGCCGAGTTGGAGCCGCAGATCGAGGCCTTGTTCAAGTCGGCGAAGGGCATGGTGGTGACCACGACATTCGCCTCGAACGTGGCGCGGCTCAAGACATTGGCGCAGGCGGGCGAGCGTTCGGGCCGGTCGATCTGCCTGTTGGGGCGGGCGATGCGACGGATGGTCGAGGCCAGCGTCGAGACCGGCGTCCTGCGAGATTTTCCCAAGGTGGTGAGCCCCGAGGAGGCGCAGGGCATCCCGCGCGAGAACCTGATGCTTCTGGTCACCGGCAGCCAAGGCGAGCGGCGTGCGGCCAGCGCGCAACTGGCGCAGGGCAAGTATAACGGGCTCGTGATGAAGGAGGGCGACCTGTTCCTGTTCTCGTCCAAGACCATCCCGGGCAACGAGCGCGGCGTGATCCGCATCATGAACCAGTTTTCGGAAATGGGCGTCGACGTGGTGGACGAGAATGCCGGGCTCTATCACGTCTCGGGCCATGCCAACCGGCCCGATCTGGCCAGGATGCACGCGCTTGTCGATCCGCAGATGGTCATTCCGATCCATGGCGAGCACCGGATGCTGCGCGAGCATGTGAAGCTGGCCAAGGAGGGGCGGCGCACCGGCATCGTGGCGGTGAACGGCACGATGGTGGACCTGTCGGGCAATGCGCCGAGCGTGGCCGAATTTGTCGAGACCGGTCGGACCTATCTTGACGGATCGGTGCAGATCGGGGCGCTGGACGGGATCGTGCGTGATCGGATTCGCATGGCATTGAACGGGCATGTGGTGGTCAACCTGATCCTCGACGAGGCGAACGAACCGCTGGGCGAGCCATGGTGCGAGTCGATGGGCCTTCCCGAGACCGGGCGCAGCCGCACGGCGCTGGTCGAGGTGCTGGAGGAGGATCTGGGGCAGTTCCTGGGGCGTGCCGGGGCGAAAACGCTGGCCGATGACGACAAGCTGGAACAGGAGATGAAACGCATCGTGCGCAAGGTGGCGCAGGACGAGATCGGCAAGAAACCCGAGGTGACGGTGATCACCAGCCGGTTGGCGTGACATCGGGGATGGACCCGGGGCTCTGCCCCGGACCCCGGAGTATTTTTCGCAAGATGAAGGGCTGGCCGGGCTGTTCCGGCCGGGGCGCGACCACCGCGACCGGGATTACCCGGCGCGGCGTTCGTCGAAGCTCTTGGCGATGAAACCGGGCAGGTGGTCGCCCATGCCCACGACCTTGTTGCCGCTGTCCGACCGGCCGCGACCGCCCTGGTTGCTGCGCTGATCGGTCCTGGGTTTGCTTTCGCGGGGGGGCTCGTCCTTGACCGGCGCGTCCGGTTCGGCTTTTTCAGCCTTTTCGGGTTTGTCGGCGGGTTTGGCGGCTCTGCGCCTGGGCGCGGGTTTTGCTTTGGGGCTGTCCTTGGGCGTGTCGCTGGCGGTCTCGCCCGGCGTATCCTTTGCCGCCTCTTTCGGTGCATCCTTGGGTGCGTCGCCTGCGGGTTTGTCGCCGGTGAGCGGGTTATCGATCCGCGGTATTTCCTTCTGGAGCAGCTTTTCGACCGCGTCGAGGTTCTTTTCGTCGCGCGGGCCGCAGAGCATGAGCGCCTTGCCTTCGCGCCCGGCGCGGCCGGTGCGGCCGATGCGGTGCACGTAATCCTCGGGGTGGCTGGGGACATCGAAGTTGAACACGTGGCTGACCGCAGGCACGTCGAGCCCGCGGGCGGCGACATCCGACGCGATCAGCAGCTTGAGCTTGCCTTCGCGGAATCCGTCGAGCGTGCGGGTGCGCTGGGACTGATCGAGGTCGCCATGGATCGGCGCGGCGTCATAGCCGGATTTCTTGAGCGATTTCGCCAGCGCATCCACCTCTGTCTTGCGGTTGCAGAAGATGATCGCGTTGGTCAGTTTCTCGCCCTCGCCGTCGAGCAGCGCGCGCAGGAGATTGCGTTTCTCGCTGGCCTCGCGGTCGCGGCGCGAGGGGTGGAACATCACCACGCCCTGTTCGATCATCTCGGAGGCGGTGGCCTGGCGGGCCACTTCGATCCGGGCCGGGTTGGAGAGGAAGGTATTGGTGATCCGCTCGATCTCGGGGGCCATGGTGGCCGAGTAGAAGAAGGTCTGGCGGGTGAAGGGCGTGAGCGAGAAGATGCGTTCGATATCGGGGATGAAGCCCATGTCGAGCATGCGGTCGGCCTCGTCCACCACCATGATCTGAACGCCGTTGAGCAGAAGCTTGCCCCGTTCGAAATGATCGAGCAGCCGGCCCGGCGTGGCGATGAGGACATCGACACCCTTGTCAATCAAGAGATCCTGTTCCTTGAACGAGACCCCGCCGATCAGCAGCGCCTTGCTCAGCTTGACGTATTTCGCATAGGTGTCGAAGCTTTCGGCCACCTGTGCGGCGAGTTCGCGCGTGGGGCAGAGCACGAGGCTGCGCGGCATCCGTGCGCGGGCGCGGCCACGGGCCAGCATCGACACCATCGGCAGGGTGAAGCTGGCGGTCTTGCCGGTGCCGGTCTGGGCGATGCCCAGCACGTCGCGCCCGTTGAGCGCATGCGGGATCGCACCCGCCTGAATCGGGGTGGGGGTTTCATAGCCCGCATCCGCGATGGCTTTGAAAACCTTCGGGTCGAGGTTCAGGTCTGAGAATTTTGTCATTGTTATCCGTAGTTTACGGACAATTCGCGCCCGTAGCGGCTGTTTCGGGGCGGGCCCGGATGGCCCTGTGGCTGTTCACATATTTAACCCACGCGGCACTCATATAGAAAACCGGGGGCAGCGTCAATCACATGGGCGATGCCGGAGTCAATCCGCCCATCGGTGCAGTATAGTTGCGCAATTCGAAACGAAATCAGGCAAGATCCGGGAAATGCCGGGCGCGCTTGGCATCGAGGTCGAGATCGTGACAGCGCAAGAGCCCATGCGCGTCGAGCCGTGCGCGCAAATCGGGCGTAGCGCGGCAGGTTTCATCGTAGAAGGCGCGCAGACCCGCCTCGCCTTCGGTCGATTCGATATAGGTGAACAACTCGTGCATCGACATGCCGCCGGTCTCGCGGGGGCGGTTGGGGGCGAGGGCGGGGCGGTAGGAGCCCTGTTCGAGGCGGTAGCGATAGCTCTTGATGAAGTCCTGCCACCTTTGGGCATGCATGTGGCAAAGCTCGGTCTGGTCAAGCTCGACCTGACCGGGGTTCTGCACCTCGCCGAGCTGGATGTTGTGGATCTTCATCGAGAGTCCCTCGATTCGCGTGCGAAAGAACAGCTTGCCCGCCACATGGGAAAGGAAGCCGCCATTGAGAAACCCGCCATAGGTGGGATAGATCGCCTCGCTCTGGCGCTGGCGGAGGGCGCGGTCGTTGCTCATCGCCTTGAAACAGGTGTGACCGGCGGGAATGTCGGTGATGCCGTCAGAGGACAGCGCCTCGATCGGGCGGATGCGGGCACAGAGGCAATCGGCGGGGAGAGGGTGAAGTTGATCGTCCAAGGGTTTGTAAGGCCACAGGAATTCGTCAACGTCGATATGCGCGATCCAGTCGATATCGGCGGCCTTGCGGAGATAGGCGTGGCGCGCGTTGGCGGTCTGGCGGGCCTGATGCTTGACCGGGCGGTTGGCGCTGCGCCAATGGTCGGGGTCGGCCCTGAAGACGCGGATCCTGGGGTGCTGTTTCAGGGCCTCGAACGCGGACGGGTTGTCATCGTCGAGATAGAGGAACAGCCGGTGCGCCCCGAGATCGAGGTGATGGGCGGCGAAATCGGCGATTTCGCGCAGCGGTGCCTTGATCGTGGAGACGATGCCCCAGCGAGGCCTGTCCTGCGCCATTCAGATCCCGCCTTGCCTTGCCGCGTCGGGAAACAGTTTCCGCGCTTTGGCGTCAAGCTGCAAGTCCCGCGAGACGAGCATGCCGCGGCTGGCGAGCGCGGCGAGATGGGCGGGCGTGGCGGTGCAGGTGGTTTCGTAGAATCTCCGCAACCCGGGTTCGCCCTCGGTTTGCAGGATGACGTCGAAAAGTTCCTGAAGGCTTAACCGCCCGTCCCTTGCCGCCGAATAGGAGCCAGCGGCGCGGCGCGCGGGCAGGCGAGTGCGAAAATCCTCCCATCCGGTGGCGTGGGCGTGGCCGAGGCGCAGCGCGGTGAGGCGTTGTGCGCGGGGGCGTCGCGCGGCGGGCAGGCGCAGCCGGTGAATGCCGGGCCGTGCGCCGGCAATTCCGCAACGGCAAAAGACCTTGCCCTCGCCATGGCTGACGAGACCATTTTGCAGATGCAGCCCGTAATCGGGGTAAAGCTCTTCGAGAACGGCGCGGGATTGTCCGGCCTCGTGCGGCGCGAGCTTGAAATGGGAGACCGGGCCGGGCGTGACGGGGGTGAGCAGTTCGGCGGGCATGACGCGCGCCTCCTCGTTCTGGTCGGGCAGGGCGGCGAGGGTCCGGGCGATGGTGGTGCCGGGGTCGGGCAGGAGAAACTCGTCACAGTCGATATGGGCGAGCCAGTCGAGCGATGTATCGGCATAGGCCCGCACGGCATTGGCCATCTGGCGGCGGTGGAGTGCTGCGGGCGTTGGAACGCCGGGCAAGAGGCTGAGCGCGGGATGGGCGAGCGATTCGGCGCCGGGCAGGGGCGCGTCGAGCAGGATATGGACATGCGCGGCGCCGAGATCGAGGTGATGGGCGGCAAAGCGGGCGATCTCGGCCAGGGTGGCGCGGGCAGTGCAGACGATGCCCCAGCGTGTCGGTTCAGCCATGCGGTGCGGGCGTGGTTTCTGGCGGAATTTCAGTCATTTGCCCGCGCATGGCGGCGAAACGGGCGAAGACGGTGCGCGGATCGTCGAACAGTTCCCCAAGCAGGTTGCGCGCCAGCGGCCCGGCGGTCGTCTCGCTTCTCGCGTCGATCAGGATCGGGGCGAGCAGGTTCACGTCAAGCCCGCCCGAGGAGATCGAGTAATGGTCCATGTCGAGCGCGAGGGCGTGGCGCCCGGTGTTGCGCGGCGCGAAGGGATCGGCCGGTTTGGCCCCCGAATGGCAGCGTTCGGATTCGTAAAGCTTCATCATGCCGAAGAGGAGCGCCATCGACTGACCCAGGCGGCGCTGGGTTTCGGTGGTGCCATGGTCGGCGAAGGTGGTGATCGACGAGACCTTCCAGCGCCAGTCGAGATGGGTGACCAGGTGCTCGCCTTGTTCGCGCCAGAGCCGCTGAAAGAGCCGTGGCGCGCGCCAGGGCGACCTGCGCTTGCGCAACACGGCGATGAGGCAGGCGTTGAGCAGGCAAAGCTCGGATTTTCCGAGGAATTCATGGGCGATCTGGTGGCGCTTGGTGAAATAGCGGCGGCCCTTGTCGGGCAGGGCGAGGACCGGCGTTTCGGCCAGCGCCGCGAGGTCCACATCGAGCGGCGGCAAGCCCGCATTGGCCCCGTTGAGGGGGGTGCGCCGGGCCTGCCAGCGCTCGATGATGGTGTCGACCCCCTCGGGGTAACTGCGCGTTGTCATTGGCGGAGTATTGGCGCGGGGGGTGGCGCCGTCAATCGGGCACGCGCTTCAGACCATCATTTCCTTGGTGGCCTTTAGCGTCACCTCGGGGTGGTCGCGCTCGATCCGGTCGATATCCCATTGCAGCCGGGTCAGGTAGACGATGTCGCCGTCATGGTCATGGGCGATGTGCTGCTTGTTGGAATTGATAAACTTTTCAACGGTCTGCCGCTCACCTCTCACCCAGCGGGCAGAGGTGAACTGCGACGGCTCGAACCGCACCGGGATGCCGTATTCCATCTCGATCCGTGAGGCCAGCACCTCGAATTGCAGGGCGCCGACGACGCCGACGACAAAGCCCGAGCCGATGGCCGGCTTGAACACCTTGGCGGCGCCTTCCTCGGCGAATTGCATGAGCGCCTTTTCGAGGTGCTTGCCCTTCATCGGGTCGGTGGCGCGGACCGATTGCAGAAGCTCGGGCGCGAAGGAGGGGATGCCGGTGACGCGCAGCATCTCGCCCTCGGTGAGGGTATCCCCGATGCGCAACTGGCCGTGGTTGGGGATGCCGATGATGTCGCCGGCCCAGGCTTCTTCGGCGAGTTCGCGGTCGGAGGCGAGGAACAGCACTGGGGCGGAGACGGTCATCGGTTTCTTGCTGCGCACATGGGTGAGTTTCATGCCGCGTCGGAAATGGCCCGAGGCCAGGCGCATGAAGGCGACGCGGTCGCGATGCTTGGGGTCCATGTTCGCTTGAACCTTGAAGACAAAGCCGGAAACCTTTGTTTCTTCGGGGGAAATCTGGCGGGAATCGGCGGATTGGGGTTGCGGTTCGGGGCCGTAGGTGGCGATGCCTTCCATCAGTTCCTTGACCCCGAAGGAGTTGATTGCGGAGCCGAACCAGATCGGGGTCATGTGGCCTTCGAGCACCGCCACAGGGTCGAGCGTGGGCAGCAACTCGCGGGCCATCTCGACCTCGTCGCGGAGTTGCGCGAGCAGGTCTGGGGGCACGTGATCCGCAAGAAGAGGGTCGTCCAAGCCCTTGATTTCAATGGTTTCGGCCACGCGATTTCGGTCGGCCCGGTCCATCAATTCGAGCCGGTCATTGAGCATGTCATAGCAGCCGAGAAAATCGCGCCCCTGTCCGATCGGCCAACTGGCCGGGGTCACGTGAATGGCCAGCATTTCCTGGATTTCGTCAATGATTTCAAATGTATCGCGCGCCTCGCGGTCCATCTTGTTGCAGAAGGTCAGGATCGGCAGGTCGCGCATGCGGCAGACCTCGAACAGCTTGCGGGTCTGGCTTTCCACGCCCTTGGCGCCGTCGATCACCATGATCGCGGCATCGACCGCGGTGAGCGTGCGATAGGTGTCTTCGGAGAAATCCGAGTGCCCGGGCGTGTCCACAAGATTGAACCGGAACGTCTTGAAATCAAACGACATTGCCGAGGCGGAGACGGAGATGCCGCGATCCTTTTCCATCTGCATGAAATCCGAGCGGGTGCGCCGCGCCTCGCCCTTGGCGCGGACCTGTCCGGCCATCTGGATCGCGCCGCCGAAGAGCAGGAATTTCTCGGTCAGCGTGGTCTTGCCGGCATCGGGGTGCGAGATGATGGCAAAGGTGCGCCGACGGGCGATTTCGGCGGGCAGGTCGGGGCGGTTTGGTGCGGTGTCAAGCATGAGCGCGCGTATAGGTAAGGTTTTGGGCAAAGGCAAGAAAAGAGGGGGATGACATCCGGCTGCTGGTCGGCTGCTGCCCGGCTGCCGTCCGGTGCGCTTGGGGGGCGTTAACCTTTGGCGGTCAGGGTTGCATCGAAGTTTACGCGAAAGGAGCGGCGGGATGAGTGAAACGAAACGCATGGCCGAGGCGCGGATGGCCGAGGAGTTGCGGCGCTTCCAGGCGCAACTGGCGCAGGACTGGCTCGACCGGTCGCTGCCCGAGGAGTGGAACGGGCTCGCGTCGCGCCAGCCGCTGGAGCCGGTGAAGGAACGGGTGACCATCCGGCTCGATGCGGACATGGTGCGGTGGTTTCGCAAGCTGGGGCCGGGCTACGGGCGGCGGATCAACGCGGTGTTGCGAATCTACTGGGAGGCGCTGAGCGCGGGGCGGATCAAGGCGCATTGGGACGAGGACGAGCTGTCGCCGCCGTTCATGGAGTTGATCGAGCGGATGGCGGAGCTGAGCGAGGCGCGGCGCGGCGAGGGGTGAGTCGGTTACGCTCGATCAAATTCATTTCGCTCGGACTGCTTGCAGCCCGGGCAGCGCCCGCCCCGCCCCTTGGGCGGGCGCTTCGCACCCACCCCGGGTCGGGAGCTGCCCTTTCGTTGGGCGTCAGCCGAATCCCGTTCGCCGCAGCGTGCCGGGGTTCGAGCCCTTTACCCGCGGCCCACCCGCCGCGCGCCATGGGCGGGTCAAGGGGCGGGTTCAGGGTGCGCGGGGCGATGTCAGCGGGTCGAGGCGCGGCGCAGGATCTCGGCCGCGTCGGGGCGGTCGACCAGATTTTTCGCGATCTCGAAATCGAGATGGTTCGGCATGGCGTGGCGCGGCAGCGTCGCGGCCATTCTCGCGGCCACGCCGTCGGGCAGGGCAGGCCGGGTGCGCGGGTCGATCAGCAGGGTTTCGGCGGCGATGCCTTCGGCGAAGATGATCTGGTGGCGGTCGAAAAGAAGCTGGAAGTAATCGACGAAGCCGCCGGCCTGCACCCGCACCGTATCGCCGTTGACGAGGTGGCGCGCGCGCACGAGGATTTCGGGGCGGCCGGCGCCGATCCGGTCGGAGCGTTGGTAGATGAAGAGCCGGTGATCGGGTGAGACCAGCAGGTCGTGTTGGTTGTGCAGGGTGCCGGCGGTGATCAGGATCGGCGCGAATTCGCCCACCGCGCGCACCGTGTTCTGGCCGATCCATCGGATCGCCTGCGGACCGTCGTCGCGGGTCAGCACGCGGTCGCCGACCTGCAGATCCTCGATCGGGCGTTGTTGCCCGGTGGTGAGCGTGATCCGGGTGCCGCGCGCGAAGGAGACGCAGGCGACCTGGGCAAAGCGCGAAAGCGCGGTCTCGCGGTCGATGCCGACCAGCAGGTAATCGGTCTTGGGGCGTATGTCCGCCAGCGGCAGGCCGTAGATCTCGGCCGCGTGGCCGTCAGCATCGACCTCGACCAGCACCAGCAGTTCGGTGACGTCGCTGGCGCGGGTCATGAAGGTGAGGCAGGAATCGAGCACCACGGTCGCGCCAGGCTGGCCCAGCGATGAGTCGTTGGCCACGGTGAAATGCCCGTTATCGGCGGTATGCAGCGAAAGCCGGTTCGGCGCCGCATGGCGGGCCAATTGATAGCAATCCTCGGGCACGAGGTCATCCGCGAAGCCGAGCCCGTCGCCCATGTTGGCGCCGTTCGTTACCCGCAGCAGGGCCGACGGGTAGACGGGCAGCGCATGGGCCGGGCGGGTGTGGTCGGTCGTCATTCGGGGCCTTTTCGCGGTGGTGTTGCCGGACTGGCGACGATCTAGCCTAGGATTGTGGCGAGATCGGGTCAACGTGTCGGAGATTTGGCGGCCGGGATTTTGCGGCGGCGCGACGGGCGTGGTTGCCGCGACGCGGGGATCGGCTGGCATTTCGCGCCGAGGTGCGTTTAAGTCGGGGCCGGACATGACAGAAAGGGAGACGGAGATGGATCTGGGACTCGCGGGAAAGAAGGCGGTGGTTTGCGCCTCGTCGAAGGGCCTCGGCCGGGGTTGTGCCGAGGCACTGGCCGGGGCGGGCGTGTCGCTGGTGCTCAATGCGCGCGGCGCGGATGTGCTTGAGGCGACGGCAAAGGAGATTGCGGCGAAGCATGGCGTCGAGGTGGTGCCGGTTGCGGCCGACATCACCACCGAAGCGGGCCGCGCGAAGGTGCTGGAGGCCGCCGGTGCGGTCGATATCCTGGTCAACAATGCGGGCGGGCCGCCGCCGGGCATGTGGTATGACTGGGAGCGCGAGGATTTCATCAAGGCGCTGGATGCCAACATGCTGGCCCCGATCGCGATGATGAAGGCGCTGTTGCCGGGGATGATGGAACGCGGATGGGGCCGGGTGGTGAACATCACCTCGGTTTCGGTGCGGGCGCCGATCGGGGTGCTGGGTCTGTCCAATTCGGCGCGCGCCGGGCTGACCGGCTATGTTGCGGGCACGGCGCGGCAGGTGGCGGGATCGGGGGTGACGATCAACAACCTGCTGCCCGGCATTCACGCGACCGACCGCGCCGTGGCGCTGGATGGCAATGCCGCCAAGGCGCAGGGGCTGACCCCGGAGGAGGTGCGCGCGGCACGCTGTGACACGATTCCGGCCGGGCGCTATGGCACCGCCGGGGAATTCGGCGCGGCCTGTGCGTTCCTTTGTTCGCAGCATGCCGGCTTCATGGTCGGGCAGAACATCCTGCTCGATGGCGGGGCGGCGAACATCACCATCTGAGGGCGCGTCCGACCGGGTCTTGCCGCGCCGCGGGGGGCGGCGTAAGGGGATGCCATGGGACATCCTGTCACATATCGCGAGCATGCCCGTTCGGCGCTGATTCTCGGCCTGCCGCTGATTGGTGGAAACGTCGCGCAATACGCGGTGACGCTGACCGATACGCTCATGCTGGGCTGGTATGACGTGGGGGCGCTGGCCGGGAACGTGCTGGGCGGCATGGTGTTTTTCGTGCTGTTCATCTTTGGCGCGGGGTTTGCTCTGGCGGTGATGCCGGCGGTGGCCTCGGCCGAGGCCGAGGGCAACACGGTGCAGGTGCGGCGGGTCACGCGGATGGGGCTTTGGGCCTCGCTCGGATTCGGGCTGGCGGCGATGCCGATCTTCATCTTTGCCCGTCCCATTCTGGGCGTGATGGGGCAGGAGGCGGATGTCGCCGAACTGGCCGCGCAATACCTTGGAATCGCGGGTTGGGGGATCCTGCCGGCGCTGGCGGGGATGGTGCTCAAGAGCTATCTCTCGGCGCGCGAATACACCGGCATCGTGTTGTGGGGGACGGTGGTGGCGGCGCTGGCCAACGTGGCGGTGAATTACGCGCTGATCTTCGGCAATTGGGGCGCGCCGGAACTGGGCATTCGCGGCGCCGCGATTGCTTCGGTCGTGGTGCAGAGCGTGCTTCTGGTGGCGCTGATGGGCTATATTCTGATCCGGGCACCGGAACACACGCTGTTCCTGCGGTTCTGGCGGCCCGACTGGGAGGCGCTGGGGCAGGTGGTGTGGGTGGGGTTGCCGATCGGGCTGACCCTGCTGGCGGAGGTGAGCCTGTTCGCGGCCAGCTCGGTGATGATGGGGTGGCTGGGCAAGGTGCCGCTGGCGGCGCACGGGATCGCGCTCAACATTGCGTCGCTGGTGTTCATGGTGCATCTGGGCCTGTCAAGCGCGGCCACGGTGCGGGTCGGTCGTGCGATCGGGCGGCGCGATGTTGACGGGCTCATGCGCGGGGCGATTGTCGTGCTGGGCCTGTCGATGGCGGCGGCGTTGATTTCGGTGGTGGTGTTCGTGACGGTGCCGGGGCCGATGGTGGGGCTGTTTCTCGACCCGAACGATCCGCAGCGCGAGGCGGTGCTGGCGATCGGGGTGGTGCTGATGATGGCGGCGGCGCTGTTCCAGCTGGTCGACGCGGCGCAGGTCATGGCGCTGGGCCTGTTGCGCGGATTGCAGGACACCAGGGTGCCGATGCTGATCGCGGTGCTGGCCTATTGGGTCGTGGGCGTGCCGGCGAGCTATGGGCTGGGTTTCGTGCTGGGCCTTGGTGGGGTCGGGGTCTGGCTGGGCCTGGCGCTGGGTCTGGCGGTGGCGGCGGGTCTGTTGATGTGGCGGTTCTTTGCGGTTTCGGTGGCGCGCGCGTTGTGAGAACGGGCGCGGGGCCGCGCGGCCCCGCATGCGCCGCGCGCGCGCGCGGCGCACCTGCCTCACTCTTTCATCAGCCGGTCGGCCTTCTTGCGCACCAGCACGGTGCGCAAATCGTGCATCGCCAGCAGGAGCGCGTCCGTCACCTCTTCGAGCTGCGCATCCGTCGCGCGGGTCTGGGCCCAGTGGGTGGTGAGGTTGAGGTGATCCACCGCGCGGTGGATGTCGTCGATGTCGCGCGCGGCGAGGGTTTGCATCCGCGCCTGCATCCAGTCGCGGATCACCTCGATATCGCGCTCCGTGAGGTCGCGGTTGCCATGCGGCTTGATCTCGCCGTTGCGGGTGTTGACGACGGCGATCTGGTCCATCTCGATCCGGCGCTGGCGGTTCTCGGTGTCCACGCGGAACACGAAGGCGCCGTTTTCGCGCACCCGGAAGTAATAGTCTGGAAGGTCGCCGCTCATTGTTCAGCCGTCAAGGTGTTTCGGGAAATACCTGATATGTCATGCATCGGGAATGTCCCGAAAGCGCGAAGCGCGGCAGGGTATTTCCGATTCAGCTTTTTCCCGAAACGCCATAGCACAGATTGTCATGTCAGGGCAGCGCAGAAATCCTGAATCCGGGTGCAGGCTTCCTTGAGGGCCTCGTCCGAGGTGGCATAGCTGACCCGGAAACAGGGCGAGAGGCCGAAGGCCGCGCCAAACACCACCGCGACGCCCTTTTCCTCGAGAAGCGCCTTGGCGAAGATCTCGTCATTGTCGATCTTCGTGCCGCCGGGGCTGGTCTTGCCGATGAGACCGGCGATCGACGGGTAGACATAGAACGCGCCTTCGGGGGTGGGGCAGGTGACGCCTTCGATCGCGGAGAGCATCGAGACCACCAGATCGCGGCGGCGTTTGAAGGTGGCATTGTTCTCGGCGATGAAGTCATGCGGGCCATTGAGCGCCTCGACGGCCGCCCATTGCGAAATGGAACAGGGGTTCGAGGTGCTTTGCGACTGGATCTTGCGCATCGCGCCGATCAACTCTTTCGGCCCGGCGGCATAGCCGATGCGCCAGCCGGTCATGGCATAGGCCTTGGAGACGCCGTTGCAGGTGAGGGTGCGGTCATACAGCCCCGGTTCGATCTGCGCGGGCGTGCAGAATTCGAAATCGTCATAGGCGAGGTGCTCATAGATGTCGTCGGTCATCACCCAGACATGGGGGTGGCGCATCAGCACGTCGGTGAGCCCCTTCAACTCGTCGCGCGAATAGCCCGCGCCGGTGGGGTTCGAGGGCGAGTTGAAGATGAACCACTTGGTGTTCGGCGTGATTGCGGCTTCGAGCTGATCCGGCGTGAGCTTGAAATCATTCTCGATCGTCGCCTCGACCGGCACCGGCGTGCCGCCGGCGAGCAGCACCATGTCGGGATAGCTCACCCAGTAGGGGGCGGGGATCACCACCTCGTCGCCGGGGTTGAGCGTGGCCATGAGCGCGTTGTAGAGGATCTGCTTGCCGCCGGTGCCGACGCTGACCTGATCGGGCTTGTATTCAAGCCCGTTGTCGCGCTTGAACTTGGCGCAGATCGCCTGTTTCAGCTCGGCGATGCCGTCGACGGCGGTGTATTTGGTCTTGCCGGCCTCGATCGCGGTGATGCCCGCCGCCTTGATATGGTCGGGCGTGTCGAAATCGGGTTCGCCCGCGCCAAGGCCGATCACGTCCTTGCCCTGCGCCTTGAGCTCGGCCGCAAGGTTCGTGACGGCGATAGTGGGCGAGGGTTTGACGCGCGTGAGCGTGTCGGAAAGGAAGGCCATGATGTCGGAACCCCGGTTTGTGTTTCGCTGTCACCTGTCATAAGTTGCGACCGCATCCCCTTCAAGCGGGAACAGAAAGGATCGAAGATGAGCGACAATCTGGCCGAGGGCTGGTTCGACCCGGAAACGGCGACCTTTGGCGACCGCGTCGAGGGCGCGCGCGAGGCGGCGGGCATGACGCAGAAACAGCTGGCCAAGCGGCTGGGTGTCAAGCTGGTGACGCTTCAGGACTGGGAAAACGACATCAACGAGCCGCGCGCGAACAAGCTGCAGATGCTGGCCGGGATTCTCAACGTCTCGCTTACCTGGTTGCTGGACGGCAGCGGCGACGGCATTGAGGCGCCCCATGAGGTGCAGCCGGTCAATGACGAGCTGAGCCAGATTCTGGCCGAGTTGCGGGAATTGAAAGCCCGCGCCAATCGGACGGCTAACCGTCTGGGATCGCTGGAAAAACGCCTGCGCGGGCTGGCGCGGGAGGGGCAACTTGGGTGAGACGCGCGAGGCGCGGCTCAAGCGCATGAAGATGCGCTCGATGCGGCGCGGCATCAAGGAAATGGATCTGATCCTGATGCGCTTTGCCGAGGCGCGGCTGGATGCGCTGGACGAGGCCGCGCTCGATGCCTATGACGGGCTGCTCGAGGAGAACGACCAGGATCTCTATCAATGGGTGAGTGGCCAGGCGGTGCCGCCGGCGCATCTGCGCGGGCTGATCGACGCGATCACGGCCGAGATCGACCGCGGCTGAAATCTTCGCAACCGGGGAAACGCGGGCGCGCGCCCGCGTTGCGCGGGGCCGCGCGGCCCCGCCGGCGCCGGGGGGTGGATAAAATTGTTTGTTTTGAAGGAATCGATAAGCGCCGTGAC
>JAABTV010000032.1 GCA_011389685.1 Paracoccaceae bacterium
AGCCCAGGGCGGGCGACGGGCTCGCCACCGGTTACCAATATACAGAAATTCCGACAGACAGGGCGGGCGCTATTCAACGCAGAACTGCCAAGAACCGTTGGAAGATACCTCGCCATAAAGTGCCTGCCACAACCGGCGGGAGCGCCCACCCGCGGTCGGTCGCTGCCCTCCTGTCGAAAGGTCCGCTCTGACCTCCACCGCCGTCATCGGGCAACTTGTGTCAGGTGGCGAACCGAGCATGCGCCCATCGTCACGCCAAGGTCCTGCCTCCGGCACGACAAGCGCGACGAATCAGTCGCGTTCCATCCTGCAAATGTTGATACGCCCCGACCCGACCGCGCGCCCCGTTAACGAACCGCCTCCCCGCGAAACCCGTCTTTTCCCGGCAGCCGGGTGGCAGCCGGGCAGCAGCCGGATGTCACCCCCTTTCCATCCGGTTAACAGCGCAAGGGTTAACCGCGCCCCGCCCGCCCCACATTTTTTCCCCGTTGTGCCGCTGAAGGTTCCATTTCCGATGAAAACAAGGGCAAAATGACGAAACGTAGCCCTGCCTTTCCCCGCCCGCGCGGCGTATGGTGCATTCCGAAACGCTTCACTTATTCGGGATAGACTCATGACAGACATCGTAATCCTCGACGGCGCCCGCACCGCCATCGGCACCTTCGGCGGCGCCCTCGCCGGAACGCCCCCTGCACAGACCGGGGCGATCGCGGCAAAGGCGGCGCTGGAACGCGCCGGCGTCGACGGCGCGCAGATTGGGCATGTGGCATTTGGCCACGTGATCAACACCGAACCGCGCGACATGTATCTCAGCCGCGTCGCGGCGATGGACGCGGGCATCCCCGACACGGTGCCCGCGATGAACGTGAACCGCCTGTGCGGCTCGGGCGCGCAGGCGATCGTTTCGGTCGTGCAATCGCTGATGCTGGGCGATGCCGATTTCGGTCTCGCCGGCGGGGCCGAGTCGATGAGCAGGGCACCATATATTGTGCCTGACCAACGCTGGGGCGCCAAGATGGGCGATATCCGCACGCTCGACATGATGCTCGGCGCGCTCAACTGTCCGTTCGGAACCGGCCATATGGGCGTCACCGCCGAAAATGTCGCGGGCGAACACGAGATCAGCCGCGAAGCCCAGGATGCCTTTGCGCTGGAAAGCCAGCAGCGCACCGCGCGGGCCATCGAGGAAGGCCGCTTCCAGAGCCAGATCGTCCCGGTCGAGGTCAAGGTCAAACGCGACACGGTTGCCTTCGACACCGACGAACACCCCAAGGCCTCCACCACGCTCGAAGGTCTCGCCAGCCTGCGCCCCGCCTTCCGCAAGGACGGCAGCGTGACCGCGGGCAACGCCAGCGGCATCAACGACGGCGCCGCCGCCCTCGTCCTCGCCCGCGCCGACGCCGCCGAAAAGGCCGGCTTGAAACCGCGTGCCCGGGTTCTGGGCTACGCCCATGCCGGCGTCCGCCCCGAGGTGATGGGCATCGGCCCGATCCCCGCCGTGCAGAGCCTTCTGGCCAGAACCGGCCTTGAAATCAATGACTTCGACGTGATCGAGTCGAACGAGGCTTTCGCAGCACAGGCCCTCGCCGTCAACAAGGGGCTGGGCCTCGACCCGGCCAGGGTGAACCCCAACGGCGGCGCCATCGCCCTTGGCCACCCGGTCGGCGCAACCGGCGCGATCATCACCGTCAAGGCGCTTTACGAGCTTGAACGGATCGGCGGCGCCAGGGCGCTGATCACCATGTGCATCGGTGGCGGCCAGGGCATCGCACTGGCCATCGAACGGCTTTAGAGCGTTTCCGGTTTACACGAAAACACCCGGATCGAAACGCGCGTTCGACCGAAGGGAGAGGCAGCGCGTTTCGAGTCCTTTGAAACCTGAAACGCTTTAATCCACTTCGACCATGGCGCGCGCGGACCGCCCGCGCGCGTCGATCACCGACAGTGAGACGAACCCCTTGCCGACAGGCCCCAGCGCGATGTCGCGCCGGTGTGCCCCTGTCACAAGCGGCGCACCGTCGGCCAGAACCGCAAAGGGCGGCACCCCCTCGCGCAGCTTGACCACCAGTGGCATCCCCTCCTCCAGCCTCAGGCGCACCCCATCAGGCGGAAAGGCGAGCACCGGGGCATCGGACTCCGCGCTGAACACCGCCTGACGCCCGCGAAACCGCCGCAGCGGCACCGGCAGATCGGAATTGCCAAGCATCAGCGTCTCCGGCGGCGGTGGCGAAAGCGGGTCAAGCTCGGGTTTCAGACGCTGGAATATCTCGACCAGAAGCGGCGCCGCCAGATCGCCACCAAAGGCCCCCGGAACCGGCGTTCCGTCGGGTCGCCCGATCCAGACCCCGGCGACGTGGCGCCCGTCATAGCCCACCGCCCACGCATCGCGATGGCCATAGGACGTGCCCGTCTTGAAGGCCAGGCGCCCTTTCGCCTTGGCCCCCGGCAGGGTCAGTTGCGACAGGATATGCCCCACATGCCACGCCGCGGAAGGGCTCACGAACGCTTGCCCCTCCACACCCGCTGAATCGCGCGGTTTCCAGGTCAGATCAACGGCTTCACCGCCCCGGGCCAGCCCCGCGAACAGTTGCACCAGATCGTGCAGCGAGACCCCCACCCCGCCCAATGCAACCGCCAGCCCCGGCTTGCCCTGGGCCAATACCGCATCGACACCGGCACGCTTCAACCCGCCCATGAACCGGGCCGGGCCGATCTCGTTCATCAGCAGGATCACGGGGATATTGAGCGACAGGCGGAGCGCCTCGGACACCCGGATCTCGCCACGGAACCGCCCGTCGAAATTCTGCGGAGCGTAAGAGCCAAAGGCCACCGGCCGATCCTCGATCACCGTTTCGGGATGGACCAGCCCGAGATCAAAACCCATCGCGTAAACCAATGGTTTGAGCGTCGATCCCGGCGACCGAACCGCCCGTGTCATGTCAACGAACCCCTGCCGCGAAGACGTCTCGCCATAGCTGGCCGACCCGACCGAGGCGAGGATCTCGCCGCTGCGATGATCGGCCACCATCATCGCGATCGACACCTGCCGAGGCAATTTCGAAACCCGGGCAACGGCAAGCTCTTCCAAGGCCCTCTGCAAAGGCCCATCAAGGCAAAGATCATGACGTATGGACAAGGGGGAGCCGGCCCGCACCCGGTCCGTCAGATGCGGAGCCAGTGCGGGAAAGGGCCGACGCTGGCGCGGAACGGTGGCCGCATGCGCGGTCTCGAACGCTTCCCGCCCGATCACGCCCGCATCTCGCGCACGGGCAAGCACACGGTCGCGCCCGGCCCGTGCCGCGCGCCAGTCACGGTCGGGCCGCCGGGTCTCGGGCGATTGCGGCAAGGCCACCAGAAGGGCCGCCTCCCCCGGGATCAGCCGCCTCGGTTCCTTGCCGAACCAGGCCAGGCTTGCCGCGCGCACGCCCTCAAGATTGCCGCCAAAGGGCGCATGGGTGAGGTAGAGACCAAGGATCTCGTATTTGCTGAGCTTGCGTTCCAGCGTGAGGGCAAGGCGGATCTGGCGCAGCTTGCCTGCCCATGACCCGGTGCCGCTGTCCTCCAGCAGGCGGGCGGTCTGCATGGTCAGGGTCGAGGCCCCCGACACGATGCGGCCATGCCAAAGCGCCTGCCCAAGCGCCCGTCCCATGGCCCATGGATCGACGCCGGAATGGGAGAAAAAGCGTTTGTCTTCAAAGGCGATGAGCATGCCGAGATAAAGCGGATCGACCTGCGCCACCCCGGTTGCCAGACGCCAGCGCCCATCCTCCACGGTATAGACCCGCAGCAAGCCATCGCTCCGATCCCGCATTTCGACCGATGTTTCGGCCACGAGCGGCGGCAGGTCGGTCGTGTCGATCCAATGGTCGAACCGGGCCCATGCCAGGGCCATTGCCGTGGCAACAACAAGCGCCCCCGCAATGTAAGTAACCGGTTTCATTCCAACACGGTCATCCGCCCTGTCGCCGTCTGTGCCCGGTATTGCGGGCGATACATGTCCTCGACCTGCGCCGCCGGGTGGTGGAACTCACCCGGCGAAACGGCGCGCACGATATAGGCCAGTTGGAACGCCTCGTCCGAGCGCCAGTCAACCGCTGCGAGGAAACGATCCGCCCGGAACTCGGCATGTTCGGCCTCCTGCGGGTCGAGCCAGTCCAGTGCCCGTATGTCGCCCGAGCGCAAGAGGTTCGGATTGTCGATCTCGAACCCGGCGGGCAGCGGATCGTCGATCATCAGCCGCGCCTCTCCCCGCTCGAACGGGGCCACGCGCAGCACGACGACGAAACGCTCGCCCACCCTGGGGGCAAGGCTCTCAACCGGCGCGCCCGCCATCGTGTAATAGCGCCGCTCGATGCGATAGCCGTATCCGCCCGCATCGGGGGCCACTTCGGGGACTCCGAACGTGGTCAGGGTCAGATCGGTGGGCGTGTCTCTTTCGTTGCGAATGGCCAGCGGTTGCGACCGTGTCTCGGCCTCGAAGGCGCGCACCAGCGGCCCGTCGACCGGCGATCCGTTCACGCTCAGCCCGGAAACTGAAGGATCGTTGACCAGCGCCCGCGCGGCCAGCAAGGACCACGCGCTTTCCTGCGTCGAGAAACGGCGGCCGGTCTGCGCGACATGATCGGCCAGTTGCGCGCGGTTGACCGCGTCGCTGCCCGCTTCGACCGCGAGGCTCAGAACGCCGGCGGCATCGCGCAGGTTGCTGCCGTAATCCGCGCGCCAGACCGCGGCCTCTTGCTGCAAGCGCGATTGCATCATGCGCCCGGCCCGCGCGAACAACGCATCGGCGCGGGTCTGATCGCCATACATGGCCAGCGCGGCGCCAAGCTGTGCAACCGCCAGCGGCGTGGAGAACGCCTCGGCCTTCACGTCGGTGAAATACCGCAGATCGGCCATCGCCGCGGCCCCTTCGCGGGCCAGAACCATCAATGCATAGGCGATGTCGCCCCCACCCTCGTCGAAATCCGGGGCATAATTCACCCGGTTGCGCAGGTTGTCCATCGCCATGCGAAAGGCGTTCTGCGGCACGTCATGGCCTTCGGCCCGCGCGCGGCTCAGGAAATCCGAGACATAGGCGTCGAGCCAGAAATCCCCCGACCCCGCGCGCCACAATCCGAACGCCCCGTTGCTGGACTGATGGCTCAGAATCCGTGCGATGGCCTGGTCAATGCGGTCTTGCACCTGTTGCTGGCTGCCTTGGCCAAGTGCCGTGGCAACCTGCCCGAAATACAAGAGTGGCATCGCGACGGACGTCACCTGTTCGGTGCAGCCATAGGGATAACGGTCAAGCCCCGAAAGCAGTCCGGGCGCATCCAGCTTGGCCAGCGGTCCGGCGGAAACGATCGCCGCGCCCGTGCCCGGCCGCATCCCGGCGAAGACATTGCCATCGAGCATGAACGTATCCCCCGCCCCGAGCGAGAACCGCCGCGTGAGCGCGATTTCCGGGTCGTTCACGCGCACCGGCAGGGTCAGCACTTTCTCAAGCAGCCGCCCATCCGGTGTTGTCAGGGCGACGCGCAGGCTGTGATCGCCAACATCTCCGGCCAGGATCGGAACCGAGAAGGACGCCTTGCTCCCATCCGCCAGCGTCACGCCCGAAGGGACCGCCGTTGCATCCAGCGAAACGCCATCGGCCGACACGTCAAGCCCCATGCGCCCGGTCGGTCCGTCGGCGTGAACAAGCTCGAGCAGAAGCCGGCTTTGATCACCGGGCGCCATGAAGCGTGGCAGGCTGGCACTGACGACCACCGGGTCACGCACCAGGACATCCGCCTCGCCCTCGCCGACCCCGCTCCCGGACCAGGCCACCGCCATGAGGCGCACCGTGCCATTGAAGCCCGGCATGTCAAAAGACACCTCTGCCGTTCCACCGGGGCCGACCTCGACCGGACCGGAAAAGAAGGCGACCAGTTCCTCGGTCGGCGGGGGCGACTGCATGCGCATCTCGCCCGACGCATCCCCGCCCGAGCGCACGGCTCCCATGGCCCCGTTCATCCCGTCGATCAACCGGCCATAGACATCGCGGATATCCACCCCCAACCGCCGCTGGCCAAAATAATGCGCCGACGGATCGGGGCTTTCAAAGCCGGTGAGGTTGAGAATACCGACATCCACCGCCGCTATCGTGACAAAGGCCCTTTCGCCCTCTGCGACCCCATCCACGCGGATCACGGCATCCAGCGGCCCGCGCGGTTCAGACGTGGCCGGCGCATCAATGTCCACGGTGAGCCGCTTGTCGCCCGGGTCAATCCGGGCATAGGAAAGCCCCATCGACCGCGCCGGGTTCTGCCCGGCGGCAACGTCCATCGGCCGGATCACGGTCGCCGAGACATAGGCCCCGGCCCCCCATTCGTCGGTCACATCCAGCGAAACAAGGTTCTCGCCCTGTTTCACATCGACCGCCTTCATCGCGATCACCCGGTTCGACATCACCATGACAAGCGCCTTGCCCGCATAGCGGGGCACGAGACGCAATGTCGCCGTGTCTCCGCTGCGATACCCCGGCTTGTCGAGTGAAAGCTCGAGCATGTCCGGCGTATTGGTCACATCCGCCGGCGCATACCAACCCGCATGGAAATCCTGCGAGCTGGAAATATAGCTGCCATCGAGCCGCTCGACGACAAGTTCGTATCGCCCCCACTCGACCGGGGCAGAGACCTGCAATGGCTCCTGGCCCAACGCACCTTCGCCACGCTTCACGGTGCGACGTGTGGTGACCGGCTCCCAATTCCAGTTGCCGTAATCCTGATACCATTGATACCGTGTCTCGACCCGGTTGACGGTCCAGCGCACTTGCATCGGCACCCGCTCAAGCGCAGGCGAGACCGCGATCACGTCAAAGACGGCTTCGGTTCCCTCGGCCACGACCCCTTCGTCGAACAAGGGCTTGAGGCCGATCACCGGCCCGGCAGGCGCCACCGCCCGCGTGACGCGCCGCTCGACCGGGCGGCTCGACCCCTCGGACACGCGGCCGATCACTTCGAGTTCAAGCATGCGGTCATCCGCCGGGGCCTCCGGCAGGCTGATCTGCACCTTTGCATTGCCATCGGCGCCGGTTCGTTCGCCCTGAAAGGAGCCGCGGCGCGCGGTCGCTTCGCGGTCATGGCGCCCAAAGACATAACCCGGCACCGCATCGACCGACCGTTTGGCGCGCAGAACGGTATCCCCCTCGACCGGCAGATCCGCGCCCGGGGCCCCGAACAGGTATCGCGCCGCCACGTCCAAGGTCGTGCTCTGACCGGGCCGCACCATATCGTCGGGCAGGAACATCTCGAAATCGATCCGTTCGGGCAGGATATCCTCGACCAGAAGCGTCTCGCTGGCCAGCGCATCGGCGGCCACGTCCGCCTTGATGTCCAGCCGCCACACGCCGCGCGGGGCGCTCGCCGCGATGGGCATGTCGAACACGCGCCCGCCGGCCAGGCCGGTTTGCGAGACATGCCGGGCATATTCCACGCCATCGGGACGCGTGAGGATCGCAGTCAATGGAAGCTGCTCGACCGCCGCGACCTCGGAATCACGCGCCAGAACCGTCGCATGGATCACCTCGCCCGCCCGATAGGCGCCACGATCCGTCGCAAGGAACACATCCACCGGTCCTCCCGGTGCGCGCCCTTCCACACCCCGGTCCGACAGATCGAACGCCGGGTCATTGAGAGACAGAAAGGCCATGTCGGCCTCGCCATCCTCGGCCGTCACCAGCGCCGGCTCCGCCCCGCCCTGGCCACGCATCAACCCGGCATCGAACCGCGCATGGCCCCGGGCATCCGTTCGTGTCCGGCCCAGAACCCTGTTGGCGCGAGACAAGAGGGTGACCTCGACCCCCTCACGCGTTTCGGCATCCCCGAGGCCGCGCACAAAGACATGCAGGCCATCGGTGCCGCTCATCGTCGAAAGGCCCAGATCGGACAGGACAAACCACTGCGTCGCGCCCGGATCGTCATACCGGTCTTCACCCGGCACCGAAGCGCTCAGCGCGTAAACCCCCGCAGGCAGCCCCGCGACGATCTCGCCAACCGGGAGACGGGTCAGGATGTCGGCATTGAGTTCACTTCGAACCTCTCCGACACCTGTCCAGACCTCCTCACCGATCTCACCGGTAAAGCGCCGGTCGGTGAAAAAGGGCAGCGCGCGCCCGAAATACTGCTCCTGGATCGCGCGCAACAGGTTGCGGTCGCTGACATGGCGCAGGCGCAGATTGACCTGCTCAAGGTTGACCGTCTCGATCGGAACCGCCGCATAGCCGGTTTTCGGAAGGACATAGGCCCGCCCCGGAAACCGGGCCGAAGGTGTGCGGTCGCGCACATAGAATGAGAGCTCCACGTCCTTGGCCAACACCTCGCCACTGGCCGCAGGAAGCCCTTCGCGAAATACGATCCCGTATCGCTGACCATGCGCCACGCCCGAAACGCAAATCCGGTTTCCGTCGGCCTCGACGGCCATGCGTTGATCGGGCATGCGGACAAAGGATACGTAATCGGTCCCGAGCTTGACCAGGGGTTCGGAAAACTCGGCGCATATGCGCGGATCGGCCTGGTCGCTTTCGACCACATGCTCGGTGATGCGGAAGCCGTATTTCGCGATTGCATCATCCAGCCTTGCCGAGAGGTCTTGCCGGGGGCGAATTTCTTCGGCCAGCCGCAAGGCGGGAATCATCTCCCGCCCGCGACCCGAACGCTCCAGCGCGTCAGACATCACCGCAAGCGCGTTGACGCGTTGCGCATCGTTCGCAGCCCTCAGGTATCCATTGATCGCGGCAAGCAGGCCACGTTCGGCCCGACGACGCCGATCGGTGGCATTCGAACCCTTGATCGAAAGCGACAGGCGGCCATATTCAACCCATTGGTCGCTGGCGTCCGTCACCGCGACCGCCGCCCCGATCCAGCGCATCGCATTGAGCGGATCACCCGCGCGCCGACGATCCTCCGCCGCCTTCAAAAGGGTCTCCACATCCCATTGCCCACCGGGATGAAGCGGCCCGATCCCCCTAGCCTGTTCCAGGGCGTGCTCGAGATCGCGTTGCTTCAGAAATGCCAACTCCTGCGCCCGCGCGCCCGCAGTTTGTGCGACACGCGGGTCCACCTCCAGAACTTCGGCGGAAACCGCGCCGTCATAGGGCTGCTTTTCACTTATGGCGGATTTCGGGAAACAGGCATTCGAGCGATTGTTGAACGTGAAGGCCCGGCATTGCGGGTCGGACAGACAGGCGTTCTGGCATGATTGCAGGTCGGTATCGAACAGCGATTGAAGGTCGGACCCGTAGAAATCGACATCATTGGTCACGACCAGTCGGCGCTCGGGCACCACGTCCTTTGCGACAGCTGCACCGGGCAGCCCGATCACGACGACAAGGGCGATCAGAAAAAAGCGCATGAATTCCTCCATCGGCAATACCCCTCAGCGTCTCATGCGCCATGCATTTTCGCAACGATTCCTGATTCAGCGGTTAAGCGAAAATTCACCGTAATGGCAGAACGTCTCCCGGACCCGCAATGCGATATCCGAGAGTTTCGAAATGAGCCTGGCAAACAAACTCGCCCAGGAACGACGTCAAAGACTCGCCGCCGAACGGCTGCTGGAACAAAAACAGGCCGAGTTGTTCGCAGCCAACCGCAAGCTCGGGCTTCACGCCCGCAAACTCTCGGATGAGATCGTGGAAACACGCGCTGAAGTCAAAACCGTGCGCGACGAGAACCAGCGCGTGAAATCCGATCTCACCGTCGCGCATCAAAAGGTCGAAATCGCCGAGCGTCGGCTTTGGCATTCCATCGAAACCATCCAGGACGGGTTCGCCGTCTTCGATGTCGAAAGCCTCATGATTGCGGCGAACAAGTCCTATCTCGCGGTGTTCGACGGGCTTGAGGAGGTCGCGCCGGGGATCAGCTATGTTCGCATCCTGCAATTGATCACGGAGGAGGGAATCATCGATATCGGCGACCAAGCCGCCGCCGATTGGCGGGCGACGATGATCGAACGCTGGCAATCGCCCTCGCCCGATCCCACGGTGATCCGGCTCTGGAACGGGCAATACATCAAACTGATCGACCAGCGCGGTCATGGCGGCGACGTCGTCAGCCTCGCCCTCAACATCACCGAAACCGTGCGCTACGAAAAGGAGCTCAAGAAGGCCCGCGAACGGGCCGAAGCGGCAAACCGGGCGAAATCCTCGTTCCTTGCCAACATGAGCCACGAAATCCGCACCCCCATGAACGGAGTCGTCGGCATGGCCGAGCTGCTGCGTGACACGACGCTCGATGACGAGCAGAAACTCTATGTGGATACGATCAAGAACTCGGGCGAGGCTCTTCTCGTGATCATCAACGATGTCCTCGACTATTCCAAGATCGAGGCCGAGAAACTGGTCCTGCATCCCGAACCGTTCGATCTTGAACGCTGCATTCACGAGGTCGTCCTGCTGTTGCAACCCGTGGCCCGCGACAAGGGAATCGATATCCTTGTCGAGTATGATCTGTTTCTCCCCACTGTTTTCCTGGGTGACCCCGGCCGCATCCGGCAGGTCCTGACCAACCTTCTTGGCAATGCGGTAAAATTCACCCTCGAAGGGCACGTTCTGGTGCGGGTCGTTGGCATACAACAGGAAAACAGCCCCGAAACCCAGCTTCACGTGACGATCGAGGATACGGGTATCGGCATCGCCGCCGACAAGGTCGGGCATATCTTCGGCGAGTTCAACCAGGTCGAGAACGAACGCAACCGTCAATTCGAGGGCACCGGGCTCGGCCTCGCCATCAGCGAGAAACTGATCCGCTTGATGGGCGGTGAGATCTGGGTCGATTCCGAAGAAGGGGTCGGATCATGTTTCGGTTTCAAGGTGACGCTCGAAACAAGGGACACGGGCACCGACGACACCACCGGGCTGTCGCATCATTTGCACAAGATCATGGTCATTGACGAACTGGACGTGAACCGCCTGATCCTGGGCAAGCAGATCGAGGCGCTCGGACTGAAAGCCGTTGGCTTTGCCAACGCGGCGCAAGCACTCGAGGCGCTTGACCAGAGCTTTGATGCCATCGTGAGCGACCACAACCTGCCCGGGATGGACGGGCTTGAACTGGCCCGAAAACTGCACGAGGACGGCGTCGATGTGCCGATCATCCTGGCCAGCCAGAATCCGGGTGCCGCCGAACAGGATCCGGCTTTCGCATTGATCCAGAGCGTGATGCCCAAACCGACGCCCCGGCGCGTCCTGTTTCGACATCTCGCCGCCCTGGGAACCGGGCAGCGGCGCGAAGAAACGCGCCCGCTTGCGGCCCAGGCACCAAAATCGATCCCTCGCTCCCGGCCCATGCGCATTCTCGCCGCCGAGGACAACAAGACCAATCAACTCGTCTTTCGCAAGATGATCAAGGCGCTGGACATCGACCTGAAATTCGCCGGCAATGGAATTGAAGCCGTCCAGCAGTATCAGGATTTCGCTCCAGATCTGGTTTTCATGGATATCTCGATGCCCAAGATGGATGGGAAAGAGGCCACAGAAAAGATCCGCGCGATCGAAGGCCAGGGCGGGCCCCATGTGCCCATCGTCGCCTTGACCGCCCATGCCATGGATGGTGATCGCGAAGCCGTTCTGGCCGCCGGTCTCGATCACTACCTGACCAAACCGCTGCGCAAGGTCGAGATCTTCTCGATGATCGCCAGGTATCGCCCGGATGACACGCGTGAAATCGTTCCGCAGGATGTTCAGACTCCGGCCTGAGCGTCCTCATCGCGCAGGAAAACCCAACGATCGGCTTGCGACATTTCAGCGTTGAAACGATAGCCGCCAGTGTCGAAATCTTTGAGGTCTTCCGGATCGACAAGCCGGTTCTGCACGACGAAACGCGCCATCGCACCCCGCGCCTTCTTGGCGAAAAAACTCACGATCCCGGGTTTCCCGGCGCGCATTTCCATGAACACGGGTTCGACCACCCGCAATTCCAGCGCGCCCCGATCAACCGCGCCAAAATACTCCTGACTGGCACAATTGACGAGGGTCGTGCTTCCGCTCGCTCTGGCCTGATCATTCAAGGCCCGGGAAATCCGATCCCCCCAGAATTCATAAAGCGTCTTGCCGCGTGGATTGGCCAATCGGCTTCCCATTTCAAGCCTGTAGGGCTCGATCTCATCGGTCGGTCGCAAGAGCCCATAAAGCCCCGACAGGATGCGAAGGTGATCCGCGGCCCAGTCCATTTCATCGTCATCCAGTGACGCGGCCTCCAGCCCGGCATAGGTGTCCCCGTCGAAGACCAGAGCCGCCGCGCCGCGCGGCATGGCACCGAAATCGCGAAACCGGTCCCGGTTGAGCAGGGCCAGCTTTTCGCTGATCCCCATGAGCTTTCTCAATTCATCTGCGCTCAACGCGCGCGCAATCGATGCCAGCTTCTCGGCTTCGTCCTGGAATACCGGCCGGGTCGTTTCGAACCTGGCACCCGGGTTTTCGTTCAGACGTTTGGCGGGCGAAACGACGACAAGCATGTTGAAACCCCAAATGATGCATCCCGGATCGGGACCTAGCCCACCTCACCGAGGATTTCCAGAAAGGCCGCGCCAAATCGTTCGGAGCGTTTCGGCCCGAGAATCCGCTCGATCGCGCGCGCATCGGCACTGCGCAACTGCGCGACGCGCGCCACCAGAGAGGCCGAACACGTCATCGGCTTCTCGATCCCGGTGCTGCCGCGAACGAGACCGGATTGCGCCTGCATCAAACGATCGTAAATCCGCCCCGCGTCCCGCCCGGCAATCCCGCGTCGCATCGGATGCACCTGGATGGCTTCGCCCTGGATGACGGACAGGAACGCATCGCCATAACGTTCGAGCTTCTTTGCTCCGACACCGCCGATCCGGGCCATGTCATCCAGAGAGGCAGGCCGGGTTTCGGCCATCTCGATAAGGGTGCGGTCATTGAAGATGATGTAGGCGGGCACGCCGGCGGCCTCGGCCAGGGCCCTGCGTTTCGCCTTGAGCGCCGAAAGCAACGGTGCATCTTCCTCCGACACCAATGTCTTGACTGCCGGCCTGTCCGGGGACTTGCGAACACTGTCCTGTCTCAATGTCATGTTTTCTTCACCGCGCAGGATTGGCAGGGCTTTCGCGGTCAGGCGCAGCGCACCATGGCGTTCAGGGTCGGGGCGCACCAGGTCATGGCCCAGCATCTGGCGAAAGATCGCCTGCCATTGCGCACGCGAATATTCCGCTCCCACGCCAAAGGTCGGCAACCCGTCATGCCCGCGCTGGCGCACCTTCTCGGTGGCATTGCCCAACAGGATATCAACCAGATGCGCCGCGCCGAACCGCTCTTCCGTTCGCAGCACCGCAGACAGCGCCTTGCGCACCGCCGTTGTCGCATCGAAGGTTTCGGCGGGGGTGTCGCAGAGATCGCAATTGCCACAGCTGACCGTCGCCTCCCCGAAATAGGACAGCAGCGTCTTGCGACGACACTCAATCGCCTCGGCGAGGCCAAGCAGGGCATTGAGACGGCCATGATCGGCCGAGCGGCGTTCCGGCGGGGCAAGGCCCTCGTCGATCTGCGTTCGACGCAGACGGATGTCATCCGGGCCAAACAGGGTGAGCGTTTCCGCAGGCGCCCCGTCGCGGCCAGCGCGACCGATTTCCTGATAATAGGCCTCGATCGACTTTGGCAGGTCGGCATGGGCGACCCAGCGAATATCGGGCTTGTCCACGCCCATCCCGAAAGCAACGGTCGCAACCACGATAAGGCCGTCCTCCCGGGCGAACCGCGTCTCGACGATACGGCGGTCCTCGGCCTCCATCCCACCGTGATAGTGGCAGGCATTATGCCCCGCTTCGCGCAACGCCTGCGCCAGACCTTCGGTCTTGGCCCGGGTGCCGCAATAGACGATCCCGGATTGCCCCTTTCGCGCCGCCACGAATTCGAGGATCTGACGTCGCGGCCCGTCCTTTGCGGCAAACGCGAGATGGATGTTGGGCCGGTCGAACCCGTGCAGGAAAACCTCGGGGTTATTGCCGCCGAACAAGCGCGCCACGATCTCGTCGCGGGTTTCGGCATCGGCCGTCGCCGTGAACGCGGCCAGCGGCACGTTCAGCGCCTGCCGCAACTCGCCGATCCTGAGATAATCGGGGCGAAAATCATGGCCCCACTGGCTCACGCAATGGGCCTCGTCGACGGCGATCAGCCCGACATTGATCCGCCGCAACATGCCAAGTGCGGATCCGGCGGCAAGCCGTTCGGGCGCGATGTAAAGCAGTTTCAACCGGCCGCTGTCCAGCGCCTGCCAGACAGCATCGGTTTCCGCCTCGGTGTTGCCACTGGTCAGCGCACCCGCCTCGACGCCCGCTTCGCGCAAGGCCCGCACCTGATCCCGCATCAGCGCAATCAGCGGTGAGATGACCACCGTGACCCCGGTGTTCATCAAGGCTGGCAACTGAAAGCAAAGCGATTTGCCGCCACCTGTCGGCATGATGGCGAGCACATCGCGCCCCGACGCAACCGCGTTGACGATCTCTTGCTGGCCCGGACGAAACGAGTCGAAGCCGAATACATCGCTCAGAAGCGTGGCAGCGCCTGACATGAAAAGCCTGTATTGTTTTGCCTGCTCTTGCCGGGAGTTTCACATGTCAGGACGGAATGAACAAGACCCGGCCGGGCAATGGTTCAACGCAATAGAAGTTCGGGCAGGATGAAATCGCGCAGCGAAATGATGATGATGAAAACCACCAGCGGCGCAAGGTCGAGCGGGCGCGTATCGGGCAGGATGCGCCGGATCGGCTCATAGATCGGCTCCAGCAGGCGGGTGAGGCCGTGCCATACCTGGGCGACGAACGGTTGATGCAGGTTGAGCACCTGGAAATTGATCAGCCAGCTCATGATGATATGGGCAAGCAGAATGAAAAATGCCACGTTCAGAATCAGCGCCAGCGGCCCATAGATTGCCATCATGCTGAATTTCCTCTTGTTGTCTTGCGCTTGTGAAACTAGGGTGCCCCTGGTCCAAGGACAAGGCCAAGTCGGAAAATTGCCATAAGTCAAGGTCAGGAATACCTTGCCTCACCACTGAATTCACGGTCTAAGTTCGGTAATCGAACAGGGGGCAGGCATGGCCGGAATTTCCGCGCGCAAGCGCATCTGGGGGTGGTGGTTCTTTGACTGGGCCAGCCAGCCCTATCACACCCTTCTCGTCACATTCGTCTTCGGTCCGTTCTTTGCCGGGGTTGCGGCAGAATTCTTTCTTTCTGAAGGTCTTGACCCTCAGGCCGCTGGCGCGCGCGCGCAGAGCGTCTGGTCGCTTTGTCTGACGATCACCGGGCTGCTCATCGGGCTTGGCGCTCCGATCATGGGGGCGCTGGCCGACACCCAGGGTCGGCGCATGCCCTGGATCGTCGGGTTTTCGATCATGTATGTGGTCGGATCCGCCGCCTTGTGGTGGACCATGCCGGACGGGTCGGGCATGTGGTGGATGCTGCTGGCCTTCGGGTTCGGTTTCGTCGGGGCCGAATATGCCCTGATCTTCATCAATTCCCAGTTGCCCTCGCTTGGCGACGAACAGCAGGTTGGCGAGATTTCGGGCTCGGGTTTTGCCTTCGGTTATCTGGGCGGCCTCGTGTCGTTGATCATCATGCTGCTCTTCTTCGTCGAGCAGGACAGCGGAAAGACCCTGATCGGCCTGGACCCGGGCTTCGGCCTGATGAATGCCGCCGAGAACGAGGGCACGCGCTTTGTCGGACCTTTGACCGCGCTGTGGTATATGGTGTTCATGGTCCCCTATTTCCTGTGGGTGCGTGACGTGCGGACACCGCGCATCGGGGCCGGATTTTCCGACGCGATGAAGCTCTTGCGCAAATCCGTTGCCAACCTGGCTCACCGAACAAGCCTGCTCACATATCTCGGATCGTCAATGCTCTATCGGGACGCGCTGAACGGGCTTTACGGGTTTGGCGGAGTCTATGCCAAGCTGGTTTTGAACTGGGAACTGACCCAGATCGGCATTTTCGGAATCGTCGGCGTCATATCGGCGGCAGCGTTCAGTTGGCTCGGCGGCAAGCTCGACAAGCGCCTGGGGCCCAAGCCTGTCGTCATCATGGCGATCTGGACCCTCATCATTGTCTGCACGGTCATTGTCGGCATGTCACGCGAGCAGATACTCGGCATTCCCCTGCCCGAGGGTTCGACCCTCCCGGATATCATATTCTTCGGGTGCGGGGTGTTGATCGGCGGCATGGGCGGCACGTTGCAGGCGGCTTCCCGGACGCTCATGGCCCGCCATACCGACCCGATTGCACCGACCGAGAGTTTCGGTCTTTATGGCTTGTCCGGGCGGGCCACGGCGTTCCTGGCACCCGCCCTCATCGGGCTTGCGACAACGATCACCCAAAGCGCGCGTCTCGGTATCGCGCCGGTCGTCCTGCTGTTCCTTGTCGGCCTGATCATGTTACGATGGGTCAACGCCAAGGGAGACAAGGAAACATGGTCCGTTTCACCACATTGATGATTGCCCTGCTGCTTGGTCTGGCGATGCCGGGCCATGCGGCGGACCCGCTTGCCAAACAGCTTTTCGGCTCCAAGAGCGCGCCGTCTCGGCACAAACCGGCAGCTTTCGGCGGATATGCCAAGGGATGCCTTGCCGGCGGGGTGGCATTGCCCGAATCCGGCCCCACCTGGCAGGCGATGCGGCTGTCGCGAAACCGCAACTGGGGCCATCCGGAAACCATTGATTTCATCAAGGAGCTGAGCCGCGCCGCAGCCCGTCAACCGGGGTGGAAAGGGATCTATGTCGGCGACATAAGCCAGCCGCGCGGCGGGCCGATGCTGTCGGGGCACCGCAGTCACCAGATCGGACTCGACGTCGATGTCTGGATGTTGCCCGGCCATCGGCTCAACCTGTCGCGGGCGGCGCGCGAGAGCATCTCCTCGATCTCGTTGCGACGCGCGAACGGGGCGTTCGTGAACCGGAACTGGACCCGCGCCCATCACGAGATCATCAAGGCCGCCGCATCCGACCGCCGCGTGGCCCGGATATTCGTCTTTCCGGGGGCCAAGGTGCAGATGTGCAAGGATGAACGCGGCAACCGCGCATGGCTGCGCAAGGTGCGGCCCTGGTGGGGGCATCATTACCATTTTCACGTCCGCCTCGCCTGTCCCCGGGGTATGCGTGCGTGCGAGAATCAGAACCCGCCACCGCGCGGTGATGGATGCGCAGAGGCGCAGGAATGGGTGAACAACATCCTCAATCCGCCGCCGCCCGATCCGAACGCACCGAAACCGAAGAAACGGCGCGAATATGTCCTCGCCGACCTGCCCAGGCAATGCGTCAGCGTTCTGCAGTCGCCATAGGGGCGATCCTTCTGGTCACATCGACGCTCGCCGGATCGGTCGAAGAACCGTTTCCCGAGAATTTCGTGGCCCGCCATGTCTGGCAGGAGGCTTCACCGGATTTCGGGGGCTTTTCCGGTCTGGACGTCGCGGCGAACGGGCGCGATTTCGTGGCCGTGACCGATCGGGGATTTCTTGCCCGCGGTGTCCTGATGCGCGACGGCGACCGGATCACCGACGTCAGGATCGATCACTTTACCCCGATCGACCCGACCCAGAGTGTTGAAAAGCCTGATATCGACGCCGAGGCCGTCGTGGTGGATGTCGATGGACTCTATATCTCGTATGAGCAAGATCACCGCGTCATACATCTTGCGAATTCAGGCCGCGTCTTTCGCTTGCCTCCGCATCCCGATTTTCGGCTTTTCCCTGAAAATGGTGGGATCGAGGCATTGACCATTGATGAAAAAGGGCGAATTCACGCCATTCCCGAGCGATTTCTGCGGGACGGGGCCTTTCCCGTCTATCGCTTCGACGGCCGGGAATGGTCCGTCATCACCACGCTGCAACCCGTCGACGGATTCGTGCCATCCGGCGCGTCCTTTGGCCCGGATGGGGCGCTTTACGTTCTGGAGCGTGCCTTTTCCGGCTATGGTTTCCGTTCGCGCGTGCGGCGCGTGAGCGAAACCGCCCAGGGCTGGAGCGATGACGAGGTGTTCCGCTCACCCGTCGGACGCCATGGCAATCTCGAAGGCATTTCCGCCTGGCGCGCCGCGGATGGCCATATCCGTCTGACCATGGTGGCGGACGACAATTTCATTTTCCCGCAGCACACCGAATTCGTCGAATACACGGTCCCGTCAGAGCTTGCCATTCACCATCACACCCATTAAACGCCACCTGTTCCACGCGAGGAGGAGCCATGTCGCCGCAACCATGTCAAAACGGGCTTAACCAGATATGAATCGCACGCACCTTCCCGGCATTCTTGCCATGGCCACCATTGTCGTGGCCTCGAACATCCTCGTTCAGTTTCTCGTTCTCGACGGGTTGCTGACCTGGGGCGCCTTCACCTATCCGTTCGCCTTTCTCGTCACCGACATCATGAACCGGGTCTATGGGCCGGGACCGGCGCGCAAGGTGGTCCTGGCCGGTTTCGTGACCGGTGTGATCTGTTCGCTGATCGGCTCGCAGATCATGTTGCAGGGTGACGGCTATGAATATGCCGCCGTGCCGCTGCGCATCGCGGTGGCGTCGGGCACCGCATTCCTGATCGCGCAACTCACTGATGTTGCTGTGTTCAATCGCGTTCGGGGGCAATGGTGGCGGGCGCCTCTGGTGTCGACGCTGGTGGGGTCGGCGCTGGATACGGCGTTGTTTTTCAGCATCGCCTTCTCGGCCTCGATGTCGTTCGGCGGCGTAGCCGATTCGGCCATAAGCTGGGCCTGGGAGCCGGCGCCCTTCATGACGCTGGGCGCCGAAGCGCCGCTCTGGGTGTCGCTGGGTTTTGCCGACTGGCTGGTCAAGCTGGCCCTCGCACTGATCGCACTTGCCCCTTTTCGCATCATCGTCACACAAGTTTCACCCCGTATCTCGTGATTTCGTTTGACATATGCACAACCTGTGGCAATCTGAGGGTGATCGAAACCAAAGAAAGGAGGTGCTCTTGTGTCTATTGAGATCATGGAGAAAGGCTTTGGAACAGTGCGGGAGAGGATCACCTGAGGCAGCCCTCGGGTTGTGACGACCCCGGATTGGTGTTCGCCTAACCGGAGCACCTCCTTAAATCTCGAAGGGCCGTTTCCCGTCCGGAAGCGGCCCTTTTCGATTGCGCGCGGGGCGTTTACGTTTCCAAGCAACACCCCGAAATCGGGGGGGGTGACATCCGGCTGACATCCGCGCACCCCCCGGCTGCCATCGGAAACGTCGGAATGCCGTTAACCATCAACGATCAGATCACGCTCGAAGACTGGGAACTGACCGAGACGTTCAGCCGCTCGTCCGGCCCGGGCGGTCAGAACGTGAACAAGGTCGAAACCGCGGTCGAGCTGCGCTTCGAGGCCGCGCGCTCGCCCCACTTGTCCGAGGCGGTGAAACGGCGGTTGAAGCGGCTGGCCGGACGGCGCTGGACCGGCGACGGCGCGGTGCTGATCCGGGTCGAGGAGACCCGCCACCAGGCGCGCAACCGCGAGATCGCGCGCGAGCGGCTGGTGGAGTTGATCGAAAAGGCGCTGGTGGCCCCCAAACGCCGCATCCCCACGAAACCGACCAGAGGGTCGAAGGAACGGCGGATCAAGGCCAAGAAAGAGCGCGCGGCGGTGAAGAAACTGCGGGGCAGAGTGTAGGGTGGGCGATTCGCCCACCTCTCCGTTGTCGGATTTGACCGGATGCCGGAGCGGTTCGCGCATTGATCGTTTTGCGTGCTGACGCGGCGCATGACATCCGGTGAGGACTCACGATCCGCTCTCGCCCCTCAACCGTGCCAGCAACCGGTCCAGCATCGCATCGCATTGCGCCAACTGGTCGAGCGCGATGAATTCGTCCAGCTTGTGCCCCTGCGCCATGTCGCCCGGCCCGCAAACCACGGTTTCGATGCCGCGCGCCGCGAAATGCCCCGCCTCGGTGCCATAGGACACCTTGATCGGCCCCGGCCCGGGCGCGATCTGCCGGGCCAGTGCCACCGCCGGGCTGTCCGGCGCGGTGGCAAGCCCGGGATAGGCCCCGGTCTGCTCGATCTCCAGCCCGCCCCCCGGCCCCGCCCGCGCGGCAATCTCGCGCGCCGTCGCTTGCAGCCGGGCGATGATTTCGCCGGGCGGTTCCTCGGCCAGGTTGCGGATCTCAAAGGCGATCTCGGCCCGGTCCGGCACGATGTTGAGCGCGCGCCCCCCCTGCATCACCCCGGCATGGACCGTGCTGTAGGGAATGGCAAAGCCGTCATCGCGCGCCCCCTCTTGGGCAAGCCGGTCCTGCTCGGCGCGCAGCGCGGCGATCATCTCGGCCCCCAGATGCAGCGCGTTGACGTAATCGGGCGCCTCGGCCGAATGTCCCGCCTGCCCCCGCGCCACCGCAAGCAGCGATGTCTTGCCCTTGTGGCCCAGCGCGATCCGCATCCCCGTCGGCTCGCCCACGATGCAGGCCTCGGGCCGCCCCACGGTCTCGTCGATCCTCTCCAGCATTACCGGGATACCGCGACAGCCGATCTCCTCGTCCCAGGAAAACGCGAGCTTGAGCGGGTGCGCCAGGGCCCCGGCGCGTTCCGCCGCACTCAGCATCGCAGCGAGGAACCCCTTCATGTCGGTGGTCCCGCGCCCGAACACCCGGTCGCCCGCACGGCGCAGCGTGAACGGGTCCGACGACCAATCCTGCCCCGCCACCGGCACCACATCGACATGCCCGGAAAGCATCACACCGCCCGGCCCCTCGGGACCAATCGCGGCGAACACCCCCGATTTCCCGCGTCCCCCCTCGACCCGATGCACCCGCGCCCCCGCCGCGCCCAGCACATTGGCGACGTAATCCACGATCTCGCCATTGGGCCTATCGGTGAGCGAGGCAAAGCCCACCAGCCGGTCGAGATGCTCCAGCGTGCGGCTCATGCCGGCGCCTCCAGCGGGGTGATCCCCGGCACATGGCCGCCCTCGACATAGCCGCGCGCATGCTCGATGAAGGCCCGGATCGTCGGCAGGCCCGCGGCCCCCCGCGCCATCACCAGCCCCAGATGCATCATCCCCACCGACCCGGCCAGCGGCACGAAACAAAGCGGTCGCCCGTCGGGGGCGAGATCATTGAGCGGGCGGATATTGACGATGCCATAGCCGAACCCGTTGGCGACAAGGCTGCGCATCACCGCCATGTCGCGGGTGCGCTCTCCGATCAGGGGCGGCGTGCCGGTCTCGTCGAAGAAGGACAGGAAATAGGCCGCGGAATGCGGCAGGTCGAGCAGGATCATCGGATGCGCCGCCAGTTCCGCCGCCGTCACTTCCGCCCGGCCCGCAAGCAGGTGGTCGGCGGCCATCACCGCATAGGGCCTGAGCGGCAACAGCGGCGCGAATTCCAGATCCTCGGGGATGTTCATGTCATAGCTCAGCGCAACATCCAGCTCGGCCCGGCGCAACCCCTCGAAAATGCCCTCCTGGTCGCGCTCGTATTGGCGGATATGCACCTCCGGGTGGCGCGCCTCGAAACCACGGCGCAGCGCCGGCACGATGATCTGCGCAAAGGTCAGAAGACACCCCACCGCCAGCGGCCCGCGCACGCTGCCCGCGATCTCGCCCGCAAGCAGGTTCAACGCCTCGGCCTCGGCCAGCACACGCGACGCCTGTTCCATCACTTGCCGCCCCGCCTGGGTGAGCGAAAGCCCCTGCGCCCGGCGGCGCACGAACAGGAGCAGGCCCAGCGCCTCCTCGAGCTGCGCAATCGCCGAGGAGATCGACGGCGACGACACGTTGACCATCTCCGCCGCCCGCGCGATCGACCCGGCCCGGCCCACCGCCACGAAATACTCGAGCTGGCGCAGCGAGAACCGGTTCATTCGTCCCCCGGCACCCCGTAGGACGGCGCCCGCGTGGGGTCGAGTGCGCGGGTGACATAGTCGCGCAATTGCGGCTTGTAGACCTTCCAAACGCGCTCCACCGCCTCGATCGGGCAGCCCGCGTCGATCCAGTCACAACGCAGATCGGCCACCGGCCAGGGCACGTCGTCGACGATCATCATCCCCGCCGAATGCACCGGCCCGGCCTCGCCGCCCGCCGCCAGCCCCGCGCGCAGCGCCGCGATCAAACGGTCGCCCAGATGCCCCCGCGCCGCCTCGAACCCCGCCACGATGGCCGCCGGAACCCCGTCATTGGCCAGGAGGTTCCCGCCCGAGGCCACGTCACGCCCCCGGGCCTCGGTCCAGATGCCCAGCGAATTGGGCCCCGAATGAATCGCCACCCGCCCCTGCGCATCGACCGCCAGAACCTGCCGATACGCGATATGGTGCCCCGACCGCTGCACCTTGGCAATCGCCTCCCCGGCGCTCATCCCCCGCCCCATCACGTCGAGCGCCAGCGGCCCCAGCCGCGGGTCGGTCACGTTCTGGCTCGCCACCGCGCCCACGCCCGCCCGGGCATAGGCGCAACGCGCCGCCACCGCCGGCGACGAAGACGAGATCGCCACCCCGAACATGCCCGTCTCGGCGCAGCGCGCCACCAGTGAAAATGTCATCGCCCCGCTCCTTCATCTTGCCGGAAATACTCCGGGGGTGTGGGGGCTGGCCCCCACGAACCCCTCAATCCGGGATCACCGCCGTCGCGTCGATCTCGACCAGCCATTCGGGCCGCGCCAGCGCCTGCACGACAAGCCCGGTCGAAACCGGGTGCACGCCGCGGATATATTCGCCCATCACGCGATAGACCGCCTCGCGGTGGCGCACATCGGTGATATAGACCACCACCTTCACCAGGTGCTCCATGCGGCCGCCCGCCTCTTCGATCAGTTGACGGATGTTCTGCATGACCTTGTGGGTCTGCTCGCCCGGATCGTGGCTGTCGATGTTCTTGGCATCGTCAAGGTTCTGCGGGCATTGCCCCCGCATCCACACGGTGCGCCCGCCGCGCGTCACAACCGCTTGGCACAGGTCGTTGTCGAGCGCCTGTTCGGGATATGTCTCCCGGGTGTTGAAACTGCGAATACGCTCATGCGCCACTGTTCATTCTCCTCTCAAGGGTGGGTGGCCGCCCACCGCGCCTCATTCATCCAGATGGAAATAATCCCGGCAATAGCGGATGAACCGCGCCGCCTGCGGGCCCGGGTCGCTGCCGCGCCGCGTGGCCAGCATCACCCGGTTGGGCCGCGCCGCCGCGCGCAACGGTCGCGTGACCAGCAGATGCCCGTCATAACTCACCGTCGCCGCCGGGCGCGTCGACAGGATCGCATAGCCCAACCCCTGCCCGACCAGCCCGCGCACCATCTCGAAACTCGACGAGCGATAGGCCACGCGCGGTTGCACCCCGGCCTCTTCGAGGATCGAGGTGAAGTAATCCCCGCCCTGCGTCGCCCCCAGAAGGATCATCGGATGATCGGCCAGGTCCCGCGGCGCGATCTCGGGCAGTTCGGCCAGCGGGTGATCCTGCGCCAGCAGCACGTAAGGCGCCAGACAGGCCAGCTCCATCGCCTCGATCCCCTCGGGCAGCCCGGCATCGTAAAGCAGCGCCAGGTCGGCCTCGCCCGCCATCACCGCCTCCTGCACCCGGCGCTGATCGCCCTCGATCAACTCGATGCGCGCGGGCTCCTCGGCCTCGGCCATGCGCCGGACGATATCGGGCAGAAGCACCGGCCCGAAACTGTGAAAACATCCGACCTTGAGCACCCGGCCCTCGGCCTCCCGCCCCGCCGTCACCGTCGCGGGGGTCTCGATCCGGGTCGCCGCACCATAGGCCCGGCGCGCATAGATCAGCGGCGAGCCGTTATCGGCGATGAAGATGTCATCGACCTCGCCAAAGAAGACGTGATGCGTGCCCACCCGGTCGGACGAGATCACGTGGCAATCGAACCCCACCAGCGGGTCGCGCACCCGCGGCGCGCCCGAGCGCATCGGCGCCCAGTCGCAGCAATCGAACTTGTCGGCCAGCTGATCCTTGAAGCGGCCCGCGAAGGCGTCCGAGATATAGGCCTGGTCATCCTTGAGGATGTTCACGCAAAAGACGCCGTTGTCGATGATCTGCCGCGCCACCGGGCTTTGCTGATGGATGCAGATAAGCAGCGTCGGGCGCGGCGTGTCGGCGCTCACGCTCGACATCGCCGACACGGTGACGCCGCCGCGCCCGGCGCGCCCGTCGGTCGTCACCACGTTGACCGTCGCCGCCGCGTGGCTCATCCCGCCAAGGAATCTCTCGCGCAGCGCCGCTCCGGTGGCCAGCCCCATATCCATCACCCCTTGAACGGCCCCTCAGGCATCGAGTTTCGCGTAAAGATACTGCGCGAAGTCATAATTCGGACGTTCAAGGTGGCTCAGGTGGCCCGGGCTTGCAAGGCCGGATGCGAGCCCGGCATAGACCTTCTCGGTGCAGCCCCGATCCTCGACATTGACCTCATCGAGCAGGGTCTTGAGATCGGCGAAATTCTGCTGCGCGTCCGGGTCGCCGGCATAATCGTCCGACATCCCGCCCCCGAAACGGATATGCACCTGCCCCGGCGTGACCGGATGCAGCGAGAGATACCAGAAATACCCCGGCGTCAGCGTGATCATCAGGCTGGGATAAACCGCGATCAGGTAGGTCATGCGCCGCATGTCCCCCTCAAGCCGGTCGTTCGAGGGATGCGCCATCGCGATGCGCAGACTGTCATCCTTGAGGATCGTGTGATAGTTGAACGCCGCCCGCCCCGGCGGGCACACCATCTCGTCAAGCTTCGACAAGCCCCCGATCGTGCCCGCGTGACAGACCGGCAGGTGATAGCTCTCCATGAAATTCTCGGCCAGCACCTTCCAGTTGGTGTTCCAGACATGCTCCTCGTAGAACGTCTCGGAATAGCGTGTCATGTCATAACCCGCGACCATCTCGCCCAGCTCGCCAAGCTGCGCGGCCACCGATCCCGCATCGGGGTCAAGCGTGATGAACACCCAGCCCAGCCATTCCTCGCAGCGCACCTGCGGCAGCCTGTAAGCCTCCTTGCAGAACCCCTCGTTGCGGCTCATCGCCGGGGCACCGCGCAGCGTGCCATCGAGGTTGTAGGTCCAGCCGTGATAGGGGCAGGTGATCGCCCGCGCATGGCCCCGCCCCTCCAGCATCGTGCTCATCCGGTGCAGGCAAACGTTCGACAGCGCCCGCACGCCCCCGGCGCGGTCGCGGATCACCACGACCGGCTGCCCGGCCAGTTCGGCGGTGATGTAATCGCCCGGTTCCTTCAACGCATCCGCGCGCCCCACGCAATACCATTCCCGCGCGAATATCCGCTCGATCTCGGCCTGCATGAACGCCTCCGACGTGTAAACCGAAGGCGGCATCGCGTGGGCCCGCTCAAACGGCTGCGCCACGTTCTCGGCCAGCTCCCGCAAGGCGTCGGGCATGTGATCTTCGGGCATCCTGTTCGCTCCTTTCCCGCGCGCGCCGCGCTCAGGCGGTTTTCACCGCCCGCGCCTCCGGGCCTTCATAGGCCATGTAATTGCGCTGAATCCCGATCTGGTCGGCGATGAATTTCGCATCGTGCCACACCCCCCAGATGAACGAGGACCCGCGCCGCGACAGCCATGGCAGCCCGAGGAAATAGACCCCCTGCTCCGTCGACACGCCCCGCTCATGCGCGGGCTGGCCGTCCGCGTCGAACGCATCGACCTCGAGCCAGCCGAAATCCTGCGAGAACCCCGTCGCCCAAAGCACCGTGCTCACCCCCGCCTCTTTCAGGTCCAGTTCGGCCAGCGGATGGGTCACGCAATCCGGGTCCGGCCCGATCACCCGCGCCTGCGGCTCCTCGGGCAGGTCGAGCCCGTTATCGGCCGCATAGGCATCCGCCGCATCCAGAACCGACAGGTAATTCGCATCGCCCCGCGCGATCATCCCGGCCAGGTTCTGCGCGAAACGCAGCTTGCCCGCCTCATACCCCTCGGTGCGACCGACCAATGTGATCCCCTGCGCCGCGAGGCTGCGGAAATCCACCGTGTGCCCGCCATGCGCGCCGCTGACCGCGATGGTCACATGCTCGGCCCCCGCGGGCGGCGTGGCCAGGTCCCACAGGCCCAGAACCCCCAGCCACCAGCAATAATCCCGCCCGCGATAGGCCCGGGGCGGCCGGTCATGCGGCCCGACCGACAAATAGACCCGGCGCCCGGCCCGGGCCAGTTCTTCGGCGATCTGCACGCCCGACGATCCCGCGCCCACCACCAGCACCGCGCCCTCGGGCAACTGCCCCGGGTTGCGGTAATCGGCCGAATGCAACTGCGTCACCCCCGCATCCGCAGGCAGGATCGCCGGGATCACCGGCTTCTGGAACGGGCCGGTGGCGGCCACCACCCGCTCGGCCTCGATCACGCCGGCGCTGGTCTCGACGGTAAAGCCGGGGCGGCCTTCGTTGCGGGTCACCCGCCCGACCTCGACCCCGCAGCGGATCGGCGCCTCGATCATCCTGGCATAGTCCTCGAAATAGGCCGCCATCCGCTCCTTGGGGGCAAACCCGTCGGGATCGACATCGTCGAATTCCAGCGTCGGGAACCGGTCATGCCAGGCCGGCCCGTTGGCGACCAGCGAATCCCACCGGCAGCTGCGCCAGCGTTCCGCGATCCGGTCGCGCTCGAGCACGATATGCGGCACGCCCGCGCGCCCCAGATGCTCGCTCATGGCGAGGCCCGCCTGCCCGCCCCCCACAACCAGCGTATCGGTCTTTTCAATGGCCATCCCGGTTCCCTTTCCTGACCCGACCCCGCCCGATGCCCGGCCTTGTGCGGACCCGGAATGAACAGGGATCGAAGATTCGCGTTTGCGCCAGAATGCCGCACCCCGCCACTTAGGGGAAAGTAAATTTATCCAGACCTGCGGTTAGATTAATTCTAAGCAAAGCCGTAGCCCGCCAACAACTCGTAGCGCGGGCCGGCCGCCCGCAACTCGGACCGGAACAGCCCGAACCGCTCGGCACGCCCCTCGACCGTTCCCGCAATCGGCCCGAGACAATCCGCCAGCCGCGCCGCATCGCGCTCGTCGATGCCGCGCCCGAACCGGCTCAGCGTGACATGCGGGCGAAACCGCTCGCGCCCCAGCTTGATGCCCACCTCCCGGGCCGCCTGCCGCACCGCACGGCGCGCGGCCACGAGATCGGGATCGGACGCCAGCGCCGCGAAGGCCAGCAGCGGCTTTCGCCCCTCGAACACATCGCGCCCGGTCACCCTCAACATCGGCGCCTCCAGCCGCAACCCCGCCAACACCCCGTGCAGGTCATGCAGCCGCGCCTCGTTCACCTCGCCGAGAAAGGCCAGTGTCAGATGCAGGTTCTCTTCCGGCACATGCCGTCCCGGCAGCCCCGCCTGAAGCGCCAGCAGGGCCTCGCGCATCTCCCCGGGCAATTCCACCGCAACAAAAGCACGCATCACTCCCGCCTTCATCTTGCCAAAAATACTCAAACCCCGGCTCACATCCGGGCCCGGCATCCCCGATATGGCCCCATGACCGCCCGAGGGCCCCGGGGCGGGGTGGGCGGGAGGGGTCCGAGGGCGGTCATCCCGCCCCGGTCGACCCCACACGCATCCGCGCCGCAAGCCGCAGCGACAGCGCCGCGCCATCGCGCTCCGCCACCGGCAAGAGCGGATCATAGGCGGCGGCGATCAGACCCGCGATCTCCGGGCGCAGGATCACCTGCCCGCCCGGCACCCGCGCCAGCGGCGAGGTCTCGCCAAAGGCCCCCATGCTCCAGAGCAGGATCACCTGCACCGCCTGCGCCAGTGCCAGATCCTCGGCCGGCATCTCCGACAGGCTCTCGTCCATCCGCAGGAACACGAACGCCGCCTTGATCGCGCCGTTTTCCTCGAAACGAAAGAACCGGTATTGATTGGCCCCCTCGCGCGCGAGCCGCGCCAGGGTTTCATCGAATCCCGGCACCATCCGGTCGAGCCCGTCCAGCGCGCCCAACTCGTCCCAGTCGCGCACGAAGAATAGCATCAGGTTGCCGCCCAGTTCCGGATCGGTCTCGGCCATCCTGTGACCGGCCAGCGTCACCACCGCCTCGATCGCGCCCTTGACGGTCGAAAGCGTCCGGTCGTCGACGCCGAACACCACCGGCGCGATCGGCCGCTCCCAGCGGGCGAAATGAAACGTCCCGTCGGGGGATGTGAAATGCCGTTCGATCTCGTCGGGACTCATCGCCCGGGCCTCCTGCATCGCAACGGCCCCCTGATGCCCGAGCCGGGCGATTTCTTCAACCCGGACACCACAAGGGTTAACGCCCGAATCGTCCCGGGCCGGGCGCGTGACCCGGCAGCCGGGCGGCAGCCGGGTGGCAGCCGGATGTCACCCCCCGGATTCTGCGCTTCTTGTCGCCGTTTAACGGGGCGCGCGCTCAGCCCTCGAACAGGTCCGTTTGTCCCGGCACGGGCGGCGGGGCGAGGCCCAGATGGGTCCAGCCCTTATGCGCCAGCATCCGCCCCCGTGGCGTGCGCTGGATCAGGCCCTGCTGCAAGAGATAGGGTTCGATCACCTCTTCCAGCGCATCACGCGGCTCGCTCAGCGCCGCCGCCATGGTCTCGATCCCGACCGGCCCACCGTGATAATTCTCAGCAATCAGAGTGAGATAGCGCCGATCCGCCCCGTCAAGCCCAAGCCCGTCAACACCCAGCCGGGTGAGCGCCGCATCGGCCAACTCGCAGCTGATCCTGCCGCCGCCCTCGACCACCGCGAAATCCACGACCCGCCGCAGAAGCCGCCCCGCGATCCGCGGCGTCCCGCGCGAGCGGCGCGCGATTTCCAGCGCGCCCTCGGCCTCGGTTTCCACGCCCAGCTTGCGGGCATTGGCGTTAACGATCTGATTCAACTCGTGAATTTCATAGAATTCCAACCGCGTGGGAATCCCGAACCGGTCGCGCAGCGGCGTGGTCAGCAACCCCAGCCGCGTGGTCGCCCCGACCAGCGTGAAGGGCTGCAACTCGATCCGCACGGTTCGCGCCGCCGGCCCCTCACCGATCACTAGGTCCAGCTCGAAATCTTCGAGCGCCGGATAGAGCACCTCTTCCACGACCGGGTTAAGCCGATGAATCTCATCAATAAACAGCACGTCCCGCGCTTCGAGATTGGTCAGGATCGCGGCCAGGTCGCCGGCCTTGGCCAGCACCGGCCCCGAGGTCATGCGAAACCCCACCCCCAACTCGCGCGCCATGATCTGCGCCAGCGTCGTCTTGCCCAGGCCCGGGGGCCCATGAAACAGCGTGTGATCCATCGCCTCGCCGCGCATCCGCGCCGATTGGATGAACACCCGCAGATTGGCCCGCGCCGCCTCCTGCCCGATGAACTCGTCAAGGCTCCGGGGCCGCAACGCCCGGTCCATATCCTCGGGCAGCGGCGCGGCGCGCAGTGTCGGATCGGGTTCGGTCATCAATTATCCCTTCGGTGCCAACAGCTTGAGCGCCGCACGGATGAGCGTGGCGGTGTCCGCGCCGGGCGCGTCGCCCGCCGCCTGCGCCACCGCGCCCGCGGCCTCGCCCGGGCCATAGCCGAGGTTCGAGAGCGCCGACAAGGCTTCGGATTGTGCCGCCGCGCCGCCGCCCGGGGCGGGCGCCGGCCGCCGTGGTGCGGGGGCGGGATCGTCTTCGATCACGTCGCCTGCCGCCCCGTCCGATTCCGCCCCGTCCGATGCCAGATTCGCCGCCAGCGCCCCGCCCAGCGCCATCACCGCCGGGGCCTTGTCCTTCAACTCGTTCACCACCCGCTGCGCGGTCTTGGGGCCGATGCCCCGCGCCGCCTTGACCGCGTTCCAGTCGCCCAGCGCGATCGCCCGGTTAACCCCTTCTGCACCAAGTGCGCCCAGAATGGCCAGCGATGCCTTGGCCCCGACCCCCTGAACGCTCATCAACAGACGATGCCACTCCTTTTCCAGAAGCGACGGAAATCCGAAAAGCTGCAACAGATCCTGGCGCACCAGAAGATCGGTGTAAAGCGTCACCGCCGCGCCCGGCCCGGGCAGCGCGGCAAGGGTGCGGTCGGAACAATACACGAGGTAGCCCACCCCGCGCACGTCGATCAGCGCGTGATCGTCGCCCTTGTAATCCATCAGCCCGCTGATCTTGCCGATCATGTCCCCACCTCTTTCGTCGCGGCAGAAATCGCCGCCGCGCTGCGGGCATGATGCGCATGACAGATCGCGATGGCCAGAGCATCCGCCGCGTCCGGCCCCTCGATCACCACCCCGGGCAGCTGCATTTTCACCATATGCGCGATCTGGGCCTTGTCGGCGTGACCCACGCCCACCACCGTTTTCTTGACCGTATTGGGCGCGTATTCCCCCACCCGCAGCCCCGCCTGCGCCGGCACAAGAAGGGCGATTCCCCGCGCCTGCCCGAGCTTGAGCGTCGCCACCCCGTCCTTGTTCACGAAAGTCTGCTCGACCGCGGCGGTATCGGGGGCAAAGCGGATCAGGACGGCATGAAGTTCATCGTAAAGACGGCTGAGCCGATCCGGCAATTCACCGGTTCCCGACCGGCAGATTCCGTTGGCCACGTGGCTCAACCGGCTGCCCTCGACGTCGATCACCCCCCATCCGAGGTTTCGAAGCCCCGGGTCGATCCCTAAAACCCGCATCGATTTTGCCTGCTCTGTTGCTTTTTTGAACCACTAGCACGAAACGGGAACACAAGCCAACGACAATCGCGCAGGCCCGAAAAACGACCTTTTTCGAACCGGCGCGACAAGCGCGGCCTGAATGCGCCTTCGCGCATGCAGAAAGCGACATCCTGAAGGGGCCAGATCACCCTTGTTTGCAAGGCCTGCGAGCCCAATTTCGCCCATGCAGAAATTGCATAGGACTTATGCCGATTTCACTGCTTGTCGCGTATCGAATGTGGGCCTATCTCGCCCTTTGAAACAGCACACCATCACTCAAACCAAGGGAACAAGGATATGGCTGCAATCGACTCCCCCCGCGTTCAGCTCTCGGCTGGCTCCAACGGCCGTATCGGCCAATTCTTTGCCTCGCTCGTCGCGACGGTCGTGGCATGGAACGATACCCGCATGACCCGCAACGCACTGTCGCAACTCAGCGACCGCGAACTTGAAGATATCGGCCTGTGCCGGGGCGATATCGACTACGTCGCAGCAAAACGCTGAGGCGTCCGGCCGTTCCGGCCGAATCCAAAAGGAAAGCCGCGCCAGGATGATCCTGGCGCGGCTTTCTTCCTTGGAGAGAGAGAAATCTACTTGATGAATGGCGCTATGGTGGCGGCAATCCGGGTGCTCACCCGGTCGGGCTGCAAGGCCCATGCGCCGGCCTGTTCGAAAACCGTGCCCTGTTTCATCTCGTCGATACGGTCGGCATAGCCGGATGCGCCGAAATGCGCGATGGCAACGCTCTTGAACAGGCAGAACCCCAGAACCAAAAAAACCAGACCCTTGAGCGGAATGCTTGGACCGCTGCGGCGCGGCCGCACCAGGATGACCCCACCCGGCCCGACAACCGGCTCATAGGAGGGACCACGAACGCCCCGTCGGCGGGTGCGGCTGATCCGCGTCAACCTGTTGTCAAAATCCTTGAACTCGTCAGACATGGCAGCCTCCGGCGAATGCCCCCACCGAAGTCTTGACAGCATGACGCCCAAATGCGGCGAATGTATGGCAAAACCGCGAAATAAGGCGAAAAATCGACCTTTTCCGTTCTTTGCTCACCCCGGCTTCACCAGCGTCAGCGTCGTCCATTCACCAATCTCGTCGCGCACAAGGGTATTGGTTCCAAGCCGTGAATAAACCCCGACCACCTCGTCGGCCTGTTCATTCAGGATGCCCGAGAGAATCGCCCGCCCCCCCGGCGCAAGCGCCGATGTCAGGTCCGGCGCGAGCGCGATCAGCGGCCCCTTGAGGATATTCGCAAAGATCAGGTCGAACGGCGCGGCGGCCAGAAGATCGGGATGGTCGAACCCCGCCGCCTCGATGCAACGCACCCGCCCCTCCAACCCGTTGGCCCGCACATTGGCCTGCGCCACCTCGACGGCGACCGGGTCGATATCGCTGGCGATGACCGGATCGGACCAGACCCGCGCCGCCGCCATCGCCAGAACCGCCGTGCCACAGCCGATATCCGCGACGCTTTTTCCAACAAATCCCGCCTCGACAAGCCGATCAAGCGCCCGCAGACAGCCCAGCGTGGTGCCGTGATGCCCGGTGCCAAAAGCCATCGCCGCCTCGATCAGAAGCGGCTCGATCCCCTCGGGCAGCTTGTCGGCGTCATGGCTGCCATAGACGAAAAAGCGCCCGGCCTCGACCGGGGCCAGATCGCGCCGGACCTTCGCGACCCAGTCGGTTTCGGGCAGTTCCGAAATCACGAAGGGCCGGGTATCGTGCAGCGCCTCAAGCAGCGCAAGACCGGCGCGATCGGGGGGTTCGGTGAAGTATCCGCCCACTTCCCAAAGCCCCGAGCCGTCTTCAAGCTCGAACACCCCGACACCGACCGGTTCGGGATCGAGCCGCTCCATCGCTTCGCCCAGCGCCGCGGCGTCGGCTTTTCCGGCAAGGGTGGTCAATGCGGTAAAGGTGGGCATGGCGCGTCTCCGGTGTTTCGGGTGGCGGTAAGGATGTTCCGCCCGGCGGTCAAGCACCCTTCCCCAGGGCGATCACTCGGCCGGGGCCGGAGTGACGAACCGTGCGAAAATCGTCTCGTTGCCCGCCTCCGGGTGACGCGGAATCAGCAGGGCCAGGCACAGCGAAACCCCGGCCATCGACGCCGCCAGCACGAACACCGAGCCCGGGGAGACCAGCCAGAGATAGCCGAGCGTCGCGGGCAGAAACACCGCTGCGATATGATTGATGGTAAAGGCCACAGCGGCGGTCGGGGCGATGTCGCCGGGATCGGCGATCTTCTGGAAATAGGTCTTGAGCGCGAGCGCCAGCGCAAAGAACATGTGGTCCAGAACGTATAGCACCGCCGCCAGCACCACGCCCCAGCCGAAATAATAAAGCCCGCCATAGGCCAGAAACACGGCGACAAGCCCGATATATTCAAACGCCAGCGTGTTGCGTTCGCCAAAATGCCCCACGGCCCGGCCAAACAGCGGTGCGGCCACGATGTTGATCACCAGATTGACGAGGAACAGCGCGGTCACCTCGTGAACGTCGAAACCGAATTTCTCGACCATCATGAAACCGGCGAAGACGATGAAGATCTGTCGCCGCGCCCCGGACATGAATTGAAGCGCGTAGTAGAGCCAATAGCGTTTGCGCAGGACCATCTTCTTGACCTGCGGATTGGGCGCCTCGAACTGGGGATAGGCGAAGTACGCGAAGATCGCGATCAGCGCGGTCGTGCCGCCCGCGACCATGTAGACGAAGGCATAGCTCAGATCGAAGGCCCGCCAGGTCAGCACGATCAACCCATAGGCCACCAGCGTGGCCGCCGACCCGGCCGCCAGAAGCAGGCCCAGAACCTGCGGCGCGCGATCCTTGGGCAGCCATTGCAGTTGCAGCGACTGGTTGACCGTCTCGTAATAGTGAAACCCGATCGACGAGAGCATGGTGATGGTCAGGATTCCCGCCATCGACGGAAAGAACGCGGTCAGCGCCGTCGCCACGCCCAGCAGGATGAGCGAGACAAGCGCCAGCACCTGTTCGCGCACGAAGATGATGATCGCGATCACCCCGATGGCCAGAAACCCCGGAGTCTCGCGCACCGTATGCAGCCAGCCATTGTCCGAACCGTCGAATCCGCCAACCTCGATGATGAAATTGTTGAGCAGCGCCGACCATGTGGCAAAGGCGATCGGCATCGCCGCCGCCATCACGAATAGCAGCGCGACCGGCCGTCGCCAGAACGGCAGGGTTTGTGCCTCACCGAGTGGAAATGTCCTGCTCATGCTTTCCGATACGACTTTTCGCGGCGATTGCCCAGCCCATCTGATCTGGATCAAGGAAACATATCAAACCCCGTGCATATGTGCGTCGGAACAAGCGAAAGATATGTTCATGGACCTGATCCCCCTCGTCGAACGCATCGGTGAAAGCCCGACCGCCGCCCTGTTCGGGCTGATCACGGGCCTTGTTTTCGGCGTCGCCGCGCAACGCTCGCGCTTCTGTCTGCGTGCGGCGGCGGTCGAGTTTGCCCGCGGGATGATGCAGGACAGGGTGGCGGTGTGGCTCCTGACCTTTTCAACCGCCCTCGTCTGGGTGCAGGGCGCGCAACTGCTGGGGCTGATGCGCAGCGACGAGGCCCGGATCATGGCGGTGCCGGGAAGCTGGTCGGGCGCGATCATCGGTGGATTGCTGTTCGGCGTGGGCATGGTGCTGGCCCGGGGGTGTTCGGGGCGGCTTCTGGTTTTGGCGGCGACCGGAAACCTGCGCTCGGTCGTATCGGGGCTGATCTTTGCGGTGGTAGCGCAGATGTCGCTCGCGGGCTGGCTCGCGCCGCTGCGCGATTACCTCGCCGCGCTCTGGATCACCGGCGGCGGGCACAACCTCGATCTTCTGGTTCATTTCGGTGTGCCGCGATACGGGGGGCTGTTGCTCGGGCTCTTCACCGCCGGCCTTGCGCTTTACATCTCCTATCGTCACCGGATCGGATTTTCGCGCCTTGTCTTTGCCTCGGGCGTGGGCTTTGCCGTCGCCCTGGGCTGGGTTCTGACCTTTTCGCTCAGCCTGATCGCGTTCGATCCGGTCCCGGTCGAGAGTCTCACGTTCTCGGGCCCGTCCGCCAACACGCTGATGTTCTTTCTCGACCGCAGTGCCGTGCTTGAATTCGACATCGGGCTGGTGCCGGGTGTCGTGATCGGCTCGTTCCTCGCGGCGATTCTGACCGGCGAGTTCCGGTTTCAGGGCTTTTCCGACGAATCCAACATGCGCCGGTCGATGTTCGGCGCCGTGCTGATGGGATTCGGCGCGATGCTGGCGGGGGGCTGCGCCATCGGCAACGGCGTGACCGGCGGGTCGATCTTTGTCGGCACGGCGTGGCTCGCACTTTTCTGCATGTGGGTGGGGGCGATAATCACCGATATCATCGTCGATCAACTCCGCCTTGCAGCCACCGCCTGAGCCCCCACGAGATCCGTCAATAGAAACTCTGCGGGTCGATATCGACGGTCAAACGCAGGTTCGGCCCCGATCTGACCTGCGCGATCCAGGCCGCCAGCGCCTGTTGCAGCGCCACGCCCTTTGGCGCTTTGACCAGAAGCCGCACCCGGTGGCGCCCGCGGATACGCGCCACCGGCGCGGGCGCGGGGCCAAAGACCTGCGCCCCGATGCGCCGCAGGGGCGTGTCGTTGCGGGCAAGCTCGGCGCCCGTGTCGAACGCCTCCTGCATGTCGGGCGAACTGAGGATGATCCCGGCCATGCGCCCATAGGGCGGCACGCCGGCATGGCGACGCTCCTCGGCCTCGGCGCGCCAGAACGAGTCTTCGTCCCCGGCTAGAATGGCACGGATCACCGGGTGTTCGGGCTGATAGGTCTGCAACAGGGCCTCGCCCGGCTTGTCGGCCCGCCCGGCCCGGCCCGAGACCTGCCGCATCAACTGGAACGTGCGTTCGGCGGCGCGCAGATCCGACCCTTGAAGCCCGAGATCGGCGTCGATCACCCCCACGAGGGTCAACAAGGGAAAGTTGTGCCCCTTGGCGACAAGTTGCGTGCCGATCACGATGTCGGCCCCGCCTTGGGCAATCTCGGCGATCCGCTCTTTCAGCGCGCGGGCCGAGCCGAACAGATCGGACGAGAGCGTGGCAATCCGGGCATCGGGGAAAAGTTCGCTGGCTTCTTCCTGCAACCGCTCGACCCCGGGACCGACAGGGGCCAGCCGGTCTTCGGCGCCGCAGGCGGGGCAGGCATCGGGGATCGGCATGCTCTCGCCGCATTGGTGGCAGACGAGCCGCTTGAGAAAGCGGTGTTCGACCATGCGCGCATCGCAATGATCACAGCCAATCTGATGCCCGCAGGCCCGGCAGATCGTCACCGGCGCATAGCCGCGGCGGTTGAGGAACAACAGCGATTGCTCGCCACGTTCGATCCGCTCGCGCACCGCCCCGGCAAGACGCGGGGAAATCCAGCGATTGGAGGGCAGATCGGCCCCGCGCATGTCGATGGCGCGCATCTCGGGCAGCACCGACGCGCCGAAACGGCTGGTCAGTTCCAGCTTGTCGTATTTGCCCGCCTGCGCATTGGCCCAGCTTTCGAGGCTGGGCGTGGCCGAGGCCAGCACCACCTGCGCACCGCAGATCGAGGCGCGCAGCACGGCCATGTCGCGGGCGTTGTAAAGCGCCCCGTCCTCCTGCTTGTAAGAGCTGTCATGCTCTTCATCGACAACGATCAGCCCCAGATCGAGGAACGGCAGGAAAAGCGCCGAGCGCGCGCCCACCACAAGCTGTGCGCCGCCCTGCCCGACCATCTTCCACGTCCGGCGGCGTTCGGTCATGGAGACGCCGGAATGCCATTCCGCCGGCTTCGCGCCGAACCGTTCCTGCACCCGGGCGATGAACTCGGCGCTGAGCGCGATCTCCGGCAGCAGGACCAGCGCCTGTTGCCGCTGGCGAAAACACTCGGCCACGGCTTCGAGATAGACCTCGGTCTTGCCCGACCCGGTGATCCCGCGCAAAAGCGTCGTGCCATAGCCGCCGGACCGGATGCCGCGGCGCAGATGCTCGGCGGCGGCGGCCTGATCCTCGGTCAGGGTCTTGCTGGCGCGGTCTTCGTCGAGCAGCGCAAAGGGCGTGTCGCGCGGGCTGTCCTCTTCGCGCACGGCACCCTGTTTGACCAGCCCCTTCACCACCGAGGGCGTGACCCCGGCTGCTTCACTCAACTCCTTGAGGGTGAACGACAAACCGCCATATTCCTGCAACGCCTCCAGCACCCGGCGGCGGGCGTCGGTCATCCGCTCAGGCGTTGCATCGCCCGGGCGATAGACCTTGCGCATCGAAGGCGGGTCGCCCAGCCCCGGCGCGCGGGTGGCCAGCCGCAGCATCGCGGGCAGCGGCGTCAGGGTGTATTCCGCCGCACGTTCGAGAAACATCTGCATCTCGTCGCGCATCGGCGCCACATCCAGCACCCTGACCACCGAGCGGATCTTCGCGCGGTCGAAATCCCCCCGCCCCGGCGCCCAGACCACGCCCAGGACCTTGCGCGGGCCAAGCGGCACCTCGACAAAGGCGCCCAGATGACAGCCCCCTTCCGGCGCCTTGTAATCCAGCAGCCGGTCGAGCGGTTGTGTCGTCAGAACCGCAACCAGTTCGCCCTCGTCAAAAAAATCCTGTCGGCCCATGGCCACTCCGGGTTAGGGGTTTCGAGACCCATTCGTATCGGGTAAAGCGACCCGAGACAAAACCCAACCTTTGCCGGGGCAGATACCATGAAATTCTTTGTTGATACCGCCGAGATCGACGCGATTGCCGAGTTGAACGAGCTGGGCATGGCCGACGGGGTCACGACAAACCCGTCGCTGATCTTGAAATCGGGGCGCGATATCGTTGAAGTCACGAAGGAAATCGCCGACCTGATCGACGGCCCGGTAAGCGCCGAAGTGGTCGCGACCGAGGCCGGGGCGATGATCGCCGAAGGCCGCAAGCTGGCCGAAATCGCCGACAATATCGCGATCAAGGTGCCGCTGACATGGGACGGGCTCAAGGCGTGCAAGGCGCTGAGCACCGATGGTCACATGGTCAACGTGACTCTGTGTTTCAGCGTCAATCAGGCGCTTCTGGCGGCCAAGGCCGGCGCCAGTTTCATCAGCCCTTTCATCGGGCGCCTCGATGACATCAATCTCGACGGGATGGAGTTGATCGCCGATATCCGGCAGGTCTATGACAATTTCGGCTTCGGGACCGAGATCCTCGCCGCGTCGATCCGCAGCGTGAACCATATCGCCGAAAGCGCGCGCATCGGCGCCGACGTGATCACCGCGCCGCCCGGCGTGATCAAGGCCATGGTCAACCACCCGCTGACCGACAAGGGCCTTGCGACCTTTATGGCGGATTGGGAAAAAACGGGGCAGAAAATCCTGTAAAGGCATGTTATAAAGGCCGAAATACATGTTGAGGACAGTATGAGCAGCAAGCCCCGGATGGAGGACACCCTCCGCGAGAAGATCATCGCGGACCCGGATTTCATACTTGAAGATCAGGATGTTATGCATGCCTTGATCGCCGCGAACGAGCGCGCGATGGGCGGCAATATCGTCGATCTCCGGGGCATCGCCATGGAGCGGCTCGAGGCGCGGCTTGACCGGCTGGAAGACACGCACCGCTCGGTCATTGCCGCTGCCTATGAGAACCTCGCCGGCACCAATCAGGTGCATCGGGCGATCCTGCGGATGCTCGACCCGCTGGAATTCGAGGTGTTCCTGCGCGATCTTGGCGGCGATGTCGCCGATATCCTGCGGGTCGATTCCATCAAGCTGGTGCTGGAGTCGGTTCAGAATGACGATGATCCGATCGTGAAGCGGCTGGGCGACGTGCTGTCGGTCGCCGAACCGGGATATATCGACCAATACCTCACCGCCGGGCGCGACGCGCCGGTGCGGCAGGTGACATTGCGGCAGGTCAACGAGGGCGACGCCGGTATCTTCGGCGAGATGGCGGGCTGGATCCGCTCCGAGGCCTGCCTGAAACTCGATTTCGGCGAGGGCCGGTTGCCGGGGATGCTGATCATGGGATCGGAGGATCCGCACCAGTTCACTCCGCAGCAAGGTACTGATCTTCTGTCATTTTTCGCAGGCGTGTTTGAAAGAGCCATGCGCCGCTGGCTGGCATGAGCCTGATTTCGCCCGCCGCGCGCGCAGCACTCGAAGCCTGGCTTGACGGGCAAAGGGCGCTCAGAGGGGCGTCGGAAAATACCATCGACGCCTACGGGCGCGACGTGAGTGGATTTCTGGCCTTCATCACCGAACACAAGGGCGAGGCACAGGGCATCGCCCCGTTGATGAAGCTGAGCGTTTCGGACATGCGCGCCTGGATGGCCTTCACCCGTGGGCAAGGGATCGGAGCACGGTCGATGGCGCGCAAGCTTTCGGCGGTGAAGAGCTTCCTGCGCTGGCTCTCCGAACGTGAAGGCGCCGAGATTTCGGCGGTTCTGGCCGCACGCGCCCCCAGATTCCAGAACAAGCTGCCGCGCCCGTTGGCCGAGGACGCGGCGCGCCGGATGATCGACACGATCGAGCTTCAGTCGCCGGAACCCTGGGTTGCGACGCGCGACATGGCTGTTCTGACTCTCCTTTACGGCTGCGGGTTGCGGATTTCCGAGGCGCTGGGGCTGAATGGACGGGATTCGCCCTTGCCCGATGTCCTGCGGATTGTGGGCAAGGGAGGTAAAGAAAGGGTTATCCCGGTGATCCCTGCCGCGCGCGACGCGGTCGGGCGCTATCTCGACCTCTGCCCATGGCCGAACGAGCCGGGCGCCCCCTTGTTCCGCGGGGTGCGCGGTGGCAGGCTGACGCCGCGGGCGGTGCAGAAGACCATGGCGCAGGCGCGGATGCAGCTTGGCCTCCCGGCGAGCGCGACACCGCATGCGATGCGGCACAGTTTCGCCACGCATCTGCTCAGCGCGGGCGGAGATCTGCGCGCCATACAGGAGCTTCTGGGCCATGCCTCGCTTTCGACGACGCAGAGCTATACGAGTGTCGATGAGGCCCGGCTGATGGAAGTGTATGACAAGGCCCATCCCAAGGCCGGCTGAGTATCGGAAAAAGTGACATGACAAATCATTTCAAGGCTTTATCCGTTCACCTTCTGACCGCGACCGGCGCGGTTTTCGCGATGCTGGCGATGCTGGCCGCGGCGGGGCACAACTGGGATCTGATGTTCCTGTGGCTGGTGGTGGCCTTCGCGGTGGACGGGATCGACGGGCCATTGGCGCGCAAATACCAAGTCAAGGATCACGCCGACGAGTTCGACGGGGTACTTCTGGACCTGATCATCGACTATCTGACATATGTGTTCATTCCAGCCTATGCGCTGTTTGAATCGGGGCTGCTGGGCGGCTGGACCGGCTGGGCGGCGATCATCGTGATCACCTATGCGTCGGCCCTGTATTTCTCGGATACGCGCATGAAAACAAAGGACAATTCCTTTGCCGGCTTTCCCGGATGCTGGAACATGCTGGCGATCGTGATCTTTGCGCTGAAACCCGATTTCTGGATCAGTTTCGCGCTGATCGTGGTGCTGGCGACGACCATGTTCACGTCGCTCAAATTCGTTCACCCGGTTCGCACGAAACGGTGGAAAAACATAACGTTGCCAATGGCTTTTGCCTGGACCTTCTTTGCCGGCTGGGCGGCCTGGGTGGATTTCGACCCCGAAAGCTGGGCCAGTTGGGGGCTGATCCTGACCAGCGTCTACCTGCTGTTCGCGGGGATCGCGCAGCAGGTCATTCCCGAGCGCAACGTCCCGCAGGGTTAACGCGGGGTTCGGGGGCCGAAAACCGGGGGGTGATATGCGTATGACTCCCGGCTGCCGTCCGGCTGCCGGGCAAATGCGAAGGGTGGAGGGCGAGATGAGGTTAACGCGGCGCGCGATGTGGCTCTACAGAATGTCGCATCAAATCGGATTCGACCCGTGCCGGACAATAGGGCAGCACATGGCCGCGGTCGGGTGCCCACCACGCCAGCGCAGAGCAGTTTATCTTGCAACGTCTTTCCCTGCTTGAAGCGACGCGCAACCCCTCTGAAGCACCCGGCCGGGGGGCGGCCGTGTGCTGCCCGGGCGGCTGCGCCGCCGTTCCGGGCGGGGTAAATTCAATCAAACGCGACACACGCTAAATCAACAGTCCCGCCGCGCCTTCGTGGCGCAGGAGCCAGACCTTGGTTTCAATGCCGGTGCCGCCGGAGAACCCGCCCAGCCCCTCCGCCGCGAGAACCCGGTGGCAGGGGATGATCACCGGGATCGGATTGGCGCCGCAGGCTTGGCCCACCGCCTGCGCCGGATGTGCGAGATCGCGGGCGATGTCGCCATAGGTGCGGGTTTCGCCCGGCGGAATGGCCAGCATCGCGTCGCAGACTGCGCGCTGGAAGTCCGATCCTTCGACCCGCAGCGGCAGGTCGAAGCGGGACCGGCTGCCGTCGAAATAGGCGGCCAACTGCGCGCGCGCCTCGATCAGGAGCGGGGTTTCATCGCCGCCACCCGCGCCCCATGTCACAGCCGTGATCGCGCCCCCGGTTTCGGTGAGGGTGAGCGGGCCGGTGGGGGTATCAAGCGTGAGGCGCGGCATACCGGGATGATGTCAGCAAAGCCGCCGGTCGGGAAGGTGGTTTAAAGCATGTCGCGCCGAATGGGACCGGCCAACGCACAACGAAAGGGCAGCGTTCGACCCGGGGTGGGTGCGGAGCGCCCGCCCATGCGGCGGGGCGGGCGCTGCCCGG
>JAABTV010000033.1 GCA_011389685.1 Paracoccaceae bacterium
GCGCGTCAGCACATCCCCTCATGCCGGGTTCGTTCTCGATGCTCTCGAACAGGCGGTCCATGAACGGCGCCCGACCAGGGGCATGGGGCTCGTCCATCATTCGGACCGCGGATCGCAATACCTGTCCATCAAATACACCGAACGGCTGGCAGAAGCAGGCATCGAACCCTCGGTCGGAAGCGTCGGCGACAGCTATGACAATGCCCTGGCCGAGACGATCAACGGCCTGTTCAAGGCGGAGGTCATCCACCGACGCGGTCCTTGGCGCAGCTTCGAGGCCGTCGAATATGCAACCCTCGAATGGGTCGACTGGTTCAACAACCGTCGCCTCCTCGAGCCGATCGGAAACATCCCGCCCGCAGAAGCGGAGGCAAACTTCTACGCAGATCTGGAAAAATCAGACATGGCCGCGTAACTAAGACAAATCAGCCTCCGGCAAACCCGGCGCGGTTCAGTTGCCACCAACCCGGAGCGTGCTCGCAGTGCATCTGGATCGGCGACGAGTTCCCGGGCGATCCGCAGGGTCCATTTCTTCTGAGCGAAGGTGCGTTCGTGCAGAACGAGCGTCCTTGCGAGCTGACCTGTCACGTAGGCCGCATCCTCGGGCGGCAACAATCGCCACACAGCCTCATGCAGGACGTCGAGCGTGGCAACCGCGAGATCCTTGTCGGTTAGGTATAACCACTGGGTCAACGGCTCGCTCAAGCGGCCCAGCATTCTGACCGCGTTCTCGTGATCGCCGATCTCGGCGCTGATCGCTGCGACTCTGCCACGGGCTTCGTCGGCGAGACCGGAGGATTTCCAGCGCGTCGGTCCGGAGACCAAACCGGTGGCGACGATTTCCGAGCTGTTTTCAGGAAACTGGCTGACCGCAAGGGCGATCTGCCTCGAAACTTCTTCGGTCGCGGCGTCGGCCAGATGGAGCGCCTCCGCAGCGTCCAACCTGTGAAACACGCCGAAGGGAGCATCGGCATAGCTTTCCGCGAGTTCGACCATTCGGTCGGCGAAAGCCCGGGACTCTTGCGCAAGGCCTCGATCAGCTGCGGCTTCGACAACTCGAAGCATCAAGTTGAAGTTGGGCCAGGGGGACCTGCGGGCGTGGATTCCGAACGCCTTTGCGAGGTGCTCGGCAGCCTTCGCCGGATCTTGTTCTGCGGAGCCTGCACGTAGGAGCAACGTAGGAAAAGTCCTATCTGAAGGGTTTGCCAGCGCAAGAACGGCGTCCGGACCAGCCACCTGAACGAGTTCGACCGAGCGACCGCTGAGCCGCATGTGGCTTGGCAAGTCCCGCCTGCTCATCTCCCTCAGGGCCTCAATGGCCCCATCCCGGTCACCCAAGGCCGCACGGAGTTCCGCTGCGTATTCCAAATGGTAGTCCCGGGCCCTCTGCGGGCTTGCCCGGTTCCATGCAAGGATACGTGTCGCCAGCGCCGCGACGAGTTCGCGTTCGGCTTCGCCCGGAGCTTCAGAAGCAAAGGAAGCAGGCCTACCGAAGGGCTGACGGCCAAGTATGTCGAGGCCCACGATCCAGAGATCGCTGCCGTCGGCCTCAGGGACTTTCGCCAGCGCGGCATCGAGGCTGATGCCAGCGCGCAAGTCCTTGGCGAGGCGTCGCCCGAGCCTGCGGCACGAAAGCGGTTCCTCGTCAGGGTCCAGCATATTGCGGACCACCTCGATGAACAGGCCGGGCCGGTGGATGCGGGAGAGAGGCGAGCCCGTCCGTCCCGTCCAGGTCCACTCGCAATCCTTGCACCGCCAGCGCTGTGCGCCTGCCCGTGTGGAGCCCCACGAAGAGCGCTGCGCGCTGCCGCAATGCGGGCAGCCTCGCGCCAGACCCACGGTGTCGATCTCGACGACAGCTTCCGCCCGACGGCGCGCGGTCGCGAGAGCGACCTCGGCCTTCACGATCTGGACAGGAGGCAGATTGGCGATGGCGTTCAGCAGGGCATCCAGGAGCTGGGCGGGGGGTTGTTGCATACGGCATCTCCCGTAGGGTGGTAGAGGTCATATTGGCCATTTCGGGCAGAACGAAGGCACACCAACACGATTTGCTGACATTCCCTGGAAAAGCTCCGCTGACCTATCGAGGCGCGCGACCGCCATGTCCCGCCCAAGCAGAACTTCTGCTTAAGGTTTTGGTGCTTGGATGGGCTACAAACGTGGTTCTTGTTCTGATTTGAAAGCGGCCATCGGGTAGAGGTTCGGAAGGTCCCGCACATACGACACTGGACACCACGACGCCCTCGCAGATTTCTGCAACGGCGCCTCTATCCTGAAAGCCTATCCCTGCCGTGTCTTTGCACTGGCCGCGCAACACGTCCGGTCAGGGGCTTGTCTGGCCCCCCCTCTGGCCCCCCTTGCCCAGCCCCCGCCCCTGCCCTAGAAGGCGTCCAGTGCCAGCAAGGAGCCGAAACGATGCTCGATCTCACCTATGAACCGCCGAAAGCCAAAGTGATCGCAGGCGCGAAACACGATTGGGAACTGGTGATCGGGATGGAAGTGCACGCCCAGGTCGCCTCCAAGGCCAAGCTGTTCTCGGGCGCCTCCACCCAATTCGGCGCCGAGCCCAATTCCAACGTCGCCTTCGTCGATGCCGCCATGCCGGGCATGCTGCCGGTGATCAACGAATTCTGCGTCGAGCAGGCGGTGCGCACCGGCCTCGGCCTCAAGGCCAAGATCCATCTCAAATCAGCCTTCGACCGCAAGAATTATTTCTATCCCGACCTGCCGCAGGGCTACCAGATTTCCCAGCTTTACGAGCCGATCGTGGGCGAGGGCGAGATTCTCGTCGATATGGCGCCCGGCATCGCGCGGCTGGTGCGGATCGAGCGCATCCATATCGAACAGGACGCCGGCAAGAGCATCCACGACATGGCCCCGGGCCTGTCCTTTGTCGATCTCAACCGCACCGGCGTCGCGCTGATGGAAATCGTATCGCGCCCCGACATCCGCGGCCCCGAAGAGGCCGCCGCCTACGTGGTGAAACTGCGCCAGATCCTGCGCTACCTCGGCACCTGCGACGGCGACATGCAGAACGGCAACCTGCGCGCCGATGTGAACGTCTCGGTCTGCCGTCCGGGCCAGTACGAGAAATACCAGGAGACCCAGGATTTTTCGCATCTCGGCACCCGTTGCGAGATCAAGAACATGAATTCCATGCGCTTCATCCAGGCCGCGATCGACTTCGAGGCCCGCCGCCAGATCCGCATCCTCGAAGAGGGCGGCGAGGTGGTGCAGGAAACCCGCCTCTATGACGCCGAAAAGAACGAAACCCGCTCGATGCGCTCCAAGGAAGAGGCGCATGACTACCGCTATTTCCCCTGCCCCGACCTGTTGCCGCTCGAAATCGAACAGGCCTGGGTCGACGAGATTGCGGCCAATCTGCCCGAACTGCCCGACGAGAAAAAGGCGCGCTTCATGGCCGATTACGGCCTTACCGAATATGACGCGAGCGTGCTGACCGCCGAAACCGACGCCGCCGGTTTTTTCGAAGAGGTGGCAAGCGGCCGCGACGGCAAGCTCGCCGCCAACTGGATCATCAACGAACTGTTCGGCCGCCTCAAGAAAGAGGATCACGACATCACCGAAAGCCCGGTCAGCCCCGCACAGCTTGGCGGAATCATCGACCTGATCGCCTCGGAAGTGATTTCCGGCAAGATCGCCAAGGACCTGTTCGAGATCGTCTACACGACAGGCGGCGACCCGGCCCGGATCGTCGAGGAACGCGGCATGAAACAGGTCACCGACACCGGCGCCATCGAGACCGCGCTGGACGAGATCATCGCCGCCAACCCCGCGCAGGTCGAAAAGGCCAAGGTCAATCCCAAGCTCGCCGGCTGGTTCGTGGGCCAGGTGATGAAGGCCACCGGCGGCAAGGCCAACCCCAAGGCGGTGAACGCGCTGGTGCAGGACCGGCTCGGGCTCTGACCCGGCGGCCGATGACGCGCTTCGACACGAGAGCGACACGCCCGCATGACCTCGCCGCCTGTGACTGCCCGGTTTGCGGCGCCCCGGCCGCGCTTTTCCAGACGCTCGACGCGCTGATCTATTGGCGTTGCCCGACCTGTCAGGCACGGTTCCTGTCGCCCGACCAACACCCTGCACAAGAGGACGAGCGGGCCCATTACCTGACCCACGAAAACCACCCCGACGATCCCGGCTATCGAAGGTTCCTGGGCAGGCTGACCACGCCCCTGCTGGCCCGGCTGGCACCCGGGTCGCGCGGGCTCGACTATGGCTGCGGCCCCGGCCCGGCGCTGGCCGCGATGCTGCGCGAGGCCGGGCACGATGTGGCGCTTTACGATCCGTTCTTCGCCCCCGATCCCGCGCCGCTGGCCGACGCCTATGATTTCGTGACCTGCACCGAGGTGGCCGAGCATTTCCACCACCCGGCGCAGGACTTCGCCCGCCTGCGCTCACTGGTCCGCCCGGGCGGCTGGCTGGCGGTCATGACCTGCTTTCAGACCGATGACGACCGCTTCGCCAACTGGCGCTACCGCAAGGATCCGACCCATGTGGTGTTCTACCGCGAAGCGACCTTCCGCCACCTCGCCCAGATCTGGGGCTGGTCCTGCGATGTGCCGCTCAAGGACGTGGTGCTGATGCAGCAGCCTGGGGTCGGCCCATGACCACATGGCATCACGAGGAACGGCTGCGCGCCGTGCAGGAGGCAATCGAACGGCTTGCCCCCGCGCGGATCGCCGATCTGGGCTGCGGCGGTGGTGATCTCTTCCTGCGCCTCGCCGCGCTGCCGCTTGAGGCGCTGATCGGCCTCGACATCTGTTCCGCCTCGCTCGACCGGCTGCGCGACCGGCTGGCCAAGCAGACGGTCAACGCCGCGCGGATCGAGCTGCGCCACGCCTCGATGACCGACCCGCATCCCGACCTTGCCGGCATCGACTGTGCCGTTCTGGTCGAGACCATCGAACATGTCGACCCCGACCGCCTGTCCCGGCTCGAACGCGCGCTGTTTCACACCATGCGCCCGCGTGCCGCCATCGTCACCACCCCCAATGCCGAGTTCAACCCCCTGCTCGGCGTGCCGTCGCATCGCTTTCGCCACCCCGATCACCGCTTCGAATGGACCCGCGCGCGGTTTCGCCAGTGGTGCGACCGCGCCGCCCGTGCTGCGGGCTATGACGTGGATTTTCACGACATCGCCGGCGCCCACCCCCGGCTTGGCGGCGCCAGCCAGATGGCGGTATTCAAAATCCGCGACGGGAATGATACCCGAGCCGCTTGCACCGCGACTCGCCCGACACCGAAGCGAGAGACATGAGCACCGCCATGACCGAGGAAACCACCAGCCTTTCCCACGGCCTGTCGAGGATCGACTCCAACCTCGCCGCCACCGGCACGACATCCAGGCGGCCCATGACCTCCTGCGCGACCACCGCCGCGACATGGACCATCTCGACAAGGCCGCCATGCGCCAGTCGATCGACCAGATGATGCGCGCCTCCGACGTGCTGCGCGCCGAGGCGATCAAGCTCGAGAAACTGCGCAAGTCGCCCTGGTTCGGCCGTTTCGATTTCCGCCGCGCCGGTCTCCACACTGTTCTGTGATTTCGAGACCGGCCCCGGCCCATCATGACGCCCCCGCCAGCACGATCTTGGGCGACATGACCCTCAATTACACCACCGATATGGACCGCAACCTGCTCTGCGTCGCCTGCACCCGCGTGATGCACGGCTCAGCGTGATCTCGATCGGCGCACCGTCAGTGTTCCTGCCCCAGGGCGCCAAGGTTCCAGCCTGAACCCGCCCCCGTCCTGCCCGCACCTCAACAGCTCTCACCCGCCTGCACCGGCGGACAGGGCACCGTCCCGTAGGAGCAAAAGACACAGCAATCCCCGGCCTTCGGTTTCAGAACCGCACCGCAGGATGCGCAGGGATGGAACCACTGGCAGGCGTCCTCCGGCATGGTCTCGACGCTCGCATGGCCGCATTCCGGGCAGGTCAGGGTCGATTGCAGCTTGATCTCCGTGTCGCTCATCGCGCGCACCTCACATCAGGGTTATCAGGTAATCGTTGATCCGGGCCTCGTTCAGAACCACGCCCCAGGCGATCGCGGTCAGCCCCGTGCTGCCCGCAAGCCACCACCGCAAATGCGCGATTCCACGCCTGCGATACGCAACGAACCACGCCACCGCTACCAGAAGCGTAGACAGCCCGAGCACCGGCAGGCTCGCCGCGGCGATCTTGCCAAAGACCGCCATCCAACTGCCCCCGAGGCCGAGGATCATCAGCCCCATCGGCAACACGCAACAGGCCCCGACCGCAAGCGCCGAGAACGATCCGAAATAGCTGGCCCAAAGGGATTTGTTCATGCTTCGTCGTCCTTGCCCGTGGTGCTCTTAAACGGGACGCCATTCGACATCCCGCAGCGGATCGTGCATCCTGTAGCCGCTACAGGAGCAACCGGAAAAGGGATCACATGTTCGCGATTGGCGAGGCCGCGCGCCGCAGCGGCGTTTCGATAGAGACGATCCGCTATTACGAGCGCGAAGGCATCATTGCCGCCCCAAGGCGCAGCACCAACGGACGGCGCGTCTTTTCCGAGGCCGAGATCTCCGCCCTGCGCTTCATCAGGCGATGCCGCGATCTGGGCTTTTCCATCCGCGACGCGCTCGCCCTGCGCCGCCTGGCCAGCGACCCCGCGGCGGGTTGCGAAAAGGTGCAGGATCTCGGACAAAGGCACCTCGCCGACATCCGCAGCCGGATCGCCTCACTCCGGGCACTGGATGAGGCCCTGAGCGAACTGGTCGCCAACTGCGCCGAAGGAAAGCGCGATTGCCCGATGCTCGACCGGCTGATGTCGGATCGGGACGTGCCCGCGCCATAGGGCCAGCCCCCCACCCGCAGAATAGGCTGGCAAACCCGCCCCCTCCTGCGCGATAACCGCCCCATGGACGAGCTTGACCTCATTACCCGCCTCGGGCTTGCGCTGGCCATCGGGCTGCTGTTCGGGCTCGAACGCGGCTGGCACGGGCGCGAGGAATCCGAAGGCGACCGGATCGCGGGGGTGCGCACCTTCGCGCTCACCGGGCTTCTGGGCGGCATCACCGGTTGGCTTTCGACGCTCACGGCCCCGGTTCTGCCGGGTCTCGCCCTGATCGCCATCGCCATCCTGCTCGCGGCCAGTTACTGGGTCCGCCTGCGCGAGGATGACGATTTCGGCCTGACCACGGAAATCGCGCTGCTGCTCGCCTTCGTTCTGGGGGCGGTCTCGATTCTGGGGGAAATGACCGTTGCCGCCGCCGCCGCAGTGGTCTCGACCCTGCTGCTGGCGATGAAAGCGATACTCCACCACTGGGTGCGCCAGATCGAGCGTTTCGAGCTTCACGCCCTGTTCAAGCTGGCGCTGATCTCGGTCGTGGTCCTGCCGTTCCTGCCCAACGAGGGATACGGGCCGGGCGCGGTGCTCAATCCTTTCGACATATGGCGCGCGGTCGTGATCGTCGCGGCGCTCTCGTTTTTCGGCTACATTGCCATCCGCATCGCCGGAACCCGCATCGGCATCCCCGCCACCGGGTTGTTCGGCGGGCTGGCCTCCTCGACATCGACGACGCTCGCGCTGGCGCGACTGGTGCGCGCCAACGGGGGCCTCGCACCTCTTGCAGCCACGGGAATCATCATTGCCGGATCGGTCACATTCCTGCGCATCCTCGCGCTGGTCGCGATTTTCGAACCGGCGCTGGTATTGCCTCTCGCCGCGCCCATGCTCGCCATGGCCGCCACCGGCTTTCTGGGGGCACTGGCCCTGCATCTGGGCACCAGCGACAGGAAGCAGGCCCCCGGCGGTCTCGACGACATCGCCAATCCGCTCGAACTCCGGGTGGCGCTCACCTTCGGGGTGCTGCTGGCACTGGTGCTCATCGGGGTGCATTACCTGCGCGAATGGCTGGGCACAGAGGGCGTGCTGATGGCCGCGGCACTGTCGGGGTTGACCGACGTCGATGCGCTGACCATCTCGGTCGCTCGGCTGGTCGGGGATGATCTTGCCGCGGCCAGCGGCGCGACCGCGATCTTCATCGCCGCCGCCGTGAACACTGCCGTCAAGGGCGGAATATGCCTTGTCGCCGGTGGCTCGAGGTTGGGGCTGCGGGTCATGCTGGTCTATCTCGCGGTGATCCTGGCAGGCGTTGCCGCCTTGTGGTCGGGGCTCTGAACTCTGGCCGGGCGAAACCCGCCGCACAGCGAAAAGCGGCCCCCGCGAAGCTGAAAGCCACGCGCGCTCAACCGGTCTGCGACAAGCCTCAACGCCGTGCGACGCCGCGACAACCGGTCGTTTCGGGACCGCATTTTGGAATTGCAGAACGCTGTGTTTTACTGAACTCGCAAAGGGAGGAACACTCATGACCGACGTGACGGAATACCGGATCGTTTCCGCGATCTATACCAGGACCGACTCGGGCGAGCTTCGCGACAGATTGTCCAAACAGGTCAACGAACTAATCGCGATAGGCTGGCAGCCTCACGGCTCCGCCTTGTCCGATGTCGTGCAGGGCGCGCTCGTCGTGATGCAGCCAATGGTCAAATACCAGTGACCGGCACCGCAGCCGGGTCGGCCCCGAAGAGGCCATGGCCCCGATGCGCCGAGGACCGCATCCTGCGCAACTGCGCACCGCAGGCAGGAGAACCACCCCCGCCGCGCGTCATGCGCACCCGACCCGCGCTGTAGCATGTTGTTCTCGAACGGAGTCCAGCCTACCCGCCCCGGCCTTGAGCCGGGGCCTCTGATAAAGGCGAGAGGTCCCGGCTCAAGGCCGGGGCGGTTGTTTCCAGGCAAACGTATCCCGCGCTAATTCACGATGATCTCCGGCCCCATCAGCGAATTGGGCAGGAAGGTCGATATCGCCGGGATATATGTCACCATGATCAGGAACACGAACAGCACCGCCAGGAACGGCAGCGCGGCGCGCACCACCGCCATCATCGGCATCCCCGCCACGCCCGAGGTGACAAACAGGTTGAGCCCCACCGGCGGCGTGATCATCCCGATCTCCATGTTCACCACCATGATGATGCCAAGGTGAATCGGGTCTATCCCCAGTTCGATCGCGATCGGAAAGACCAGCGGCGCCACGATCACGATGAGGCCCGACGGCTCCATGAACTGCCCGCCGATCAGCAGGATCACGTTGACCGCGATCAGGAACATGATCTTGCCGAACCCCGCCTCCAGCATCACGCCCGCGATCTTCTGCGGGATCTGCTCGTCGGTCAGCACATGCTTGAGCAGCAGCGCATTGGCGATGATGAACATCAACATGATGGTGAGCTTGCCCGCATCCAGAAGCGTGCGGCGCGTATCCTCGTGCCAGAACGCCGTGAACAGGGCCTGCGGCCTCTGCCACAGGCTCTTGCGGTCCTGCCCGTCGCGCGCGGCCAGCGGCCCCATGTCGCGATAGACAAAGACCGCAATCAGGAAGGCATAGACCGACGCCACCGCCGCCGCCTCGGTCGGGGTGAAGATCGCCGAGGTGAGGCCGGGGATACCATAGATCCCCACCATGATGATCACAATCAGCATCAGCCCCCAGAACGCATCGGCGAACGAGGCCGCGATCTCGCGCCACCCCGCCCATTCACCCTTTGGCATGTTGCGGATGCGCGCGATCACGTAGATCGTGATCATCAGCATCAGCCCCGCCAGCAGCCCCGGGATGACACCGGCCAGGAACATCCGCCCGACCGACACATCGGTGGCGCTGGCATAGACCACCATCACGATCGAGGGCGGGATCAGGATGCCCAGCGTGCCCGCGTTGCAGATCACGCCGGCGGCGAAGTCGCGGGTATAGCCTGCCTGCCGCATCGCCGCGATCACGATCGTCCCGATCGCCACCACCGTCGCGGGCGACGACCCCGAAAGGGCCGCGAACATCATGCAGGCGAACACCCCCGCAATCGCAAGACCGCCGCGCAGATGCCCGACACAGGCGATCGAGAACCGGATGATCCGCTGCGCCACGCCCCCTGTGGACATGAAGGACGAGGCCAGGATGAAGAACGGAATCGCCAGCAGCGTGTAATGCCCCGCCATCGCCTGGTAAAGCGACTGCGCCACCGAGGCGAGCGAGGTCTCGGAGAACACCAGCAGGAACACGATCGAGCTGAGCCCCAGCGACACCGCGATCGGCACCCCGATCAGCAACAGGCCGATCACCATCGCGAACAGAATGACCACGTCCATGGCTTCAGCCCTTCTTGTGTTGTGCGGAATGGTGCCCGGCGGCGTCGTCCACCGCCTCTTCCGCCTCGTGGCTCACGATGAGAGAAGCCCGCGTGCCGCGCAGGATCTGCACCGTCGCCTGCACGAAGCGAAACAGCAGAAGCGCCGCCCCCAGCGGCAGGATTGCATAGGGGATCAGGCGCGGCATCTTCTCATAGGCCTCGCCCTCGTTGAACACATCGTCCATCCAGCCAAGCCATGACGGTATCGGGATCTGCTCGGTCTCGTACCAGGCCTGATCGCGGCTGTCGGCGAACCCGGTGGGAAACCAGCGCCCCGTGGTCCCGTCGAGCCCGGCAAACGGCGCCCAGTAATCCCACGCCCCCTTCACCAGCAGCGCGGCATAGACCACGCAGACCAGCGCCGCGATGATCACCATGACCCGCCGCTTTCCGCTGGATACGATGTTGAGGATCGCATCGACCCCCAGATGCGACGAGATCTTCACCCCATAGGAGATCCCGAACAGGACCAGCCAGGCAAACAGAACCAGCGTGACCTCAAGCCCCCACAGGATTTCTGTCGGCAGGCGCAGCCCCGTGCCCGCCTCGACCCAATCCCCGACGAATGAGTTGAACACATAGCGCACCACGACATTGGCGAATGTCAAAAGTGCCATGACCCCCAGCATGAACGCGATCAGGGTCTCCTCGATCCGGTCGACCACCTGGCCGACCCGCCCCTGCGGACGCGGATGCATCGATCCTGTCATTGGTCTCTCCCCCTGAATTCCGGCTCCCCGGCACCGGCGCACGGCGCGGCGCCCGCGCGCCGGCTCTCCGCCGGGGTCCGGTCACGTTTGCGCACCGGGCCGCGGCCCCGTTTCGGCCCGCCGGGCTCAGTTCATCTCGTTGAACTCTTGCGCGGCGGCGATGTTCTCGGCGCCCACATCGGCCTCGAACTCGGCCCAGACCGGCATCATCAGGTCGACCCATTCCTGGCGCTGCTCGGCGGACAGTTGGCGCACCACGCCGCCCGCGTCGATGATCGCCTGCTTGGCCTCCTGGTTGACCTTGGCCGATTCGGCGTTGCGCGTCTCGGTCACCTCGCGCAGGATGGTGGACAGTTGATCGCGCGTGTCATCGGGCAGGCTGTCCCACCAGTCGACACCCGTCACCACCATGTAGTCGATGATGCCGTGATTGGTCTCGGTGATGCCGTCCTGCACCTCAAAGAACTTCTGGCCATAGATGTTCGACCAGGTGTTCTCCTGACCGTCCACAACGCCGGTCTGCAACGCGCCATAGACCTCGGAAAAGGCCATCGGCTGCGGGCTCGCCCCCAGCGCGCGCATCTGCGCCACCAGCACGTCCGAGGTCTGCACCCGGAATTTCAGCCCCTTGGCATCCTCGGGCGAGATCAGCGGCCGGTTGGCCGAGATCTGCTTCATGCCATTGTGCCAGAATTCCAGCCCCAGAAGGCCCCGGCGCGTCATCGACTCCTTCATCGCCTGGCCGGTTTCCGATGTCTGGAAGGCATCCACCGCGTCGATGTTCTTGAACATGAAGGGCAGATCGAAGATCCGGTATTTCTTGGTGAACTTCTCGAATTTCGACAGCGACGGCGCAGCCATCTGCACATCGCCCTGAAGAATCGCCTCAAGCACCTGGTCATCATTGTAGAGCGTCGAGTTGGGGAAAACCTCCATACAGGCCTTGCCGTCCATCTCCTCGTTCACGCGCTTTTGCAAAAGCGACGCGGCAATCCCCTTGGGGTGCTTGTCGGTGTTGGTCACATGGGCGAACTTGATGACGATCTCGCCATCGTCACAGGCGGCCATCGCGGCCCCCCCGGTCACGCTCAGCGCCAGCGCGGTTGCAGCGGCAGTCACGAATTTCATCTCTTTTCCTCTCGAAAATTGATCACACAGCCCGAAAACCGGGCAGATACCGCATCTTCACAACCCCGTGTTTTTCAGGCAAGTGTCGATCCGCCCGCACCACCCGGCCAGAAATAACTTCTGATTTTCGTATACTTGTGGAGCTATCTTCACGTCACCCAAAACCCGTCCGACCCCTCTTGTGCCATTCCCCGCACAGCGAATCCACCATCTGTGCGAAAACCCGCACAGACCCGAGCACCCCCGATTCCCGCTTCATCTTGCCAGAAATACTCAAACCGGCCCTTCGCCGCAAAGGCGCGCAACCAACAGCGCGCGCACCCCGATCCCGCAGGCAGCGGCCAACGCGCACTCAGCGGCGATAGTCCTCGGGCTTGATCCCATAGCGCGCCAGCTTGTCATAGAAGGTCTTGCGCGGCAGCTTGAGCGCCGCGGCGGCGGCACTCGCCCGCCCGTTCTGACGCCCCAGCGCCGCGATCAGAAGCGAGCGTTCGACCCGCGCCAGTTGCTCGGCCAGGCCCAGGTCCACGGCCTCCTGAACCTCGTCGGACATGCCCAGCACAAAACGCATCGCCGCGCTCATCAGCGAGCGCGCATTGCCGGGCCAGTCCTGCGCCATCAGCCCGGCCAGATGTTCGGGCGCGACCTCCGGCATCGGCAGCCCGGCCTGCTCGGCGGCCTGGGCCACGTAATGGCGAAACAGCACCGGAATGTCCTCGGGCCGCTCGCGCAGCGCCGGAATATGCACCCGCATCACGTCCAGCCGATAGAACAGCTCGGCATTGAACCGGCCCGCCTCGACCCGCGCGCGCAGATCGGCGCTCGATCCGGCGATGACCCGCAGATCCGCCCCCTCGCCCAGCCGCTCCAACACCGCGAACTGGGTCTCGCGCGGCATGTCCTGCACCTCGTCGAGGAACAGCGACCCGGCCTCGGCCGCGCGCCACAATTCGCCCAGCCCCGCCGCGCCCAGCCCCGCCGCCGGGTGTTTGATGAACGGCCCGCCGACCGCGGGGCTCATCAGGTGGATCACTTCCGCCACCTTGGAAATCCCGCTCCCCGGCGGCCCGCCAACCAGGATCTCGCCGCCTCCCGCCCGCGCCACCGAACGCACCCGCGCGCGCAACGCCTCGGCCTTGTCGGACAACCCGAACAGCAGCCGCGCCGCCGGATCGCCGGTTTCCAGCTGCGCCTTGAGACGTCGGTTTTCCAGCACCAGCGCGCGGGTCTTGAGCGCGCGCTCCACCTCGGCCAGAAGCTCGCCCGGCGCACAGGGCTTTTCCAGGAATCCGAACGCACCCTGTCCCATCGCGCGCACCGCCATCGGAATATCGCCCTCGCCGGTCAGCAGGATCACCGGCAAGTCCCGGTCCACCCCCCGCGCATGGTCGAGCAGGTGAAACCCGTCCCGCCCCGGCATCCGGATATCGCTGACCACGACACCCGCGAATCCGGGCGTGATGTGATCCTTGGCCTCGATGAAACTGCCCGCCATGACCGGCTCGCACGCGCCCAGCTCAAGCGTCTGGCGCATGGCCGCCCGCACCGCCGTATCGTCATCGACAAACAGGACCTTGCGTGTCACGCTGCCGCCGCCTCCCTCTTCTCGTCACACCAATGATCCAGTTCGACGGTAAAGACCGCGCCGCGGCCCTCGGCCACGTTCCTGCCGGTTATGTCGCCGCCGAAACTCTGCACCAGACCATAGGAGATCGACAGGCCAAGGCCCATCCCCTCGCCGCCACCGACCTCCTTGGTGGAATAGAACGGCTCGAACATGCGTTCGGGATCGGCGATGCCCGGCCCGGTGTCGCGCACCGCCACCCGCGGCCGCCTGCCATCCTCGATCGCCACCGTGATCCGCCGCGGCTCGGACTGGCCCGCCATCGCATCGGCGGCATTGTTGATCAGGTTGACGAAAACCTGCGCCAGCCGCACCTCGCCGCCACGCACGGCGATCGGCTCGACCGGGCGAAGCCAGTCCAGTTCGACCCCGTCGGCGGCCAGCCGCGCCTCGGTCAGTTCGACCGCCTGCGCCACCACCTGCACCAGGTCGACCCGGCCCATCGGTTCGCTCTCGTTGCGGGCAAAGGCGCGCAGGTTGCGGATGATCCGCGCCGCCCGCGCCGCCAGCGCCGAGATCCGGCCCAGATTCTGCGCCGCCACATCGGCCCGCCCGCGCTCCAGAAAGGCCGTGCCGTTGTCGGCGAATTGCTGGATCGCCATCAGCGGCTGGTTCAATTCGTGGCTGATCCCCGCGCTCATCTGCCCCAGCGCCGACAGCTTGCCGGCCTGCACCAGATCGGCCTGCGCGCGCCTCAGCTCGCCCGTGCGCGCCTCGACCCGCGCCTCGAGCAGCCGGTTGGCCTGCGCCAGCGCCCTGCGCCGCTCCATCGCCAGGAACAACAGCGCCCCGAAGGCCAGCCACAGCGCCGCGAAGACGGCCGTCTGCAACCCGGCCAGACGCCGCGCCGGGGCCACGTCGATCAGCGCCTCGGCGGTCAACCCGATCACCGGCAGATCACGCTCAAGATGCAAGACTTCGCCGGGAATATAGGGGCCCCAATCCACCTGCCATAACTCCAGCCCGCCACGCTCCCGACTGGCGAAACGCGGGGCCGCGCCCTCGGGCGGGGCCAGACCCGGCCGGCCCACCTCGCGCCGCCAGAACAAGAGTTCAGACCGGTTGGTGATGAACACCCGCCCGTCCGCATCGGTGAACAGCACCGCCGGGCGCGACCCGCGCCATTCGCGTTCCAGCTTCTCCAGATCGACCGCCACGACCAGCGCGCCCTCGACCCGGCCGCCTTCGCCAAAACGCGGCGCGGCGTAGAAATAGGCCCGCCGCTCCTTGGCACCGTAAAGCCCGAGCCCCCAGCCCAGCGCGCCATGCCCGGCCCGCTCGACCCAGGGCGCGATGAGGCGTTCATCGAGCCATTCCGGATCGGCCTGGGCCAAAACCCGCCCGTCGCGATCGAGATGGATCAGGTTGAGCGCCGCCGTCTTGTCCGAAGCCGACAGAAGCAGCGCCTCCGCCGCCACCCGATCACCCGCCCCCAGCAGCGGATGCGGCGCCATCAGGACGGCCATTTCCTGATAGCGTTGCAACTGGCTGGTCAGCCGGTCGGCGGCCAGTGCAAGATCGGCCTGCCCCCGCCGCGCCACCTGCTCCAGCGCCTGACTCAACGCATAGTGATAGACCCCCGCACTCATCCCCGCCACGACGGCTAGAAATCCAAGCGTCGCAAGTGCGCGTCGGGTCATGCCGTTCTCCATCCCCTCCCCCCATGGTCACGCATCCGGCCCCGCCCCCGACCAGCCAACGACCGACCGGCCCAACGAAAACCTTCGAGGATTCCGGCGACAGGAGCTCGAAGGATTTCTAACCTACCCGAACGCGAAGGTCACATCTTTCCGCAGCGGATTTCGCCCGTCACAACGGCAAGGCGACCGTCGCCTTGATCTCTTCCATGCTCAGAAGCGCGGTCACGTTATGCACTTTCACCTCGGAAATCAGCGCCTGATAGAAGGAGTCATAGGCCCGGGCATTCCGCACCCGCACCTTCAGGATATAGTCGATATCGCCCGCCAGCCGATGCGCCTCCTGCACCTCGGGCCGATCCTTGAGCGCCTTGAGAAAGGCCGCCTGCCACTCGGCTTCATGCTCGCTGGTGCGGATGAGGACAAAGAAGCAGGCCTCAAAGCCCAGCGCCTCGGCATCGAGCATCACCGTCTGCTGGCGGATCACGCCGCCCTCGCGCATCTTCTTCACCCGGTTCCACACCGGCGTCTTGGACGAGCCCACACGCCGCGCGATCTCGTCCAGCGATTGCCCCGCGTCGCGTTGCAGCTCGGCAAGGATTTTCCTGTCCAGTTCATCCAGCCGGGTCACCATTCCGCTTGCCCTCTCATTCTCCGAACAAACCCGCTTCAAAGTCGGGGATTCTTGAACCACGTTCTTATTCTATCGCATATCTAGCCAAGAATGGGAACAATTTCCTAAGTTGCAGGAAAGAAATCGACCGCCCAGGAGGTCCCGATGCCCAGCGACCCGGTTTACAAACTCGTCACCGCCAACGCGCTTGCCAGTGGCGATGTCGTCTATCTCACCAGCTGCGACGAATGGAGCCCCGAAATCGTCGAGGCCGAATTCATCGACGACGCCCAGCACGCCGAGTTCCGCCTCTCGGTGGCCCAGCGCCAGACCCGCCTCGTGGTCGGGCCCTATCTCGCCGATGTCACGGTCACCGCGAACGGCCCGATCCCCGTGACCCGCCGCGAGGCGCTGCGCGCGACCGGCCCCTCCATCGCCGTGGGGCCCGCCCCCGCGACGGCCCTCGCCGCCGAATAATCCAGCCAGCCGGAGTTCGATCCATGCCGCTCGACAGCTATCTCTCCACCCGCAGCGCCCAGTTTCGCGAACAGGTCGCCCGCCGCCTTGACGGGTCCCTGACCGAGGATGAATTCCGCCCGCTTCGGCTGATGAACGGTGTTTACCTGCAACTCCACGCCTACATGCTGCGCGTCGCCATCCCCTATGGCACGCTGAGCAGCGACCAGCTGCGCGCGCTGGCCCATATCGCCGAGCGGTGGGACCGGGGCTATGGCCATCTCACCACCCGCCAGAACATGCAGTTCAACTGGCCGCGCCTCGTCGACATCCCCGACATGCTCGATCATCTCGCAGGCGTCGGCCTGCACGCGATCCAGACCTCGGGCAACACCATCCGCAACGTCACCGCCGATCCCTTCGCCGGGGCCGCCGCGGATGAAATCGCCGATCCCCGCCCGGTGGCCGAGCTCATCCGCCAATGGTCCACCGACCATCCCGAGTTCCAGTTCCTGGGGCGCAAGTTCAAGATCGCGGTCGCCGGCGCTGCCAGCGATCGGGCCGTGCTCAAGGCGCATGACCTCGCCATCCGCATCCGCGAAAAGGTCGGCACGCGCGGCTATGAAATCCTCGTCGGCGGCGGCCTCGGGCGCACGCCGATGGTCGGACAGACCCTGCACCCGTTCCTGCCCGCCGCCGACCTGCTGCCTTATGTCGAGGCGGTGCTGGCCACCTACAACATGCTCGGGCGGCGCGACAACAAGTACAAGGCAAGGATCAAGATCGCCGTTCACGAACACGGTATCGACGAAATCCGCCGCCTGACGGACGCGGAATTCGCCCGCCGCCGCCCCGCCTTCCACGGCGCCGACCAGGCGCTGCTGCGCGATCTCGAACGCCAGTTCGCCCTGCCGCCCCTCACCGCAGAGGACGACACCGCCTATCACGCGGCCCGCGACGCCGATCCCGGCTTGCGCAGCTTCACCGACACCAATATCGCGCCCCACAAGGTGCCGGGCCACGCCATCGTGACGGTCTCGCTCAAACCGATCGGCGGCATTCCGGGCGACATCACCAGCGCACAAATGCGCGCGCTGGCCGATCTCGTCGACACACACGCCCATGGCGAGCTGCGCTTCACGCCTGAGCAGAACATCATCCTGCCGCATGTCCCGCTCGCCGCGCTGCCGGCGCTCCACAAGGGCCTGCTGGCCCAGGGCCTCGCCACCGCCAATGCCGGGCGCGCCTCCGATATCGTCGCCTGCCCCGGGCTCGACTATTGCACCCTCGCCACCGCCCGCTCGATCCCGCTTGCGCAACAGCTCTCGGACATGCTCGACCGCACCGGGCTCGACACCGATCTCGGCCCGCTCAGGATCAAGATCTCGGGCTGCATCAACGCCTGCGGCCATCACCACCTCGGCCAGATCGGCATCCTCGGGCTCGACAAGCGCGGCGTGGAATCCTACCAGATCACGCTGGGCGGCACCGATGGCGACGCATTGGCCATCGGCGAGCGCACCGGCCCGGGCTTCTCGGCCGAAGAGATCGTGCCGGCCATCGCGCGCCTGCTCGACGCCTATCTCGACCTGCGCGAGGACGAGGATGAAAGCTTCCTCGCCGCCTATCAGCGCCTCGGCCCCGCCCCGTTCAAATCCGCGCTCTATGAAAGCTGACCCCATGCTTCATCTTGCCCCAAATACTCCCGCCGGAGGCACCCGCGTTCTCCACCCGCGCAGCCTTGGCGTGCTGAACGCCCATTTCGCCACCCGCCCCGCCGAGGAGTTGCTCGATTATGCCCTTTCGGGCGCGCTGGGCCGGATCGCGCTGGTCTCGTCCTTCGGCGCGGAATCGGCGGTGCTCCTGCACATGGCCGCCCGGATCGATCCCGCCATGTCGGTGCTCTTTCTCGATACTGAAATGCTGTTTCCCGAAACCCACGCCTATCAGCGCGACCTCGCCAAGCGGCTCGGCCTGACCAACATCCACCATATCCGCCCCGGACCGGTCGCCCATGACCTGCACCGCACCGACCCCGACGCCTGCTGCGCCGCGCGCAAGGCCGCGCCGCTCGAACGGGCGCTCGACGGGTTCGACGGCTGGATCACCGGGCGCAAGCGGTTCCAGTCCGGCACCCGCGCCACGCTGCCGCCGGTCGAATCCGACGCGGGCCGGATCAAGCTCAACCCGCTGGCCTTCTGGACGCCCACCCGCATCGCCGCGTATTTCGACACCCACGCCCTGCCGCGCCACCCGCTCGTCACACGCGGCTATCCGTCGATCGGCTGCATCCCCTGCACCACGCCGGTCAAGGCCGACGAAGACCCCCGTGCCGGGCGCTGGCGCGGGCAGGAAAAAACCGAATGCGGCATCCATTTCGTGAATGGCCGCGCCGAAAGGACACCGTCATGACCACCACCCTCGTTCGCGACACCGGATTCGCCTCTGAAGACTGGCCCCACGGCTTCACCGACAACCCGCGCGAGATCGCGGGCGAGAACGGCGCCGGGCTCGATCTCGACCCAGCGGCAGACCTGGCCGACCTGGCCCCGCGCCTCGCCTCGATCGGCCTCATCCGGGTGCGCTTCACCGGCTTTGCCGATGGCCGTGGCTTCACCACCGCCCGGGCTTTGCGCCTGATGGGCTATCGTGGCAGGCTGCGCGCCCATGGTCCGCTTATCGCCGATCAATACGCCATGGCGCGGCGCGCCGGTTTCGACGAGGTCGAGATCCCGGCCGAGATCGCCGCCCGTCAACCCGAAGCGCAATGGCGCGCCCGCGCCGACTGGCAGGCACATGACCACCAGAGCCGCCTGCGCACCGCATCCTGAGTCCCTGCGCGGCCCCAACCCCATGCGCCCCGGCCCCTGCGCCGGGGCCTCCACCTGCACCGCACGGTTTGCGCCAGATCAAGGACGCAAGGCGAAAACATCTTCAAAAATCCGCACAACCTGATATGGAGGGGGCAAATCGTTTGCCCACAAACAATCATGACCGAGTTGAGCCCCGTGACCCAGAACCCAGCAACCCAGACCCAGGCGACCAAAGCCCCCAAAGCCCCCACCCTGCCCGACGCGCAGACCGTGACCTCGGTCAAGCATTACACCGACCGGCTTTTCGCCTTCCGCGTCACCCGCCCCGCCAGCCTGCGCTTTCGCTCGGGCGAGTTCGTGATGCTCGGCCTGATGCAGACCGACGAGAAGTCCGGCAAGGAAAAACCACTCCTGCGGGCCTATTCCATCGCATCGCCGTCGTGGGATGACGAACTGGAATTCTACTCGATCAAGGTGCAAGATGGCCCGCTCACCTCGCGGCTTCAGCATATCGAGGTCGGCGATCAGATCATCCTGCGCCCCAAACCCGTGGGCACGCTGGTGCATGACGCGCTGCTCCCGGGCAAGCGCATCTGGTTCTTCGCCACCGGCACCGGCATCGCGCCCTTTGCCTCGCTCCTGCGTGACCCGCAGACCTACGAGGATTACGACGAGATCATCCTCACCCATACCTGCCGCGAGGCGGGCGAGTTGGACTACGGGCGCGAGCTGATCGAGACCATCCGCTCCGACGAGATGCTGGCCGAACTGATCGGCGAGGGCTTTCACGAAAAGCTCAAATACTACCCCACCACCACCCGCGAAGAGAGCGCCAAGATGGGCCGCATCACCGATCTTCTGAATTCGGGTTCTGTATATAAAGATCTCGATGTCGAACCGATCAAGCCCGAAACCGACCGCGCGATGATCTGCGGCAACCTCGCCTTCAACCTCGAACTGAAGGCGATGCTCGAAGACATGGGGCTCGAGGAAGGCGCCAACTCCGACCCCAGGCATTACGTGGTCGAAAAGGCGTTTCTCGACTGACGACGCCCCCGACAAGACCTTGCCATGTCCTGACCCCGCCGCGCGCGGGGTCAATCATTTGCACAAGGCCGGTTCCTCCCGCCGGGGCGCTTCACCCGGCAGCCGGATGACAGCCGGGCGGTGCACACCGATCACCCCCCCGATTCGCCCACGCCCGCCGCAACCCGCCAAAGGTTAACCGGCCACGCAAAACCCCCGCCCGGGCAACCGGACGGGGGCTGAATATCCGCAAACCGGCCCTGGCGCGGGCTTGCGGTCGCGGTTACAGGCCCAGGGCTTCCCTGACCCGGTCAAGCGTCGCCTTGAGCAATTCAGGATTGTCGCGCGCACTCTGCAGCGCCGTCTTGAGCAGCATTTTCTCGCCTGAACCGATCGACTCGCTGTTGTCGATCATCTCCGCAACCCGGTCCATGTCGAACCCGTCCACGCTGAGCGCCTCGGCCTTGTCACCCGTGCTCTCTCCCGACGCGTCCGCCGCGGAGTCATCGGTCATCTCATCGGTGGTTTGCGGTTCGGCATCGGTGTCCTCTGCCGCATCCCCGGTGGTCTCGGTGGTCTCTTCCGTCGCATCCGCCCCATCGCTGGCGCCATCCTGCGCTTCGCCGGCGGTGTCCTCAGCCGCATCCGCCTCGTTTTCCGGTGCCTCATCAACGACTTCCGCGCCATCATCCGACGCTTCGCCGGCCGCGTCATCGGCCATTTCGCCAGAGGTTTCGCCAGCAGGTTCTTCAGCAGTTTCACCGGTCGAATCGGTGGCGCCTTCCGTGGATTCATCGCCGGTCCGCGTGGCGTCCTCGATCACTTCTTCGGCCTGTTCGACCGCGTCCTGCGCGGCCTGCGATGCCTCGTCGGCGGCGCTCTCGACCGCCTCGCTCACGGCGTCACCGGCCTCCTTCGCGGCATCCGTGACCGACGCCGCGGTGTCACCCACGGCCTCCTTCGCGGCATCCGCGGCCTCACTCGCGGATTCGCCCGCTTGCGACCCCGTCTCCGAGATTGTTTCGACGGCCTCTTCCACGCTCTGGCCGGTCCAGACAAAATAACCGATTCCCAGAACGGCCACCGCCACCACGACCCAAATCAGGTTTCTCATGATCCTCGTCCTCTCACACGCTGTCGTCCCCACCCTGCCGGGGGAACATGTCTCGGGCATGTCAAATGCGTCTTCATCCTGCAACCCGCAAGAGGAAAACCCGGACCGAACGGCCCTTTTCAGCCGAATTTTGCCGCTTGAACTGCGGCCCGGCCAAGTCTACCTTGCAAACTCGGAATCCCGGAAAACAATCGAAGGACCAAAACCATAGCCCGCAGACCTCACAACGCGCCACCCACGCGCGACACCGGACCCCGCGTCAATGATCGCATCCGCGCCGCCGAGATTCGCCTGATCGGCGCCCAAGGTGAAAATGTCGGTGTCGTCACTCCCGAACGCGCCCTTGAAATGGCCGAAGAGGTCGGGCTCGACCTGGTCGAGATTTCGCCCAATGCCAATCCGCCGGTCTGCAAGATCATGGATTTCGGCAAGTTCAAATACGAACAGCAAAAACGCGAATCCGAGGCCCGGAAGAAGCAAAAGACCATTGAAATCAAAGAGGTCAAGTTCCGGCCCAACACCGACACGCATGACTACGAAGTCAAGATGCGCAACGTGGTGAAATTTCTCGAGGCCGGTGACAAGGTCAAGATCACGCTGCGGTTCCGCGGTCGCGAGATGGCGCACCAGAATCTCGGCCGCGGCCTTCTCGAACGGGTGGCCGAAGACGTCCAGGAGATCGGCAAGGTCGAGAACATGCCGAAAATGGAAGGACGCCAGATGATCATGATGATCGCCCCCCTGCCCCAGAAATGACCGGCTGACATTGCTTTTTCGGCCTCAGACCCCTCGCCTGTCTGGGCGAGGGTTTTGTTGTCACGAGGGCTTGAACAGCTTTTCCGCCGTCGTCACCACCTTCCCGGTCTGCGCCGCATAGTCTTCCACGGCTCTTTGAAAGAACTCCGACTGGGCGTCGCGAACCTCATGCGTCGATTTCGCGTGCAGCAACCGGTGCTGGAACTCGACATCTTGCTGAACGCGATCCGACACGAAATGCAGCCAGTCGCTGCCCATGTCGGCCATCGCTTCCGCCCAGCCGGCCCCCATGGCATTGAGAGCACCGAGCCCCATACGCTGCCATTCCGCCATCAATTCGGTGACCTGGTCGCCGGGTTCCTTCGTGGTCGTCTTGTTTGCCTTGGCCATGTTGCATCCTCCTGTCATACCTATATCCATGCATTGTGACATATTCACGCCCGCCCTGCATTGCGCCTGATCAAGCCTGCACCGGGCCCGCTGTCTCGCGTGCCGCGCGGGGCGTTTTCATGATCGCAAGGGGTGGACGCAAACATGTGGGAAGAACGTTTCTCGACGCCGGACTACGTCTTTGGAAAAGAGCCCGCAAAATTTCTTCTCGATCAGGCGGATTTTTTTCGCCCCGGCCTCTCGGTGCTCGCGATCGCCGACGGCGAAGGGCGCAATTCGGTCCACCTCGCAGGGCGCGGTCTGCACGTGACCGCCCTCGAATTCGCCCCCTCGGCCATCGCCAAGGCCCGCGCCCTCGCCGATGCGCGTGGCGTCACGGTCGATTTCCGCCAACATGATGTTATTGCACAAGATTTCGAAGGGCTTTACGATATCGTCCTTGGCATTTTCATCCAGTTCGTCGGCCCGGTCGAGCGCAACCATCTCTTTCGCAAGATGCAGGGCGCGACGAAATCCGGCGGGCTCATCATGCTGCACGGCTACACCCCCGAACAGATCGCCCACGGCACCGGCGGCCCGCCCGACGCGCGCAACATGTATACCTGCAAGACCCTGCGCGAGAGCTTTCCGAGCTGGGAGATCCTGACCTGCCGCGAATATGAACGCGAGGTGCAGGAAGGGCGCGGCCATTCCGGCCTGTCGGCGCTGATCGACTTCATCGCGCGCAAGCCCCAGCCAGAAACGCGCACCCCGTAGGCCCGCGTTTCCTTAATTTTTTCAAAGGCTTAACCTGCCGCCACCACCGCCCGACGGGTCATCACACCGACCAGATGTGCGCGATACGCGGCGCTGCCATGCAGGTCCGACATCATCCCCTCTGCCGGTGGCGCCATGCCGTCGAGCGCCCCGGCCGAGAAATCGCCCGACAATGCCGCCTCGGCCTCGCTCCAGCGGAACACCCCGCCTTCACTCGCCCCGGTCACGGCAACGCGCACGCCATCGACGTATTTCGCGACGAACACCCCGACCAGCGCAAAACGCGACGCGGGTTGTTCGAACTTCTGATAGGCCGCTTTTTCAGGGACGGGAAAGCGCACCTCGGTGATGATCTCGCCCTCGCCGAGCGCGGTCTCGAACATCCCCGTGAAATACTCATCCGCCGCGATCTCGCGCGTGTTGGTGACCACCGTCGCCCCCGACCCCAGCACCGCCGCCGGATAGCAGGCCGCCGGGTCGTTGTTGGCGATGCTGCCCCCCAGGGTGCCCCGATTGCGCACCGCCGGATCGCCGATATTGCCCGCCAGGGCCGCCAGCGCCGGATAATCCACCGCCGCCTCGCGCGTCACCACCGCATGGGTGGTGCCCCCGCCGAGGCAGAGCGCCCCGTCATCGGCCTTGCAGACGCCCTTGATCTCGTCGATGGCGCCCAGGCTGACCAGTTTCGCGGGCATTGCAAGGCGCTGTTTCAGCGTCGGGATCAGGGTCTGCCCGCCGCCCAGCGCCTGCGCGTCTTCCGCGCCCATGGCCTTGATCGCATCGGCCAGCGTCGTGGGCCGCTCGAACTCGAATTCATACATCCTGTTTCCTCCCAAAGCCCGGACCCGTCCCGGGTCCCCTGCTTCATCTGACTGAAAATACCTCGGGGGGCCCGGGGGGCTGGCCCCCCGGACTCTCCGGCTTCGTTCATCCCTGCATCGCCGCCCAGACACGGGCCGGGCTCACCGGCATGTCGATGTGGTCCACCTTGTGACCGCCCGAATGCAATGCGTCGATCACCGCGTTCACCACCGAAGGCGGCGAGCCGATGGCACCGGCCTCGCCACAGCCCTTCACGCCCAAGGGATTGTGGGTACAGGGCGTCTGGCAGGAATGGTCAACGTCATAGAACGGCACGTCGTCGGCGCGCGGCATGGCGTAGTCCATGTACGAACCGGTCAGAAGCTGGCCGTTCTCGTCATAGACGCACTGTTCCAGAAGCGCCTGGCCGATGCCCTGGCCGATCCCGCCATGCACCTGCCCGTCGACGATCATCGGGTTGATGATATTGCCGAAATCGTCGGCCGCCGCAAAGCGTTCGATGGTGACCTTGCCGGTTTCCGGGTCGACCTCGACCTCACAGGCATAGGCCCCGGCCGGATAGGTAAAGTTGGCCGGGTCATAGAACGCCGTCTCCTCCAGCCCCGGTTCGATCTCGTCGAGCGGATAGTTATGCGGCACATAGGCCGCCAGGGTCACATCGCCCCAGGCCACCGACTTGTCGGTGCCCGCCACGCTGAACTGCCCGTCCTTCAACTCGATATCGGCCTCGCTGGCCTCCATCAGGTGGGCGGCGATCTTCTTGGCCTTGTTGATCACCTTCTCGGCGGCGCGCACCATGGCACTTCCCCCCACGGCGATCGAGCGCGAGCCATAGGTGCCCATGCCCATCGGCGCATTGGCCGTGTCGCCATGCTCGATCTCGATCATGTCCGCATCGATCCCGATCATGTCGGCGATCACCTGCGGAAAGGTCGTCTCGTGCCCCTGCCCGTGACTGTGCGAACCGGTCATGACCACGATCCCGCCGGTGGCATTGACCCGCACGGTGGCGGATTCATACAAACCCGCCCGCGCACCCAGCTGACCGACCAGTTGCGAAGGCGCGATGCCGCAGGCCTCGATATAACAGTTCAGGCCCAGCCCGCGCAGCTTGCCGCGCGCCTCGCTTTCCTTGCGCCGCGCTTCGAACCCCGACAGGTCGGCCATCTTTTCCAGCACGTCCATCGTGCCGTGATAGTCGCCGGTGTCATATTCCACCGCCACCGGCGTGGCATAGGGGAACTCGGTCACGAAATTCTGCCGGCGCAGCGCGATCGGGTCCAGGCCCAGCTCCCGCGCCGCCTTGTCGATCACCCGTTCGAGCTGGTAGGTCGCCTCGGGCCGCCCGGCACCGCGATAGGCATCCACCGGCACCGTGTTGGTAAAGACCGCCTTGACGTTCACGTAGATCAGCGGCGTCTTGTAATTGCCCGCCATCAGCGTCCCGTGCAGCCATGTCGGCACCGAAGGCGCAAAGGTGCTGAGATAAGCGCCCATATTGGCATAGGTCTCGGTTCGGATCGCGGTGAAATTGTTGTCCTTGTCCAGTGCCAGTTCGATCCTGGTCACGTGATCGCGCCCGTGCGCGTCGCTGATGAAGGCCTCCGACCGGCTTGACGTCCATTTCACCGGCCGGTTCACCGCCTTGGCGGCGAAGGTGCAGAACGCCTCTTCGGCATAGTGAAAGATCTTCGACCCGAACCCCCCGCCCACATCGGGCGCCACGACGCGCAGCTTGTGCTCGGGGATGCCCAACACGAAAGCGCCCATCAACAGGCGGATCACATGCGGGTTCTGGCTGGTGGTATAAAGCGTGTGCTCGCCGGTGCTCCGGTTGAAATCACCGACCGCCACGCGCGGCTCCATCGGGTTGGCAACCAGCCTCTGATTCTTCAGTTCGAGCGTGGTGACATGCGCCGCCTCGTTGATCGCCTTGTCCACCGCCTCGCGGTTCTCCTCGACGAACCCCCAGTCATAGCAAAGGTTCGAGCTCAGATCATCATGCACCTTGGTGGCGCCATCCTGAACCGCGGCCTTCATGTCGATCACCGCCGGAAGGTCTTCGATATCCACCTCGATCGCCTCGGCCGCATCGCGCGCCTGCTCGGCCGTCTCGGCCACCACCGCGGCAATCGGGTCGCCGACATGGCGGACCTTGCCCTGCGCCAGAACCGGGTGCGCCGGCTCCTGCATCGGCTGGCCGTGCCGGTCGGTCACGCACCAGCCGCAGGGCAGACCGCCCACGCCCTCGAAATCCGCACCGGTAAAGACGCGGATGACACCCGGCATGCCCTCGGCGGCGCCGGTATCGACCTTGCTCAACTTCCCATGTGCCACGTCAGAACGCAGGAAATGCACATAGGCCTGTCCACGCACGTTGATATCGTCGGTATAATTGCCCGCGCCGGTCAGAAACCGCACGTCCTCGCGCCGTTTGCTGCCGGCACCAATGCCGTCATGATCCTTTGGCATTCCAAATTCCTCCCATTTGTGGCGGGGTCAAACCCGCCCTGCGCCTCATTCGGCGGCAATCGCGCCCACGTTCTGGCCGGATGCGGCCATGATCGCCTTGACGATGTTGTGATACCCGGTGCAGCGGCAGAGATTGCCCTCCAGGTAATCGCGGATCTCGGCCTCGCTCGGCTTTGGGTTGTCTTTCAGAAGCGCCGCGGCACTCATCACCATGCCCGGCGTGCAGAATCCGCATTGCAGCCCGTGATGCTCCTGAAAAGCGGCCTGAATGGCATTCAGCGTCCCATCCGGTGCGGCCTGGCCCTCGATGGTGGCCACCTCGGCCCCCTCGGCCTCGAGCGCGAACATGGTGCAGGCCTTGACGGCGTCCCCATCGACATGCACAACGCAGGCACCGCATTGGCTGGTATCACAGCCGACATGCGTGCCGGTAAGGCCCATCGTGTCGCGAAGAAATGAACTCAGCAGCGTGCGCCCTTCGACATTGCCGGACGCAGGTTTGCCGTTCACGGTCATGCTGACCTGTGGCATAGGCTCCTCCCAGATTTGATCTTGTGTTTTTCTGATGCAAGTTAAACACGGGTCACCCCGGTTGAGAACCCGGAATTTTCCAGCCCGACGCTTTTCCCCGCCTCACGTTTTCGTGGCTGTTTCCGGCGCCTTGCCCGCACGCCTCTTGCCGCGCCGCGGCATCGGGCGCGTCGGAATTTCCTTGAGCAGACCGCCCACGCCCATCGCGGCGATGTCGGCATCGCTCACCTCAAGGCCACAGATCACCCGGCTCAGCACCCAGTCGGCCCCGTTGAGCGCGGGCGAGCGCGCGCAACCCGGCAGCCCGATCACCGGGCGCGCGTCCAGCGCACCGATGAACAGGAGGTTCCCCGGATCGACCGGCATGCCAAAGCGATCGACCCGCCCCCCGGCCTCGCGCAGCGCCTCGGGGCCGGTATCCTCCGGGTCCGATGTCGCCGATCCGGTCAGGATCAGGGTCATGTCCCCGCGCGCCTCACCCAGCGCCCGCGCCAGCGCCCCGCTCTCATGCGGCACATGCACCACCTCGGCCAGCTCCACGCCCAGCGCCTCGAGCCGCCCGGCAATCGCCTCGCGCCCCTTCTCACCCGCACCGCCCGCGATCTCGGTGACGATCAGGCTGGCGCTGTCTATCACCGGCCGGACCAGCCGCAGCGCCCCGCGCGCATGCTCCGCCGCAACCGCCACATCCTCGCCCGACACCCCGTAAGAGATGATCTTGACCGTCGCCACCATGCCGCCGCCCGCCATCTGCTGAAAGGGCGGCACGGTGGCCACCGTGATCATCGGGTTGACCCGGTTGGCCTCAAGCAGCCGCGCCGCATCCATCAGCACCACGCCGGGGCCATCGGCAATCACGTTGACCCGGCCCGTAAAGGCCCGGCTGAGGCTCAGCCCCGCACCCATGCCCTCGATCAACGCCCCGGCAATCCGGCTTGCCGCCTCGTCCTCGTGCAGATCACCCGCCCCGAGCCGCGCCACCGTCACCTGCGCGATTCCCGCCGCCTCCAGCGCCGCGATATGCTCCGCCTCCAGAACCAGCCCCTTGCGCAACCGCTTCTTTCCGACGGCGACCGAATGCGCCAGTATCGCCCCTTCGGCATCCTTTATGGGAACCGGGCCGAACCTCATCCCTTCCTCAACACCATCAGGCATTCGGCCAGGATCGACACCGCGATCTCCGCCGGCCCCGCCGCCCCGATATCAAGACCCACCGGCGCGTGAATCCGCGCGATCTCCTCGCCGGAAAACCCGTCCTCCTCCAGCCGCGCCACCCGCTTGGCATGGGTCCGGGTCGATCCCAGCGCGCCGATATAGAACACCGCCGAGCGCAGCCCCGCCACCAGCGCCGGATCGTCAAGCTTGGGGTCATGGGTGAGCAGAACCAGCGCCGTGCGCGCATCGAGCCCCAACGCCGCCACGGCCTCATCGGGCCAGTCGTCCAGAATGGTCTCGCCCGGAAACCGCTCGGACGACCCGAAAGCCGGGCGCGGGTCGATCAACAGCGGATCGAACCCCGCCAGTCGCGCCATCGGCACCAGCGCCTGCGCGATATGCACCGCGCCCACCACGATCATCCTCAGCGGCGGGTTGTGGATGGTCACGAAACTGCCATCCTCTTCAAAGCCCGAGCGGTCCATGCGAAATCGCTGCTCGAACCCTTCGCGCACCAGCCGCCGCGCCCCGTCCCCGGTGGGCGAGATCACCGCGACCCGCTCGCGCGCCGCCCGCGCCGCCACCAGCTCTTCCAGCACCGCCACCGGCAGGACCGGCCCGACCGGCTCGACCGTCACCCGGATCGTGCCACCACAGGCCAAACCCACGGCAAAGGCGTCGCCATCGCTCACGCCATATTCCAGCATCCGGGGCGCGCCCTCCTCCAGCGCCTCCAGCGCCTCGGCTACCACCGCGCCTTCGACACACCCTCCCGAGACCGAACCCTCGATCGCACCCTCGTCGGAAATCACCAGCTGCGCACCCACCCGGCGCGGCGCGCTGCCCCAGGTCTCGACCACGGTGGCCAGCGCCACCTTGCGCCCCGCCCGCAGCCAGTCGAGCGCGGTTTCGGGAATGTTGTCGAAGCGGTCCATGGCGTCTCCCATCCAGCCCTTTCACCAAACAAAAGAAAACGGCCACCCGCAAGGGGCAGCCGTTCGCGATTTCATGATCGGTCAGGTTTAACTCGGCCAGGTCTTACTCGGCCGGTGCCACCGCCTCGCCCCGACCCACGATCCGCTCGGGCAGCACAAAGGCGATCACGATGAAGCCCGCCCCCAGCACGATCCCCAGCAGATCGCCCTGAATGGCGCTCAACCCGTCGAATTTCGACCCCGGCACCGTGCCGAGCGTAACCTTGCCGCCAAGGATGTTGTCCAGCATGCCCGAGGCCAGCCATGCCGGATAGGTCACCATATAGGCCGCAGCCCCCAGCAGGCCGCCCGCGATGAAGAACCACGCGTCCTTGCGCCCGCTGGCCGCCGCGCAGACGCCGGTGCCCGGGCAATACCCCGCCAGCGCCCAGCCCGCGCCAAGCAGAAGGCCGCCGATGAACACGCCGATATAGGCCGCCTTGACGCTCATGTGCCCGACCTCGACAAGGCCCAGCATCTGACCGGCGAACATCAGGACCGACCCGGTGCCGATCGCCAGAAGGATGGTCTTCATCAGGTGCAGGTTGGTGAGGGTCAGCATCTTGCCGATCCAGTTCGGGTTGGTCGCCCCGATCCGGTCGAGCACCGCCCCGAATGCCGCACCGATCACCAGTGCAAGTATGATCGAACTCATGTCTCAGCCCTCCTTGCGATAGAGCATCATGGATACGGGAATCGCCGTGGCGAAGGCGCCCAGCGCGAAGATATAGCCCGACAGCGAGGTCTGCATCATGCCCGACATCATGTGCCCCGAGGTGCACCCCCCTGCAAGGCGCGCGCCGTAAAGCACGATGAACCCGCCGAGAAAGGCCACGGCATAACGCTTCCACGGTGTGTCGCCATAATTGGCATACCAGATCGCGGGCAGCCTGCGCTCATCCTGCGGCACGCCGCCCCGCGCCATCGCCGACAGGAACGCCCCGAGCATCATCGCGATGACGAAAACAAAGCTGTAATTGAGCGGGTTGGCCACCGATTTGGCATATTTCCCGCCCGACTTGGCCAGATAGGCGTTGGTCGAGGTCCAGCTCTCCTCGGTTTGCGTCACAAGCTCGGAATTGACCGCGTTGCCGATGATCCCGTCCAGGATGACGAACTGCGTCGACACCCCGATCGGTTTCACCAGAAGCACCGCCAGAAAGAACACGACGCCCAGAAGAAGGCCCCCCGTTTTCCAGTTGAGTGTCATTGGTGAGTCCCCTCATTTCACATTCTGAAAACATGATATATATTCTGGAGAATATTTGTAAACCCGTGAAACCGCGCAGGATTGTCGCGGTCGGGCCATCATGAACGGCCGGTTCGGCCCACGGTCACGGCACGAGCATCGCCATCAGCCGCGCCTTCTCGCCGATGTCGTCGGGGCGCGAGAGGGCGGCGGCCAACTCTTCCAGCGTCGCAACCGAATGACCCGCGCGGAAACTGTCGACATGCGGCAGCATCGCGCGGATGCCCGCCGCCTTGGGGGCGAACCCGTCCCAGCGCAGCAGCGGGTTGAGCCAGATCAGGCGACGCGCCGAGAGATGCAGCCGCTCGATCTCCTTTTCCAAGAGCGTGGCGTCGTCCCGGTCGAGCCCGTCGGAGATGAGCAGAACCACCGCCCCCTGTCCGGTCACCCGGCGCGACCAGTCGCGGTTGAAGGCATGCAGGCTCTGCCCGATCCGCGTGCCGCCTTCCCAGTCCTGCGCCTGCGCCCCGGCGGCCTTGAGCGCCTGATCGACGTCGCGGGTGGCAAGATGCCGGGTGATGTTGGTCAGCCGTGTCCCGAAGGTGAAGGCATGCACCTTCGACCATCCCGCCCCCTTGTGATTGGCCACAGCGTGCAGGAAATGCAGCACCATGCGGCTGTATTGGCTCATCGAGCCGGAGATGTCGCACAGCACGACGAGGTTGGGCCAGCGCGGGCGCGGTGCCTTCATCTGCAGCTTGCGCAATTCGCCCCCCTGCCGCATCGCCGCGCGCAGGGTGCGCCGCCCGTCGATCTCGCGGCCATGGATCGCGGCCATGCCCCGGCGCGTCGGGATCGGCTTGACCGGCAGGCGCAGCCGCGCCAGCATGCGCTTGGCCTCGGCGATCTCGGCGGTGCTCATCTGTTCGAAATCGAGCGTCCTGAGGCGCTCCTCGCGCGACATGGTGCGCGAGGCGTCGATCTCGATCTGAACCTCCTCGCCGCTCTCCTCGATCTTGGGCAGATCCCGCTCGACCCCGTCGAGCAGCGCCTCGGCCGCGCGTTTTTCGGCCGCCTCGGCGCGGCGCTCCTCCTGCACGCCACGGATGGCGGGCAGCATCATCGACATCATGTGCTCCATGTAGCGCGGATCGCGCCAGTAGAGGCGGAAAAGCTGGGCAAAGACGCGGCGATGCTCGGGCCGGTTCACGAAACAGGCATGCAGGACCCAGTAGAAATCCGCCTTTTCGGTGAACCCCGCCGCCTCGACCGCGCGGATCGCGTCGATCACCCGCCCCGGCCCGATCGGCAGTCCCGCCTTGCGCAGCGCCCGAGCGAAATGGGTGATGTTGTGGGCCAGTCTCGGGTGCTCGGGAAGATCGAGCGCAGGGAATTCGCTCATTCCGAACCATGGGGGCGCTGCCCCCAAGGCGCAAAACGTGCCACGTTTTGCCGCCCCCCCGGAGTATTTCGGGCAAGATGAAGCATCAGGCCGGTTCGAGCGATGATTTCACTTCGTCCAGGATGCGCTTGGCCTCGGACCCCTGGAGTTTCTGGATGTCGTCCTGGTATTTCAGGATCGCACCCAGCGTGTCGGCGATGACCTCGGGACTGAGGTCGAGCACGTCGAGCGCCAGAAGGCATTTGGCCCAGTCGATGGTTTCCGCCACCCCCGGCTTCTTGAACAGATCCTCGGTGCGCAGTTTCTGGACGAAGGCCACCACCTGCTGCGACAGGTGCTCGGCCGCCTCGGGCGCGCGGGCGTGCAGGATCTCGATCTCGCGCTCGAAATCGGGGTAATCGACCCAGTGATAGAGGCAACGGCGCTTCAAGGCGTCATGCACCTCGCGGGTGCGGTTCGAGGTCAGGATGACGATCGGCGGCTCCGGCGCCGTGATCGTGCCCAGTTCCGGGATCGTCACCTGGAAATCGCTGAGCGCCTCCAGCAGGAACGCCTCGAACGGCTCGTCGGTGCGGTCCAACTCGTCGATGAGCAGGACCGGCGCGCCGCCCGGCTGCGGGCGCATCGCCTGCAGGAGCGGGCGCTCGATCAGGTAGTCCTCGGTAAAAAGCTCGGTCTTGAGCATGTCCGCATCCGCACCCCCCGCCGCTTCGGCGGCGCGGATGGCGATCATCTGTTCGGCGAAATTCCACTCATAGACCGCCGAGGCGGCGTCGAGCCCCTCGTAGCATTGCAGCCGGATCAGCCGCCGCCCCAGCCCGGCCGCCAGCGCCTTGGCGATCTCGGTCTTGCCGACCCCGGCCTCGCCTTCGAGAAACAGCGGCCGGCCCAGCCGCAAGGCCAGGAAGACCACCGTGCCCAGCGCCCGCCCGCAGACGTAATCCTGCCCGGCCAGCATCGCCTGGACATCGTCGATGGATGTGATTTCGCGCATGACGGCCCTCCCTGCGATAACGACTGCATGGCCCATGCCACAAGGTCAAGTCACGCTCTGTCGCGGAAACGCCCCGACACGGGGGCGATTTTCATGAAAGATTGACGTTTTTCACTCCAGATGCCATGGTTCGTGACAATAAAAAGTTGTGAGAATGGCCGCGAATGGCCACGGCACCAAGGCAGGCAGAGACGGGCAGAGACATGAGCGAATGTTCCGGCACGACGGCGGGGGTGCGGCGATGCGCGTAACGGCCGTGACCTGCGTCAAGAACGAGGGCCCGTTCCTGCTCGAATGGATCGCGTTCAACCGCCTGATCGGGGTCACCGATCATCTGTTTTACTCCAATGACTGCACGGACGGCACCGACCGGATGCTCGATGCGTTGCAGGTCCGCGGGATAGTGCAGCACCTGCCCAACCCGGCCGAGGGGCGCAACTACCAGATGGAGGCCCTCAAGGACGCCAAGAAACGCGAGATCGTGACGGAAGCGGACTGGGTCTGGATCGCCGATGTCGATGAATTCCTCAACATCCATGTGGGCGATCACACCATCCCCGCGCTGATCGACGCCTGCGGCGATCCGCAGGCGATATCCCTCACCTTCCAGTTCTTCGCAAATTGCGACATCGACAGTTTCGAAGACCGGCCCGTGATCGAACAATTCACTCGCTCGCACAATCCCGACCTGTGGTGCGGTGAGACGGCGATCGAGGTCAAGACGCTGGTACGCCACGATTTTCCGGTGCAGTATTACGGCGCGCATCGACCGTTCTTTCGTGACAAGCTGCCAAGGAAGAAGCGCCCGGCATGGACCGACGGTTCGGGCCGCGCGGTGCCGCACCGGTTTCTGGTGGCCGCCAATCCGCGCCGCATCCGCAAGTTTCCGGCCAAGGGCGCGCGCGATTTCGCCACGCTCAACCACTATGCGCTGCGCTCGCTCGACAGTTATCTGGTCAAGAACGACCGCGGCGACGTCAACCGCGAGAACCGCGCCTTCGACGACACCTATTGGCGCGAACGCAATGACGCGGCCTTTGCTGATCTCTCGATCCACCGCTACCTGCCGGCATTGCACGATGCCCTGGCCGAGATGAAAAGCGATCCCGAAATTGCCGCCCTGCATGACGAATGCGTCACCCGTCACATCGCCAGGCGGGACGAGCTTCTGGCGCGCGAGGACTATCGCACGATGCGCGCACAGTTGCGCTGCGCCTCGAAACTGCCCCCCGCGGAAGAGGCGATGCTGATCGAGCTGGGGCTGGCCTCATGAGCGCGATGATCGTCGTCAATCTCGGCCTGCCCAAATCGGGCACCACGACGCTTGCCCATGCGCTGCGCAAGGCCGGGTTCAGGGTGGCCGACTACCGCATCCGGCGGCGCGATTCCGAGCGGCCCAGGCTGCGCGGACGCTTTGTCGCGGGGCAGATGTATCACGGCTATTTCACCACCGGCGACCCGCTCGAAACGCTCGATGAATTCGATGCCTTCACCGAGATCAGCCTGATGCGCCGGGGCCAGTCGATCTGGCCCCAGACTGATTGGGGCGTGATCGACGCGATCCGCCAGCATCACCCCGAGGTTCGCTTTCTCGCCTCGTCCCGCGACCCGATGGATCAGGCGATGAGCATGCTGCGCTGGTCCGACATGGGCACCGACCGACTGCCCCGCCTGGCCGTGCCGGGCCTGCCGCGCGGCTATGGCCAGACCACGCATGAACGCGCCAGGTGGATCGCCGCGCATCACTCTTTTCTGCGTCGGGTATTCGACGGCGACGCGGCGTTCCTCGAATACGATGTCGCCGATCCCGAGGCGCCGAACCGGATCGGTGCCTTTCTGGGCCGCGATCTGCCGTGGTGGGGGCGGCTCAATGCCGATCCCGACACCGCCGGCAAGGGCGGTGACACGCAAGGCGAGGTGGCGTAATGCGGATCGTGGTGCATATCGGTCTTGAACAGGTGGGCGCGCTGCGCCTGCAACAGGTGCTCGACCAGAAGCGCGCGCAATTGCTGTCCAGGGGCGTGCTTTATCCGCGTTCGCCCGGGGGCAAGAACCACACCCGGCTCTACATGGCCGTGACCGACCCGGCCCATATCGACCCGTTGCGCTTCAATCGTGGCTATATCCTCCCCGAGGCCCAGGCGGCTCTTCATACCGAGGTTGCCGCCGGTCTCGCCCGCGAGGTCGAAACCCACCGCCCCGAGTTGATGATCCTCTCGGCCAGCCAGCTGGGCAGTTCGCTCGCCAGCCGGTCCGAGCTTGAACGGCTGCGCGCCCTGCTGACACCGCTCTCGGGCGATATCCGCATCGTCGCTCATATCGACGAACAGGGGCGGCTTCTGGCGCGGCGCTACGCCGAGCAGGTGTTCGAAGGGCGCGCCGCCTCGCTCGAACTCGAGCTTGAAATGGCCGGAACCGCGGACTGGTGGGACGACGCGCTGCTTGACGCCCATGCCATCGACCCACAGGCGGGACAGTTCCTTGAAACGCAGGCGCCGCCGTTCTGGCTCGATTATCCGCGCCTGCTGCGCCATTGGGAAGGGGTGTTCGGCCCCGGATCGGTCACGCTGCGCCCCTATGATCCGGCGCTGTTCTACGGGTCTGATGCGACCGAGGAAATCCGCGCCGGTTTCGGCATCGCCCCCACAATCGGCAAGGCCACGCCCGACACCATCCTGCAGGAACCTTCGGCTTCATGGGTCGCAAGGGCCCGGCAACTCAACACCTTGCTGCTCAAGGTGCTCTCCAGCCGCCAGAAGGTGCTGCCGCGCATGCTCTGGCGCAAATTCATCGCCGAGATCGAGATCGCGGGCGAGCCGATCGCACCGGGCAGCCTCGCCGAGGTCTCGCGCGCCTTCGAACCCGCCAACAAGGCCCTGCTCAAGGCCCACCCGGCGCTAACCCGGGCGTGCCTCGAACGTGACCCCGAACTGCCCCCCTGGCAGGAGGCCGACCCCGGCAACGGCTATCGCGCCTCGCAATACCTGCTGGGCTTCATGTGGCGCATCGACAAGGCCACGCGCGAGGAGCGCAAGGCCAAGCTCGACGCGCTGGCCCGGCTGGAAAACGGCACCGAACCCGACGGGCCCACGCCGCAACCCGACAACGACACCGCGACACCCGACGCGGGCCTCAGCCCTGCCGCGCAGATCATCCTGCCGCCGCTCGCCAAAAAGAATTTCGCCAAGCTGCAACACTCCTCATTCGCGCCCCACAACCGGCTCGGCGCGGTGAACGAGGAAGAGCTGGCCGCCGCCTATGCCCCCGTGCCCCCGCGCGACCTGCCGCCGGGCAACTCCGGCAACGTGATCGTCGGCTGCATGAAGAACGAGGCGCCTTACATTGTCGAATGGGTCGCCTATCACCGCGCCATGGGCGTCGACAATTTCCTGATCTACACCAATGACTGCACCGACGGGACCACAGAAATCCTCGACCGGCTGCAAGAAATGGGCGTGCTTCAGCACCGCAACAACGACAACTGGAAAGGCAACTCGCCCCAGCAATACGCGCTCAACCAGGCCCTCAAGGAGGACGTGATCCGCAACGCCGAATGGATCATCCATATCGACGTGGACGAATTCATCAACGTGCGCTGCGGCAACGGCACGCTGGCCGATTTCTTCGAACGCGTGCCCGACGCCACCAATGTCGCGATGACATGGCGCCTTTTCGGCCATAACGGCGTGACCCGGCTCAGCGACGATTTCGTGATCGACCAGTTCGACAGCTGCGCCCCCAAATTCTGCCCCAAGCCGCACACCGTCTGGGGCTTCAAGACCATGTTCCGCAATATCGGCGCCTACGAGAAAATCTCCTGCCACCGCCCCAACAAGCTCGACGAGAGCTTCAGGACACGGGTCAGATGGGTCAACGGATCGGGCCGCGACATGACCGGTGAGGCGGCCGAGAACGGCTGGCGCAGCTCCAAGAAATCCATTGGCTACGACCTGTTGCAACTCAACCACTACGCGCTGCGCTCGGCCGAAAGTTTCCTCATCAAACGCCAGCGCGGGCGCGCGCTGCATGTCGATCGCTCGATCGGGATCAATTACTGGATCCGCATGGACTGGTCCGATTTCCGCGACATCACGATCAAGCGCAACATCCCCCGCCTGCGCGCCGAATATGACCGGCTGATGCGCGATGACACCCTGCGCACATGGCACCGGAACGGCCTCGCATGGCACCGCGCCAAGGCCGAGGAACTGCACGCGATCCCCGAATTCCAGGACCTGTACGAACAGGCGCTCAAGCTGAAACTGACCGAGACCGAACGTGTCGCCTACGCGCTCGCCCTCGACATGGAGAGTTGACATGGACGCCTCGCACGACACCCCGTCCGACACGTCGGATACCCCGAAAGACCTGGTCCGCTCGCGCGGGCTGCGCTTTCCCAACGACCCCGCCATCCTGATCCCGCGCATCCGCCAGTCACTGCGCAAGAACGCTTACGAGAAACTCGAATCCGAAGCCGTGCTGAAGGTCGCGCGCGCCGGCGATACAGTGCTCGAACTCGGGGCGGGCATCGGCTACATGTCAACGCTCATCGCCGTGAAACAACCGGTCACGGCGGTCCACAGCTTCGAGGCCAACCCCCACCTGATCGACTATATCCACCGCGTCCATGCCGAAAACGGCATCACCAACGCCACCGTTCACAACGCGCTTCTGGCCCCCAAGGCCTCCGACCCGGTCGATTTCTACGTGCGCAAGAACCTGCTGGCCTCCTCGCTCGACAGGACCGCCACCGACGAGGCCGCAATCTCCTCGGTCGAGAATGTCGCCGTGCGCGACATCAACACCACCTTCGCCGAGATCCGGCCCAGCGTCCTTGTCTGCGACATCGAAGGCGCCGAGGCCGACATCCTGCCCGCGCTCGATTATGACGGGCTGCGCGCCGCGGTGATCGAACTGCACCCGCAATGGATCGGCCCCGAGGGCGTGCGCGCCGTGTTCGACGCCATGCACCGCGCCGGGCTGACCTATTTCCCGCGCTGGTCGCAGCGCAAGGTCATCGTGTTTCGCCGCTCGTGGTCGGTCGCGAACCCATGAAGATCCTCGCCGTTCTCACCGTCCGCAACGAAGCCGCCTACCTGCTGGAATGGCTCGCCCATCACCGCGCGGTCGGCATCACCGATTTCCTCGTCTTTTCCAACGATTGCGATGACGGCACCGATCTGATGCTCGACCGGCTGGCCGAAATGGGGCGCCTCACCCATGTCCGCAATGACGGCCCGCATGACAAGGGCGGGATTCAGTTCACGGCGATGAAACGGGCCGACAACCGCCCCGAGGTGGCCGCCGCCGACTGGATCATCACGCTCGACGCGGATGAATTCATCAACATCCATGTCGGCGATCATACCCTGCCCGCCCTGCTCGCCGCCCTGCCCGAGGCCAGCGCCATCACCCTCACCTGGCGGCTCTTCGGCTCGTCCGATATCATCCGCTACGAGGACCGCCCGGTGACCGAACAATTCACCGGCGCCGCCCCGGCAGTGATCTACTGGCCATGGCGCGCGTCGATGTTCAAGACGCTGTTTCGCAATGACGGAACATACCGCAAACTCGGCATCCACCGCCCGCGAAACCCCGATCCCGACCACCTGCACAGCGCGCGCTGGTTCGACGGCGAGGGGCGCGAACTCCCGCCCCAGTTTCGCAGCCGCCAGATATTCTCGCCCTTTGGCCGCCCCAATTACGGGCTTGCCCAGCTCAACCACTATCCCCTTGGTTCGATGGAGAATTTCGTTCTCAAGGCCGACCGCGGCCGGGCCGTTCACGGGGCCGACATGCTCGATCTCGACTACTGGGTCGAGCGCAATTACAACACCGAAACCGACACCAGCATCGCCGCGCTGGCGCCCCGGCGCGATGCCGCCCTGCGCGCGCTCAAATCCGACCCGCGACTCGGCGCGCTGCACGACGCAGCGGTGGCATGGCGCAAGGCGCGGTTTGACGCGCTGATGCAGGACGAACCCTTCCGCGCCCTCTTTGGCCGGCTGCTGCAAACCCCGCCCTCGCGCCCGGTGCTCCCCGACGCGGCGCGCCTGCTTCTGCACCACGCCCGCCGCGCCCACGCGCCCGGTCCGGCCAACGACCCGCGCCGCTGAACCGCCCTGAAACCGTCCGAAACTCCCACGGTTATTTCTCATTTCCGCCTGAATCCGCACCTATCCCTTTGCCCAACAAAAAGACCGGAATGCGCGCACACCGCGCCCCGGCGAGGCAAAGGCAGTCACGATGCAGGACAGGTCGCAGACATTCGACACCCCGCCCATGGCCGATCTCGGCAAGGCCGAATGGCTCACGCGCCTGGCCGACGTGGCCGAAGAGCATGGCCATTTTCGCCCCCTCGGCAAACGCCACATCGCCGCCTTTGTCGATGCCGGTCCCACCCTCCTGGTCAGCTTCGAGACTGTCCAGGGCATCCGCGCCCTCTCCGACAGCGCACAGCCACTGGGTTGGGATTGCGTCCGCACCCAGGGCTGGTCCAGCCTCTCGCTGATCTCCGACGGCGACACATGGTTTCGCGACCGCAACGTGTTCGGCTATTTCGACCGCCTGATCGACGACGGGTTCTTCGACGAGTTCGACACCATCGTCTTCTACGGCGCGGGCCCCTGCGGCTACGCCGCCGCCGCCTTCTCGGTGGCCGCGCCGGGCGCGCGCGTCCTCGCGATCCAGCCACAGGCCACGCTCGACCCGCGCGTCACCGAATGGGACGACCGCTTCACCGAGATGCGCCGCACCTCCTTCACCGACCGCTACGGCTATGCCCCCGACATGATCGACGCCGCCGAGCAGGTCTTCGTGCTCTACGACCCCGAGGTCACGCTCGATGCGATGCATGCCGCGCTCTTCACCCGGCCCAATGTCACCAAGTTCCGGATGCGCTTCATGGGCTCGGCGATCCAGTCCGACATGATCGAGATGAACCATCTCGTCGCGCTGCTCGCCCGGGTCGCGCACGGCACGCTCGACACGCACAGCTTTGCCCGCCTGATGCGCGACCGCCGCGACCACCCGCCCTACCTGCGCAGCCTGCTGGCCGCCATCGACCGGCAGGACCGGCCCTGGCTCGCCACCATGCTCTGCCGCAACGTGCTGGCAAGGCGCGAGGATGCCCCCCGCTTCGCCCGCCGCCTCAAGCAGCTCGAACGCGAGGCCAGGGACGGAAATTTCGCGATCCCGCCCGCCCGGTCCTGACAGAACTGCTCTGACAGCACTGGAAAGCGTTCACGCTTTGCGCTAATCGGCTGGCATGACCACGCTCACCATCCGCCGCCCCGACGACTGGCACCTGCATCTGCGCGACGGCGCGATGCTGCGCGCCGTCCTGCCCGAAACCGCGCGCCACTTCGCCCGCGCGATCGTCATGCCCAACCTCGTGCCCCCCGTCGTCACCGGGGCCGAGGCCATGGCCTATCGCGACCGCATCATCACGGCGCTGCCCCCGGGCGCCGATTTCACCCCGCTGATGACGCTCTACCTGACCGAGGAAACCGACCCCGCCGACCTCGCCGCCGCCCATGCCTCGGGCCTCGTCACCGCGGTCAAGCTCTACCCCGCCGGCGCCACCACCAACTCGGCCTCCGGCGTGCAGGATTTCGACCGCGTCCGCTCCGTGCTGGAGAAAATGGCCGAGATCGGCTGCCCGCTCTGCGTCCATGGCGAGGTCACCGACCCGGAGATCGACATCTTCGACCGCGAGGCGGTGTTCATTGACCGCGTGCTCGACCCGATCCGCCGCGCCACGCCCGGCCTGCGCGTGGTGATGGAGCACATCACCACCTCCAACGGCGTCGATTACGTCCGCGCTGCCGAGCGCGACCTCGGCGCCACCATCACCACCCATCACCTGATCCTCAACCGCAACCACATCCTCGTGGGCGGCATCCGGCCGCATTACTACTGCCTGCCCGTGGCCAAGCGCGAATCCCACCGCCTCTCGCTGCGCGCCGCCGCCACCTCGGGCGATGCGCGCTTCTTTCTGGGCACCGACAGCGCCCCGCATGTCGATGCGGCCAAGGAGAGCGGCTGCGGTTGCGCGGGCTGTTTCACCGCCACCAACACCATGGCCCTGCTCGCCCATGTGTTCGAGCAGGAAAACGCGCTCGACCGGCTCGAAACCTTCACCTCGCTCAACGGCCCGGCCTTTTACGGCCTGCCCCCCAACGAGGCGACCCTGACCCTCACCAGATCCGAAACCCCGACCAGTTTCCCGACAAAAATCGAAACCGGCGACGGCCCCGTCACCGTCTTCGATCCCGGCTTCCCGGTCTGTTGGAGCGCCCCCTGATCCGCTTCATCTGACCCCAAAT
>JAABTV010000003.1 GCA_011389685.1 Paracoccaceae bacterium
CCCGGGCGGCTGAGTTCCACGGCATCGTCCCACTGCACGGATTCGTCTTCGTATTGCGCGCCGCCGCCGTTCATGTTCAGCGGGCCATTGAGGCCTTCGCTTTCGCCGCTGAAATCGTCGTCGCCAAAATAGACGGCATTCACATCCATGTGCCCGCTGTCCACGGTGATGTCGGCGAAGACGCCGCCATTCTCGTCCTCATAGACCGTGACCGTGTAGGACAGGCCGTTCTCTTCATAGGTAAAGGTTTTCGACATGGTGTTTCCCCAGGTTATTCGTGATCGCGACCAGGCCCGGCGTGAAAGCGCCAACCGGGTCGCATTCTTGCCGGTTGGATCAGGCAGTTGATGATAGCGGGATTTCCCGGTTCGCGAAAATCGTAACGGGTTTGGGGAGGGATTCGAGCGGTTTGGCTGGCGGGATTCGAAACAATCGCGGAAAGTGCGGTGATTTGTTTGAAAATGCCATGCAAATGCCGGGCGCTCGTCTGTTGACGCGGGGGCCGAATCATTCGCTTCGGGGGGAGCGGCGTTTGCTGCGGTGCCCCCTCGTTCAACCACTTGTTGAGTTTTTGCCGCCAACTCTGACGTGATCCTGTCAACGCGCGACTGGCAGGCCCTGGCCGAGGGCGGCAGCGCCAACCCGGCGCGCGACTGGGCCGCGGGAACAGGCAAGGGCCGCGATTATGAAACGTTCAGCAGTTTCGCCTATGCCGTGGATGTCGTGATCCCGATTGTCGCGATTGGGCAGGAGGCGGCCTGGACCCCGTCCACCAACCGTGGGCCATGGGGTGCGACCCTCTGGTGGCTGCGCTGGTTTCTGACCATCTCGGGCTGGATCGTCACCGCCGTGGGCGCGGCGGCGATTACGGGGATCATCCGGCGGGAGTGATGCGTGTCGGGCGCTGCCCGGGCTGCAAGCAGCCCGGGCGGAATGAACTCGGTCGGGTGCAACACCGTCTAGCGCTGGTCGGGCGGGGTGGCCTCGGTGGCGAGCGCCGCGACCGTTTCGGCCAGCGGTTCGACGCGGGTCTGTTTCTCGCCCAGCCGGCGCAGGGTGACGGTCCGGTCCTCGACCTCGCGATGGCCGAGCGCGAGGATCACCGGCACCTTGGCGACCGAATGTTCGCGCACCTTGTAGTTGATCTTTTCGTTGCGGGTGTCGGTTTCGGCGCGGATGCCGGCGGCGCGCAGGGCGGCCACGACCTCGGCGGCGTAATCGTCGGCCTCGGAGACGATGGTGGCCACGACCACCTGACGCGGGGCGAGCCAGAACGGCAACTTGCCGGCGTGTTCCTCGATCAGGATGCCGATGAAACGCTCGAAACTGCCCAGTGTCGCGCGGTGCAGCATGAAGGGGCGGGTCTTTTCGCCATTGGGCGCGATATAGGTCGCGCCGAGCCGTTCGGGCAGGTTGGGGTCGACCTGGAAGGTGCCGCATTGCCAGACCCGGCCGATCGCGTCGGTCAGGTAGAAGTCGAGCTTTGGCCCGTAGAAGGCGCCGTCGCCGGGCTCCAGCGTGTAGTCGCGGCCCACCGCCTTGATGGCGTTTTCCAGCGCGCCCTCGACGTAATCCCAGCTTGCCTCGGAGCCGACACGCTTTTCCGGGCGGGTGGCGAACTTGATCTCGAAATCCGGGAAGCCCAGTTCGCGGTAGATGTCGGCGGTGAAGTCGATGAAGCGGGCGCATTCCTCCTGGATCTGGTCCTCGGTGCAGAAGATATGCGCGTCGTCCTGGGTGAAGCCGCGCACCCGCATGATGCCGTGCAGCGCGCCCGAGGGTTCGAACCGCGCGCAGGAGCCGAATTCGGCCAGCCGCAGCGGCAGGTCGCGGTAGGATTTGAGCCCCTGGTTGAAGACCTGCACATGGCAGGGGCAGTTCATCGGCTTCAGCGCGTTGATCCGGGTCTGGGCCTTGTCCCGGACGGCGGCGTCGTCGGTCTCGCCGTCGCGGGATTCGTCCACCTCGACGATGAACATGTGGTGCTGATACTTGTCCCAGTGGCCCGACGCCTCCCACAGCTTGCGGTCGACCACTTGCGGGGTGTTGATCTCGGCATAGCCGCCGGCGCGTTGCTTGCGGCGCATGTAACCCTGAAGCGTGGTGTAGATCGACCAGCCGTTGGGGTGCCAGAACACCTGGCCCGGGGCCTCTTCCTGCATGTGGAAGAGGTCCATTTCGCGGCCCAGCTTGCGGTGGTCGCGCTTGGCGGCCTCTTCGAGCATGTGCAGGTATTTCTTGAGGTCGTCGCGGGTCTTGAACGCCACACCGTAGATGCGTTGCAGCATCTGGCGCGCGCTGTCGCCGCGCCAGTAGGCGCCGGCCACGCTCATCAGCTTGAAGGCGTCGGCGGGCACCTGTCCGGTATGTTGCAGATGCGGGCCGCGGCAGAGATCCTGCCAGTCGCCATGCCAATACATGCGAACGGGCTGATCCTCGGGGATCGCGTCGATCAGCTCGATCTTGTAGGGCTCGTGGGTGCCGCGATAATGCTCGATCGCCTTCTCGCGGGGCCAGAGCTCGGTGCGGACGGGATCGCGGGCGGCGATGATCTGTTTCATGCGCGCCTCGATCCGGCCGAGATCCTCGGGGGTGAAGGGCTCTTCGCGGTCGAAATCGTAATACCAGCCATTGTCGATCACCGGGCCGATGGTGACCTTGACCTCGGGCCAGATCTCCTGAACCGCGCGGGCCATGATATGGGCGAGGTCGTGGCGGATGAGTTCGAGCGCGGGGGCGTCGTCCTTCATCGTGTTGATGGCGATCTGCGCATCCTCGGTGATCGGCCATTGCAGATCCCAATGGGTGCCGTTGACATCGGCGCTGATCGCCTTCTTGGCGAGGCTGGTCGAGATGTCGGCGGCGATGTCGGCGGGGGTGATCCCGGTCGCGTATTGGCGCGCGTTGCCATCGGGGAAGGTGAGGGAAATCTGGGACGGGCCGTCATGCATGGCCTTGCTCCTCGTCGGTTTGGCGCCCACGGAACGCCCGGTTGCGGGTATTTGGTTCGGGCCGTGTTTGACCGCCCGGTGCGACGCTGTCAAGCGCGGGGCGGGTGATCGGCGCGTTACGGGGCGGGCGCGAGGCCGAGCATCTGGCGGGCCTCGTCGGGGCTGGCGATGGCGCGCCCGGCGTTGCGCGCGCAGGTGGCCAGTGCCTCGATCAGCGGGCCGCTCGATCCGGCCCGGCCCCCGTCGGGCAGGTAGAACGTGTCCTCGAGCCCGCTGCGCAGCATGCCGCCCAGGTCGGCGGCGTGCTGGTGCAGCGGCCAGATCTCGGCGCGTCCGATCAGCGTGGCCTGCCAGCGCGCGCCGGGTCGCATGTAGCGTTGCAGCAGGGTGAGCAGGTCGGCATCGGCGGGCATGCCCGAGGCCACGCCCATCACGAGGTTGTATTGCGCGCGGTCGGTCATGCCGTGGCGCAGATACATCTCGACCGAGCGCAGGATGCCGGTATCGAAACATTCGAACTCGGGCAGGGTGCCGGTTTCGGCCATGACATCGAGGAAATCCCGGATCTTGTCGGGCAGGTTGTCGAACAGCATCGGCGGCCAGGCCCAATCGCCGTTGGCGCGCAGCTTGAGGTAGTTGAGCGACCCGGCATTGCAGGCGGCGATCTCGGGGCGCAGGGCGCGCAGCACGTCGAGCGCGCCCTGGTAGTCGGGCCCGACGACCCCGGTGGTCGAGTTGATGATGATGCCGGGGCAGGCATTGCGGATCGCGGCGACGATCGCGGTGGCGGTCTGCGGATCCCAGCTTGGCAGGTGGCCGCGCCCCGGCTCTTGCCGGCGATAGTGGATATGGATGATGGCGGCGCCGGCCTCCATCGCCTCGCGCGCGGCGGCGGCGCATTGCGCGGGGGTGACCGGAACGGGATGCTGCGCCGGGTCGGTCAGAACGCCGGTCAGCGCGCAGGTGAGGATGGCCTTGTCCATGTCATGATCTCCGAAAGCGGTTGCCGGGGGCGGGGGGCGTGACCGGCGGGCCGGCGAAACATTGCGCATGGGTCATCCATGTGCGGGCGCCGGGGCCGGTGACCACGAGCGCGGTATCGGCCAGCGCCCGGGTCTGGGTCTGCACCGCGGCGAAATCGACGGCCGGGCCGGTGACGGTGTTGGCGTCGTCCTCGCCAAAGGTCCAGAGCGCGCCCGAGGGGGCGGTGAGGCGCAGCCGGGGCATGGTGTCGGGCAGGGCCAGTCCGTGGACCTGATGCGACCAGGCGAAGGTGTTGACGCCCAGCACCACGATATTGCGGATGCGGTCGCTTTCGCAACGGGTCTGTCCGAGGATGTCGAAGACCTCGAACCCGTGGGCCCAGGTCTCCATCTGCCGCGCGGTCATCGACGAGCGTGCCGACATCGACGGGCCGACCCAGGGCAGGCGGGTTTTCGGGTCCATCCCCTGCCAGCGCGTGCCGATGTCGCGGGCGGTGTCGATCCAGGCCGCCCTGAGGGCCGGGCCGCGTTCGGCGATCTCGGCATTCTCGATCGGTCTGAGCGAGCCGCCGGCGGCGAACTGTGCCGTCACCCGCGCGGCGAGGGCGGCGAAGGCATCGCCGTCGCTGGCCGAGAGATCGGCGGCGCGGTTCCAGAAATGCAGGTGGACGAGCACGTCATTGATGGTCCAGCCCTTGAACTGGGTGGGCATGTCGAACGCGGCCGCGTCAAGATCGGCAAGCGCGGCATGGAGGGTTTCGGATTCGGTCAGGAAATCGGCGGCCTGGGTCAGGGACATGCGGGCTCCTCACTGTCGATGCGGGCGATCGGGGCGCCGGTGGCGAGTTGATCGCCCGGCGCGACATTCAGCTCGGCCAGCCGGCCCGCGCGCGGCGCGGTGATCCGGTGCTGCATCTTCATCGCTTCGAGCACGGCGATCAGTTGATCCTTGTCGAGCCGCTCGCCCGGTTTGGCATGGGTCGAGACGACGAGCCCGGGCATCGGCGCGGCCAGCGCGCCCTGCGGGGCCGCCGCGGCGCTGTCCCAGGGGCGGTGGCGGGCGATGCGCAACATCTGTGCGCCATGCCCGAGCCAGAGCCCGCCGTCGCCATCGGGCGCGATGTGACAGGTCGCGCGGGCGTCGTCGATGCGCGTGAGCGCGCCGTCAAAGGCCACCGCATGCGACCAGCCGTCCCCGTCGATCCGCCAGCCCGCCGCGCCAAGCGGGCGCGCGGCGAGGTGGTGAACCGCCCCGCCGGTGGCCAGGTCGAGCGGGATCGGCAAGCCGCCATCCGAGGCAAAGCCCAGAAGCGTGTCGTCCACCAGCGGCGCGGCGGCCAGCGCGGCCCGCATCTCGGCGCGCAAGAGACAGGCCGCGGCCAGCGCGACGGTCGCGCTTGTCGGGGGCGTGTCGGGCAGCCCGTCGGGATAGGTGGCATCGAGAAAGCCGGTGGTGGCATGGCCGCCCGCGAAACCGTCGCTGGCGAGGATGGCGGCGAGGAAGCCGGCATTGGTCGTCACCCCGAGGCAGGCGGTCTCGTCGAGCGCCCGGCGCAGCCGCGCCAGCGCGGTGGCGCGGTCGGGGCCATGGGCGATGATCTTGGCCAGGAGCGGGTCGTAATGCGGCGTGATTTCTTGTCCGGTGGCCAACCCCGCGTCGATGCGGATGCCCGCGCCGCTGGCCGGGGTCCAGAGCGCCACGCGTCCGGTGGCGGGCAGAAAGCCCTGCCCGGGGTCTTCGGCGTAAAGCCGCGCCTCGATGGCGTGGCCGCTGAGCCGCAGCTGATCCTGGGTGAGCGGCAGGGGGGCGCCTTGGGCGATCTCGATCTGCATCGCCACGAGGTCGAGCCCGGTGACGCATTCGGTCACCGGGTGTTCGACCTGAAGCCGGGTGTTCATTTCCAGGAAGAAGAAGTCGTCGCGCTCGGTGAGCAGGAATTCGACCGTGCCGGCGCCGGTGTAATCCACCGCGCGGGCGGCGGCGATGGCGGCCGCACCCATCGCGGCGCGCAGATCGGGGGTGAGCGCGGGGCAGGGCGCCTCTTCGAGCACTTTCTGGTGGCGGCGCTGGACCGAGCAGTCGCGTTCGCCAAGATGGATGATGTTCCCGTAGCGATCGGCCATGATCTGGATCTCGACATGGCGCGCGCCGTCGAGCGCGCGTTCGAGGATGAGCCGGTCCGAGCCGAAGGCGTTGCGCGCCTCGTCGCGCGCGCGCGAAAGCGCATCGGGCAGATCGGCGGCATCCTCGACCCGGCGCATGCCCCGCCCGCCGCCGCACGCCGCGGCCTTGACCATCAGCGGAAAGCCGATCCGGGTCGCCGCCGCGATTAGCGCCGCATCGGATTGATCGGCGCCGTCATACCCCGGGATGCAGGCCACGCCCGCCGCCTGCATCGCCTGCTTGGCGCGGGCCTTGTCGCCCATCACCTCGATGGCATCGGGCGACGGGCCGATGAAGGTGAGGCCCGCCGCGGCCACGGCGCGCGCGAAATCGGCGTTTTCGGACAGGAAGCCATAGCCCGGGTGGATCGCCCCGGCGCCGGTGTCGCGGGCGGCGCGCAGGATGGCGTCGGCATCGAGATAGCTTTTCACGGCGGGGGCGGGCCCGATCGAGACCCTGCGGTCGGCCAGCGCGGCATGGGGGGCATCGGTATCGGGTTCGGAATGGACCGCCACGGTCGAAAGGCCCATGGCGCGGGCGCTGCGGATGATCCGGACGGCGATCTCGCCCCGGTTGGCGATGAGGATCCTGTCGAACATCTCAGATCCTCGCCACGCCGAAGGTATTGGGGTTGAGGTCGCGCGCCCGCGCCTCGGCGCAGGTGTCAAGGCAGAAGCCCAGCACCTTGCGGCTGTCGCGCGGGTCGATCACGCCATGATCGAGCACCTGACCCGAGGTGAAGAACGGGTGGGCCTGGCGTTCGAATATTTCTTCGATCCGGGCTTCCTGGGCGGCGAGGCGGGCCTCGTCGGGGTCGGCGCCCTTGCGGGCGGCCGCGGCGCGGGCGACGGCGGACATGGTGCGCGCGGCCTGTGCCCCGCCCATCACCCCGGAGCGTGAGCCGGGCCAGGCGAACAGGAAATCGGGTTCGAAGGCCCAGCCGCACATGCCGTAATTGCCGGCGCCGAAACTGGCCCCGCAATAGAGCGTGATCCTGGGGACACGAGCATTGGACACCGCCTGGATCATCTTGGAGCCGTGCTTGATCATGCCGGCGCGTTCATATTCGACCCCGACCATGTAGCCGGTGGTGTTGTTGAGGAAGATCAGGGGGGTGCCGGCCTGGTCGCAGGCCTGGATGAAATGCGTCGCCTTGGCCGCGCCGGCCGGGTCGATCGGGCCATTATTGGCGAGGATGCCGACGCTATGGCCATGGATGCTGGCCTGAAGGCAGAGCGTGGCGGGGCCGAAATCGGGTTTGAACGCGTCGACATCCGAATTGTCGGTGAGATGCGCGACCAGCGCGCGGGCGTCGTATGGCGTCATCGGGTCGGCCGGGACCAGCCCGGCGATCCCGTCGGGGTCATGGCGCGGCGGCGCGAAGGCGCGCGCGTCCCGTGCCCGGGCGGCGGGCAGCGCGCGGTTCCAGTCAAGCCGGGCCACGGCGCGGCGGGCCATGTCGATGGCATGGGCGTCGTCCGCGGCCAGGTATTCGACGAGGCCGGAGATCGTGGCGTGCATCTCGGCCCCGCCGAGGTCGCGGTCGGGGGTGGTTTCGCCGGTCGCGGCCTGCACCAGCGCCGCCCCGGCCAGCGCCGCCATGCCGTTACGCCGCACGCCGATCACGTAATCCGAAAGCCCCGGCATGTAGGCTCCGCCTGCGGTCGAGGGGCCGTGCAGCACGGCGATGGTCGGCAGCCCCGCCGCCGACAGCCGCGCGAGGTTGCGAAACACCGCTCCGCCGCGCGCCCAGTCGCCGACGCGGTAATTCATCAGGTTCGCCCCGGCGCTTTCGACCAGATGCACGAAGGGCAGTTTCTGGCGCAGCGCGATCGCCTGCATCGAGAGCATCGCGTCGAGCGATCCGGGGCTGAGCGCGCCGGCGTTGATGCCGCTGTCATCGACCACCACCATGCAGCGGGCGCCCGAGATGAACCCGATCCCGCCGATGAAGGTCGAGCCGGGGATCGAGGCTTCGGGATCGTCGCTGTCGCCAAGATAACCCGCGAGGCTGTGCAGGCGCAGGAAGGGCAGGCCGGGATCGAGCAGCCGGGCCAGCCGTTCGCGCGGCGTGATCTGGCCGCGTTGATGGAAACGCGCGCGGCGTTCCTCGGATTTGCGCGCCGCCCGGGCTTCGAGTTCGCGCAAATCCGAGATCGCCGCGAGCATCGCGGCGCGGTTTCGGTCGTGATCCGGTGAGGTCGGTGTCAGCTTCTGTCCTCCGCCTGGCCGGGCCGCCCCTGCCGACCCTGTCCGGGGAACGATAGAAAGCACCCGCGCGAAGGGCAAGCGCGCGGGCGCCCTACGTCGCGTCGTGGCGCCGGCGCCGCGCCAGTTCGCGGTAAAGCGCCTCGCGGGTGATGCCGAGTTCGCCGGCAAGGGTCTGCCACTGGCCCTTGTCGGGCAGGGGATTGCCCTCGGCCAGCCAGGCATCGAGGCGATGGGCGACGCGCGGCAGGCTGCGGATCTCGGCCCTGAGACGGGCGGACTGAACCCCGCGCGCCAGCATCGCGGCCCAGCCTTGGGCAAGCTGCGGGTCCTCAGCCAGCGCCGCGAGGAACCGGGCGCGCGGCAGGGCGGAGAGGGTCGCGCGCTCGAGTGCCACGCCGTCGCAATGATATTGCGGCGAATAGGCCGACGCCTCGGCCAGAACCTGTCCTGGCGCGGCGTTTTGCAGGATCAGCGGGGCCCCCTGGCTTGTGTGGCGGATCAGATGCACGCGCCCCTTGCGCAACAGGAAGATGTCGCGCACCGGATCGCCCGCGCGAAACAGTGCCTGTCCCGGGGCGAGATCAAGCGAACGGGCCTGCGAAAACAGCGGGGCGGCGAAACCGGACATGATCGTGATCATATGACCCGGCGGGCGGGCATGCAACACATGGACCCGACGCAAGGACCCGAGAGGAGACAAGACCATGACCCGAATCGCCCCGCTTATCGCCTTGCTGGGACCGCTGGCCGTCACCGCACCGGCACAGGCCGACACATCACCCTATGCCGGGCCCTATGCCGGGGAAGAGACCCGCGAGATCAAGGCCCTCTCGGAGAGCGATCTCGACGAGCTGCGCCGTGGCGGGGGCTGGGGGCTGGCGCTGGCGGCGGAACTGAACGGCGTGCCGGGGCCTGCGCATCTTCTGGAGTTGAAGGACCGGATCGGGCTGAGCGCGGCGCAGGTCGAGGCGATCGAGGCGATCTTTGCGCGTATGCAGGCCGATGCCAGGGCGGCGGGCGCGCGCCTGATCGCCGCCGAGGCCGCGATCGAGGCCGCGTTTCGCGCCGGGGACCTCGGCCCGGAGGAGCTGCGCGCGCTGATCGACAGGGCGGCGGCGGCGCGGGCCGATCTGCGCCATGTCCACCTGTTGCGCCATCTCGAAACGCCGCCCCTGCTCAGCGCCGATCAGATCGCGCGCTATAACGCGCTGCGCGGTTACGGGGTGGGCGGGCCCTGCGACATGGTTCCCGAAGGCCATGACCCGGCGATGTGGCGCAAGCACAATAATTGCGAGGAGTGAGCGTGGGGGGGTGAGACCGGACCGCCGGCACGCCCTGTGGATGTCACACCGGAACGGAATCAGTCCTGCCCGCCCCGGCTCAAGGCCGGGGCGGGTGTTTCCCATCAAACGCGACACGCCCCGGGCGGGCGATGCGCGATCAGGCCGGGCGGATGCGCAGGATCACCGGCGGGGCCGTGCCGACCGTGACCGGGGGCACGTCGCCCGCTGCCTCGACCTCGACTAGGCAGGAATGCGCGATCGGGCCCTGGGCCAGTTTCGACGTGCCCTTGTCGGGGGTGAGCGTGTTGGGGTTGCCATGGATGCAGGTTTCGCCCATGGGCTCATACCACGCTCCGGTGGCGATCTGGATCACGCCGGGGCGGATCTCGTCGCTGATCCTGAGCCCGGCAAGGCTGGCCCCGCGCGCATTGTAGAGGCGCACCACTTGGCCTTCGCTGAGGCCGCGCGCGGCGGCGTCGTCGGGGTGCATCAGGACCGGCTCGCGCCCGGCCACGCGGTCGGCGCGGCTGAGCGTGCCGTGGTCGATCTGGCTGTGCAGCCTGGTTTTCGGCTGGTTCGAGATCATGTGCAGCGCGGTGCCGGCGCCCGGTTTGCCCAGCCATTCCAGCGGCTCGATCCAGGCCGGGTGGCCCGGGCAGTCGTCATAGCCGAACCCGGCGATGGTCTCCGAGAAAATCTCGATCCTGCCGCTGGGGGTCTTCAATGGTCGCGCCTCGGGATCGGCGCGGAACGCCTCCATCATCACGGTCTGTTTCCCGGGCGCGGGAACCCGGTGCCAGCCGATGCGGCGCAACTCGTCCAGCGGTGGGAGTTCGACGCCGCCACGCGACGCCGCCTGCCGTGACAGATCGTAAAGCCAGCGTTGCCAGTCGGCGGCGCTGCGCCCTTCGGTGAACGCCTCTTCCACGTCCATCGCCGCCGCGATCCCCCGGAAGATCTCGTGATCGTCGCGCGCCGCGCCGGCCGGTTCGGCGGCCTTGTCCATCATGGTGATGAACGGGTCCTTGGGCGACATGGCGATGTCGTCACGCTCAAGCGGGGTGGTGCAGGGCAGCACGATGTCGGCATGCCGCGCAAGGCTGTTCCAGCACCATTCGTTCACGATGATCGTGTCGGGGCGCGCCCAGGCCCGGCGCAGGCGGTTGAGGTCCTGGTGGTGGTGAAACGGGTTGCCCCCCGCCCACCAGATGAGCCGCACATCGGGATAGGTGAGGGTGCGGCCGTTGTAGTCGACCGTGCCGCCGGGATTTTCGAGCATGTCGGTGACCCGCGCCACGGGGATGTAATCAGCCACCGGGTTCTGGCCCTGCGGAAAGGCGGCATAGGGCACCTGTTTGCGGTTCAGCCCGGTGTGGTTCATCGCCGAATAGCCGAACCCCACGCCGCCGCCGGGCAGGCCGATCTGCCCCAGCATCGCGGCCAGCGTGATCGCCGCCCAATAGGGTTGTTCGCCATGATCCTGCCGGGTGAGCGCATAGGCGACCGAGATCTTCGTGCGCCCGCTTGCCATGCGCCGCGCCAGATCGCGGATCGTCGCGGCCGGGATCTCGGTGATCGCGGCGGCCCAGTCGGCGGTTTTCGGTTGGCCATCGCTTTTACCCGTGAGGTAGGCCGCGAACCGGTCGAACCCCACGGTGTAGCGGTCGAGAAAGGCGCGGTCATGCAGCCCCTCGGTCAGGATCACATGCGCCAGCCCCAGCATCAGCGCGGCATCGGTCGAGGGTCTGAGCGCGAGCCAGTCGGCATCGACCTGGCCCATCACATCGGCCCGCAAGGGCGAGATGTTGACAAAGCCCGTGCCCGCCTCATGCGCCGCCAGAACGCCCGCCTTTTGCACATGCGCGCCGGTGCCGCCCTGCGTGATCTGCCCGTTCTTGAGCGGCACACCGCCGAAGGCCACGAACAGGTCGCAATGCGCGGCAATCGAGTCCCAGGATGTCATCCGGTCGAGAAAGCCGCGAAAATCGCCCAGCACATGCGGCACGATCACCTCGGCGGCGGCAAAACTGTAGGTGTTGACCGACGAGGTGAACCCGCCCACGAGATTGAGGAACCGCTTGAGCTGTCCCTGTGCGTGGTGGAACCGCCCGGCGCTGGCCCAGCCATAGGAGCCGGCATAGATCGCCCGGTTGCCATGCGCGCGCCGCACCCGCCCGATCTCGTCCGCGATCAGGCGATTGACCTCGTCCCATGTGACCTCGACGAATTCTTCCGATCCGCGCCGCGCGCCACCCGTGCCCGGTCCGCCTTCGAGCCAGCTTCGCCGCACCGCCGGGGCGGTGATGCGCAGCGCATCGGTGCGCGTCTCGACCATACCCTGCCCGATGGGCGAGGGGTCGGGGTCATGCTCGAACGGGATCACCCCGGTCAACTCGCCATTCTCGGCCTCGACCCAGTAGGTGCCCCAATGGCTGTTGGTGATCGGTCTGCGGTGCGGGTTGCTCATCTTCTGTCTCCCTCGGGGCGTGGTGCTGCGAAAGATTTGCCCAAAGCGAGAGGGATGGCAAGCGGTGGAGGATCACGCCTTGCCGCCGTCGCGTTCCGGCGTTTCGACGTTTTTCTGCATTCGCCGGATGAACCCCATGAGTTGCGCCCGTTCCGCGCGCGAGAACCCGTCGACGATGCGTTGCGTGTGTTTCATGGTGATGTCGCGCACCGTCTCGTAGCGGCTGCGCCCGGCTTGGGTCATCGAGATCGTGCGCGCCCGGCCGTCGCTGGACGAGCGCGCATTCTCGACCAGCCCTTCGGATTTCATCCGTTGCAGCATCCGGCTCAGGGTCGATTGCTCGATCATCGCGTAATGGGCCAGGTCGTTGACCGTGGCCGCGCCGGCGTGGTCGAGCACCGCCATCACCCGCCAGATCGAGATCGAAAGGCCGTGGCTGCGCAATTCGCGATCGAGATACCGGTTCATGCGGTGGCTCAGGCGGTTGATCTGATAGGGGATGATCGTGTCGAGCAACAGCCGGCTGGCGTGGCCGGACTGGCCGGATTGGCCGCGCGGGTCGTCTTCGAGGGATTGGTCGGGTCTGGCCTGATCGTCCACCGTGGCATCCTTTGCGCCCGGCGCGTGGGGCGGCGCCGGTATGTGAAAATTCATATATAATTCGCGATCCTCCGACAAGCCCGTGCGCAGCACGCGGCGCGGCCGACCACGGCGATCGAACGGGCGGAACAGTCTGGCAAAAGACAAATGCCTGAGGCTCGACCTTGTGGCATGGCCCGCCCGGAACGGCGGCGCAGCCGCCCGGGCAGCACACGGCCGCCCCGTCGTGCCGGAGGCACGCCTTCGGCGTGACCGGGTGCTTTTGATGGGTTGCGCGTCGCTCGAAGCGGGGACAGACTTTGCAAGATAAACTGCCCTGCTCTGGTGTGGTGAGCACCCGACCGCGGCCATGTGCGGCCCTATCGTTGGGCGCAAGCTGATCCCATTCGCCGCAACATGCTATAAGCGGCAATGCGCCCCCTGTCCGTTGACAGGCCTGGGCGCTGCGGATTGACCGGTCGAAATTTATATGCAAAGTAATATAAATTGTCCGGGCAGGGGGAGAGACATGGCCGAGCGGTCTTTCAGGAAAGAGGTGCAGCAGCTGCGCATCGGCGCGGGCGAGACGTTTCGCGGCGAGGGTATCCTGGCCATCACCAAGGCGCTTCTGGAGAACGGGGTCGGCTATGTCGGCGGGTATCAAGGCGCGCCGATCAGTCATCTGATGGATGTTCTGGCGGATGCCGAGGACATCCTGGCCGAACTCGGTGTGCGCTTCGAGGCCAATGCCTCGGAGGCGGCGGCGACGGCGATGCTGGCCGCGTCGGTTCATTATCCGATCCGGGGCGCGGTGACCTACAAGGGGCCGGTGGGGGCCAACGTGGCCTCGGACGCGCTGGCCAATCTGGCCTCGGGCGGGGTCAAGGGCGGCGCGTTGGTGATCGTGGGCGAGGATTACGGCGAAGGCTCGTCGATCATGCAGGAACGCAGCCACGCCTATGCCATGAAATCGGGCATATGGCTGCTCGATCCGCGGCCGAACCTGCCCTCGATCACCGAGGCGGTGCGCAACGGGTTCGAACTGTCCGAGGCATCGAACACGCCGGTCATGATGATGGTGCGGATTCGCGCCTGTCATGTCCATGGCGCGTTCGAGGCGCGCGACAACGTGGCGCCGCCGCTGAGTGTGCGCGACGCCCTGTCGAACCCGCAGCGCGATACGTCGCGTATCGTGCTGCCACCCTATTCCTACCGGCACGAACAGGAAAAGGTGACGCAGCGCCTGCCCGCCGCGCTTGACCATATCCGCGCGCATGGCCTCAACGAGCGGTTCGGCCCGGAAACGGCGCCGGTGGGCATCGTGGTGCAGGGCGGCATGTATAACGGACTGATCCGGGCGCTGCAGCGGCTGGGATTGGCCGATCTGCATGGTGACAGCCTGGTCCCGCTTTACGTGATGAACGTGGCCTATCCGGTGGTCGAGGACGAATTCCTGGAATTCGCGGAGGGCAAGGAGGCGGTCCTTGTGGTCGAGGAAGGCACGCCCGGTTTCATCGAACAGGCGCTGCGCGCGGCGCTGCACAAGGCCGGGTCGGCCCGCACCATCGAGGGCAAGGGGGTGTTGCCCGAAGCGGGCGAACTCACCGGGCGGGTGATGCTTGACGGGGTTGCGCGCTTTCTGCGGGCGCATGCGCCCGGTCTGCTGCCGGCCGAGGTGCGCGCGCCCAACCGCGATGCGCCGCCGCCAGCGCCGGACCTGTCGGACGCGGTGCCGATCCGACCGCCGGGCTTTTGCACCGGCTGTCCGGAAAGGCCGATCTTCGCGGCGATGAAACTGGTCGAGGAGGAACTGGGTCAGCATCAGGTGGCGGGCGATATCGGCTGTCACCTGTTTTCGACCATGCCGCCGTTTTTCATCGGCGGCACGACCATGGGCTATGGCCTGGGCGGTGCGTCGAACGCGGCCTTCGATGGCGGCGGCGAAAAGCGGTCGATCTCGATCATGGGCGATGGCGGGTTCTGGCATAACGGGCTGACCTCGTCGATCGGCAATGCGGTCTTCAACCGCTCCGACGGGGTCACGATCATCGTGGACAACTACTATTCCGCCGCCACCGGCGGGCAGGATGTGATGTCGAGCCGTGCCGACAACCCGTCGAAATCGACCGGGCACCCGATCTCGAAGGCGCTGGAGGGGGTGGGTGTCGGCTGGATCCGGCAGATCGACCGCACCTATGACGTGACGAAGATGCGCGACACGCTGCGCGAGGCGCTGACCACCGATCACGCGGGGCCCAAGGTCATCATCGCGTCGTCGGAATGCATGCTGAACCGCCAGCGCCGCGAACGGCCGCAACTGCAGGCGGCGATCCGCGAGGGCCGCCGTGCGGAGAAACCGAAATTCGGCGTCGATGAAGAGGTCTGCACCGGCGATCATGCCTGCATGCGGCTTTCGGGCTGTCCGTCGCTCACGCTGAAAATGCCCGACGATCCGCTGCGCGACGATCCGGTGGCCTATATCGACCAGACCTGTGTCGGGTGCGGAAACTGCGGCGAGGTGGCGGATGCCGCGGCGCTTTGCCCGTCGTTCTACCGGGCCGATCTGGTCCACAACCCGCGCCGTTTCGAAGCCTGGCTTGCGCGGCTGCGCGCGCGTGTCATCGCCTGGTTGCAGGGGCGTCGCGACGCAAGGCGTCTCACATGGGGCACGGCGGAGGGGCAGGGATGAACGCGGCGCTGGGCGAACTCACCCCGGGCCGGCCGGATTCGCGCCTTTCGGGCATCGTCAAGCTGGCGATCTTTGCCGTGGGCGGGCAGGGCGGTGGCGTGCTCAATGGCTGGATCGTCGATCTGGCCGAGCGCAACGGTTTCGACGTGCAGGCGACATCGGTCGCGGGCGTGGCGCAACGCACCGGCGCCACGATCTATTACATCGAGATGCTGCCCCGGTCGGGCCGCGCGCCGGTGTTTGCGCTAGCGCCGGCCGAGGGCGATGTCGACATCCTTCTGGCCGCCGAACTGATGGAGGCGGGCCGGGCCGTGATGCGGGGATTTGTGACGCCTGATCGCACCCGGGTCATCGCGTCGAGCCATCGGGCGCTGGCGACGGTGGAAAAGATGGTGCCGGGCAATGGCGCGGGCGATGGGCAGGCCGTCATGCGGGCGCTGCGGGACCAGGCGGCCGGGGTGGTCGCGTTCGACATGCAGGCCATCGCCGAGGAGGCCGGGACGGTCATTTCCTCGGCCTTGTTCGGCGCGTTGGCGGGGTCGGGTCATCTTCCCTTCGAGGTGGAGAGCTTTCGCGACACGGTGCGCGCCTCGGGGCGTGGCGTCGAGGCCAGCCTTGCGGCCTTCGAGCGGGCCTGCGCGGAGGCGCAGGGCGCGGCCGGGGCGGGGGGTGAAGCGCAGGCCGGAGAAGAGGCCGAAGAGCCAGCCGGAGCGGAGCGTCCGCGCGGGCCGGAGAGGCTCCTGGCGGAATACACCGCGCAGGAGGGGCGGATCGCGGAGTTGCCCGAACCGGTGCGGGCAACGGTGGCGGCCGGGCTGCGCAAGCTGGTCCGGTTCCAGGACCCGGCCTATGGCGCCGAATACCTCGACCGGCTCGAGGTGCTGGCGCGTGCCGATCACGATGCAGGCGGCGCGGCGCATGATTTCGCCTTTACCGCCACGGCGGCGAAATATCTTGCCAATGCCATGGCCTATGACGACATCATCCGGGTTGCCGACGCCAAGACCCGTGTCGGACGGTTCGACCGCATCAGGTCAGAGGTCGACGCGCCGCCGCGCGCATTGACCCGCGTGACCGAATACACCCATCCCGGCTCCGCCGAGGTGGTGAGCCTGATGCCCGCGGGTCTGGGCCGGCGGGTCGAGGCGCGGCCCGGCCTCGTGCGGTTCATCGACCGGCTGGTCAACCGGGGCCGGCATATCCGCAGCGACCGGATCGGCGGTTTCGTTTCGCTTTACATGCTCGCCGGCTTGCGCCGGTGGCGGCGGGGGCTGTTGCGGCATGGCCGCGAGATGGCGCATATCGAAAGCTGGCTCGACACGGCGCAGGGACGCGTTTCGCGTGACTATGCGCTGGCCGTGGAAACCCTGCGCGCGCGCCGCCTGATCAAGGGGTACAGCGACACCCATATCCGGGGCCTGTCGAAATTCGACCGGGTGATGGCGGGGATTGCCATGGTCGAGCATCGTGACGATGCGGCCGAATGGGCGCGCCGCCTGATCGATGCCGCACTGGCCGACGAGAAGGGCGAGGCGCTGGACGGGGCACGAAAGACCATCGAGAGCTTTGCCTGAGCCCGGCCTTGAGCCGGGGCCTGTTACAAAGGTGTGAGGCCCCGGATCAGGGCCGGGGCGGGTGTTGCCAATATTAGGCGATGCGCCTTAGCCGCCGGGTTTCACAAAGGCCGTCGCCTCGATCTCCAGGAGCGCCTCGTCCTCGACCAGATCCTTTATGACAATCAAGGACATGGCCGGGAAATGCCGCCCCAGCACCCGGCGATAGGCCGCGCCGATCTCGCGTTGATGCGCCAGGTATTCAGCCTTGTCCTTCACGAACCATGTCAGCCGCCCGATATCGCCCACGTCCCCCCCCGCGGCCCGCGTGATTGCGGCGATGTTTTCAAGCGCTTGCTCCATCTGTCCGACGAAATCGTGATGCTCGAACACCTTTTGCGCATTCCATCCGATCTGGCCCGCGATATGCAGCGTGCCATCCTCCATCAACATCCCGTTGGCATAACCCAGGGCCGGGGCCCATCCTTCGGGTTGAATTGTTTTCGGGGCCATGTTGCCTCTCCTCGTTCCGTCTCTTAACCTGTTGAAATCTCAAAGCTCGCCGCGCAGATGCCAAAGCTCGGGGAAAAGCTCGACCTCCAGCATCCGGCGCAGGTAGGCCACCCCCGAGGTGCCCCCGGTGCCGCGCTTGAACCCGATCACCCGCTCGACCGTGGTGACATGGTTGAACCGCCAGCGGCGGAAATAATCCTCGAGATCGACCAGCTTTTCGCCCAGTTCATAAAGCGCCCAGTGGTTCGCGGTATCCTCGTAAACCATCTTCCAGCGCGCCTGGATCTCGGGCTGTGCGACATGCGGCTGACCAAGCTGCGGGGCAGGGGGCGCACCGCCGCCGGTGCCCTCGAACAGCCGCGCGACAACCACGTCGTAAAAGCTGGGGCGATCCAGCTCTTGCTCAAGCTTTTCAAGCACGTCCGGCACATGCGCATGGGGTTTGAGCATGTTGGGGTTGCGGTTGCCCAGCACGTATTCGATCATCCGGTATTGCCAGGATTGAAACCCCGATGACGGCCCAAGCGTGTCGCGAAACCGGGTGTAATCCGCCGGGGTCATGGTGCGCAACACGTCCCACGCGTTGTTGAGCTGCTCGAAGATGCGGCTCACGCGGGCCAGCATCTTGAACATCGCCTCCAATGCCCCGGCCTCGAGCGCGGCCCGGGCGGCGGAAAGCTCATGAATGGCCAGCTTCATCCAGAGTTCACTTGTCTGGTGCTGGATGACGAACAGCATTTCGTCATGCGCATCCGACAGCGGGTGCTGTTGATCGAGAAGCGCATCCAGATGCAGGTAATCGCCATATGACATCGCCTCTTTGAAATCGAGCCTGGCCCCCTCCTGCCCGGGATCATAGGCGCCACTCATTGCTCCGACCTCAGGCGGAAGCGTTGGATCTTGCCGGTTTCGGTCTTGGGCAGGGCCTTTGTGAACACCACCGAGCGCGGGTATTTATAGGGCGCGATCGTCGATTTCACGTGGTCCTGCAAGAGTTTGACCATCTCGGGGCCGGGCACCGCACTGGTCGACAGCACCACATGCGCCTCGACAATGGCGCCGCGGTCCTCGTCCGGCAGGCCGATCACCGCGCATTCGGCCACGGCCTCATGCGCCAGCAATGCCGCTTCGACCTCCGGCCCGGCAATGTTGTAACCCGACGACAGGATCATGTCGTCATTGCGCGCGGCGAAATGGAAATAGCCCTCCGCGTCCATGAAGAACGCATCGCCTGTGATGTTCCAGCCCTCCTGCACATACTCGCCCTGCCGCTCGCCACGCAGGTAACGGCACCCGGTCGGACCGCGCACCGCCAGCCGCCCGACCTCGCCGGGGGGCAATTCCTGCCCGTCCTCGCCGATCACCAGCGCCTCGTAGCCCGTGACCGGCTTGCCGGTGCAGGCGGGGCGGTGGTCCTCGAACCGGTTGGTGACAAAGATATGCAGCATCTCGGTCGCGCCGATCCCGTCGAGCATCGGCTTGCCGGTCTTTTCCATCCATTCGTCATAAACCGGGGCGGGCAGGGTCTCGCCCGCGCTGACGGCGGCGCGCAGGCTGGAGAGGTCGGCGCCCTCGTCCATCGCCTTGAGCATGGCGCGATAGGCGGTTGGCGCGGTGAAACAGACGCTTGCGCGGTATTTCTCGATGATCTCGATCATGTTGGGCGGCGTGGCATTCTCCAAAAGCGTCGCCGCCGCACCGAAGCGCAGCGGAAAGATCGCCAGCCCGCCAAGGCCGAAGGTAAAGGCCAGCGGGGGCGAGCCCACGAACACGTCCTCGGGCTGCACATCCAGCACCTCGCGCGCGTAACCATCGGCGATGATCAGGAGATCACGGTGGAAATGCATCGTGCCCTTCGGCTCCCCGGTTGAGCCGCTGGTGAAGCCGATCAGCGCCACGTCATCCTGTGCAGTCTGGACCGCGTCGAACTGCACGGATTTTTCCAGCGCCAGCCGGTCGAGCTCGGCATCGTGGTTCGAGGTGCCGTCAAAGCCCACCACTGTTTTCAGGAAGCGCGAACCCTTGGCACAGATCGCCATCTCATCCATCAGCCGCGTGTCGCACAGCGCATGGGTGATCTCGGCCTTGTCGACATATTTCGCCAATTCGCCCGCGCGCAGCATCGGCATGGTGTTGACCACCACCGCCCCGGCCTTGGTCGCGGCCAGCCAGCAGGCCACCATCGCCGGGTTGTTGGCCGAACGGATAAGAACGCGATTTCCGGGCTTTACACCCAGATCCTCAACCAATGCATGAGCAAGCCGATTGGTCCAGTCGGAGAGTTCCTTGTAGGTGCGCCGCCGCCCGTTGCCGATGAGCGCGGTATGATCGCCAAAGCCGCGCGCCACCATCGCATCGGTCAGTTCCACCCCGGCATTGAGCCGGTCGGGATAATCGAATCCGTCGAGCCGAAGCTCGGGCCAGGTCTCGGGCGCGGGCAGGTTGTCGCGTGCAAAGCTGTCCGCGTGGGCCGATGGTCTGAGCATATCCTATCCTCCCTGATATTGCCCCAGGGTCTGGCGCGCGATCACCACGCGCTGCACATCCGAGGCACCTTCGTAGATCCGAAGCGCGCGGATCTCGCGATAGAGCTTCTCGACGGTCTCGCCCGATTTCACCCCGTCGCCGCCATGCAGCTGCACCGCGCGGTCGATGACCTTCTGGGCCTGGTCTGTGGCGAAAAGCTTGGCCATAGCGGCCTCGCGCGTGACCCGCGGCGCACCGGAATCCTTGGTCCAGGCGGCCCGATAGACCAGAAGCGCCGCCGCATCCACATCGAGCGCCATGTCGGCGATATGGCCCTGAACCATCTGCAGATCAAAGAGCGGCGCGCCCTGTACATGGCGGGTCGTGACCCGCGCCACCGACTCCTCGAGCGCGCGGCGCGCAAACCCCAGCGCCGCCGCCGCCACGGTCGAGCGGAACACGTCGAGCACCGACATCGCAATGCGGAACCCCGCGCCGGGGTCTCCGATCATCGCCGAGGCGGGCACCCGGCAATCGGTGAAGCGCAGCGTCGCTAGCGGGTGCGGGGCGATGGTCTCCAGCCGCTCGACCACTTCGAACCCCGGCAGGTTTGCCGGCACGATGAAGGCCGAAAGCCCCCTGGCCCCCGGCGCCTCGCCGGTGCGGGAAAAAAGCGTATAGACATCGGCGATGCCGCCATTGGAGATCCAGGTCTTTTCGCCGCTGAGAACATAATCGTCCCCGTCGCGCGTGGCCGTCATCGTGGAATTGGCGACATCCGACCCCGAGGCGGGTTCGGTCAGCGCAAAGGCCGAAATCGCCTGTCCCGACCGGGTGAGCGGCAACCATTCCTGCTTCTGCGCGTCTGTCCCGAACAGCGAGATCGCCCCGGTTCCCAGCCCCTGCATCGCAAAGGCGAAATCGGCCAGCCCGTCATGGCGCGCCAGCGCCTCGCGAATGAGGCACAATGTACGCACATCAAGTTGCCCGTCCAACGCACCGGAATACTTCAGGAAACCGCTCTCGCCCAGCGCCGAAACCAGCGCCCGGCAGGCGGCATCGGTGTCGGCATGATCCACATCGAGACCGCCCGCGAAGTCTTCGAGTTCCCCTGCCAGCGCCCGGTGGCGATCCTCGAAAAACGGCCAGTTCAGAAAGCTTCGGTCACTCATCGCACCCTCTTTCATCTTCATCTTGCCGGAAATACTCCGGGCTGGTGACAAGTCGCGCTGCGACTTGCACCCGGGGTTGGCCCCCCGGGGCTCTCAACTCAATCACCTTCGAACACCGGTTTTTCCTTGGCGACAAAGGCGTGATAGGCGCGCTGAAAATCCTGCCCCTGCATGCAGATCGCCTGGGCCTGCGCCTCGGCCTCGATCGCCATCTCGAGGCTCATCGACCATTCCTGCGCCAGCATGGTCTTGGTCATCATATGCGCGAAATTGGGCCCCTCGGCGATGCGCGCGGCCAGCGTCTGCGCCTCGGCCAGAAGATCACCGGCGGCCACTTCGCGGCTGAAAAAGCCCCAGTCCACGCCTTCCCGCGCCGACATGCTGCGCCCGGTGTAAAGCAGTTCGGCGGCGCGCGACTGGCCGATGATGCGCGGCAGGATCGCGCAGGCGCCCATGTCACAGCCGGCAAGCCCGACGCGGGTGAAAAGAAACGCGGTTTTCGCCTCGGGCGTGGCCAGCCGGATATCCGAAGCCATCGCCATGATCGCCCCCGCCCCCGCGCAGACGCCATCGACGGCGGCGATGATAGGCTTGCCGCAGCCCAGCATCGCCTTGACCAGATCGCCGGTCATGCGGGTGAAGCGCAAGAGCTCTTTCATGGTCATCTTGGTCAGCGGCCCGATGATCTCGTGCACATCGCCGCCCGAGCTGAAATTGCCGCCATTGGGGGCGATGACCACCGCCTTGACCTCGTCGTCATAGTGCAGGTCGCGGAACCAGTCGCGCAGCTCGGCATAGGAGTCGAAAGTGAGCGGGTTCTTGCGGTCCGGCCGGTCGAGCGCGATGGTCGCGACCCCGCCGTCGATCTCGCATTTGAAGTGTTTCACGTCGCTGCGCATCAGTCATGCTCCTTCATCGTGTCGCTGAGATGGTCGAGACGGCGGATCATGCCGTCCACGTCGTCGGCATCGAGTCCGGCCAGCATCGCGTCGATCCAGCCTTCATGCGCGGCGGCATGGGTGGCGAAGACCTCGCGCCCCTTGTCGGTCAGCCGCACCCGGTGGGCCCGGCGGTCGCCCGGCACCGAGACGCGAAGCGCGAGCCCCTCCTCGGTGAGCGTGTCGACGATCCCGGTGATATTGCCGTTCGAGACCCGTAGCATCTGGGATATCTCGCTCATCTTCAGGCCCTCGGGGCTGCGATGGAGCGCCGACATCACGTCGAAGCGCGGCAGGGTCGAGGCGAACTCGGCCCTGAGTTTTCGCCTGAGGCTGGCCTCGATCAGGTTCGATGCCTTCAGAAGCTTGAGCCAGAGCCGCAGCCGCGCCTTGGAGAGCGGCTCTTGCGGTTCGGTCGGGTGGGCTTCGCGCGCTTCGCTCATACGTTGCCCACCATTTCCGCCTCGCGGTCGGCCAGCCGCCAGAGTTGATCGCGGCCCGCGAGATAGGGCAGGGGCCAGTCGCTGGCCTGCCGGTCGCCGATCCGGGCCGCCTCGTGGAAGGTCCAGTAGGGATCGGCCAGGTGCGGGCGCCCCACCGCCACCAGATCGGCGCGCCCCGCCATCAGGATCGAATTGGCGTGGTCGGCCTCGTAGATATTGCCGACCGCCATGGTCCTGATCCCGGCCTCGTTGCGGATGCGGTCGGAAAAGGGCGTCTGGAACATCCGGCCATAGACGGGTTGCGCCTCGGTGCTGGTCTGTCCGGCGGAGACGTCGATGATATCGGCGCCCGCCTCGGCGATCATGCGCGCGATCTCGACCGCGTCTTCGGGGGTGACGCCGTGATCGCCGACCCAGTCATTGGCCGAGATGCGCACGCTCATCGGTTTGCCCTCGGGCCAGGCGGCGCGCATCGCGGTGAAGACCTCAAGCGGATAGCGCATCCGGTTTTCAAGGCTGCCGCCATATTCATCGCCGCGCGCGTTCGAGATGGGCGAGATGAAGGACGAGATGAGATAGCCATGCGCCGCGTGCAGCTCGATCATGTCAAAGCCCGCGCGGTCGGCCATCTGCGCCGCCGCCACGAACTGATCGCGCACCAAATCCATTTCGGCGCGGGTGATCTCGCGCGGGACAGGGTTTTCAGGTGACCACGGGATCGGCGAGGCCGAGACGACCTCCCAGTTGCCATGCGGCAGGGGGGCATCCATCCGCTCCCACCCGAGCTGGGTCGAGCCCTTGCGCCCGGAATGGCCGATCTGGCAGCAGATCTTCGCCTCCGTCTCGCCATGCACGAAATCGACGATGCGCGCCCATGCACTTTCGTGCTCGGGCGCATAAAGCCCGGGGCAGGCGGGGGTGATCCGGCCTTCGGCGCTGACGCAGGTCATCTCGGTATAGACAAGCCCAGCGCCGCCCTTGGCGCGTTCGCCCAGGTGGACAAGATGCCAATCGGTGGGAGAGCCATCGACGGCCTTGTATTGCGCCATCGGCGAGACCACGATGCGATTCTTGAGGTGCATGTCGCGCAGGGCGAAGGGCGTGAACATCGGCGCGCGCACCGGCGCCTCGGCGGGCATGCCAGCCTGTTCCATGAACCACCGCTCCGCGCTTTGCAGCCATTCGGGATCGCGCAGGCGCAGGTTTTCATGGGAAATCCGCTGCGAGCGGGTGAGCAGCGAATAGTTGAACTGCACTGGGTCGAGGTCGAGATAGCGTTCCACCTCCTCGAACCATTCAAGGCTGTTGCGCGCCGCCGATTGCAGGCGCAGCACTTCGAGGCGGCGTTCGTCCTGATAGCGTTGGAATGCGGCTTCCATGTCGGCTTCGGAATGCAGGTAATCGGCCAGCGCGATGGCGCTGTCGAACGCGAGCCGCGAGCCCGAGCCGATCGAGAAATGCGCCGTGGCCGAGGCGTCGCCCAGAAGCACGACATTCTCGTGATACCATGTCTCGCAGAGCACGCGCGGGAAGTTGATCCAGACCGCAGAGCCTCGCAGATGTTCCGCGTTGGACATGAGCTCATGCCCGCCGAGATGATCTTCGAACACCTTGCGGCAGGTCTCGACGATCTCTTCCTTGCTCATGCCCTCGAAACCGAACCTGTCCCAGGTCTCCTCGCTGCATTCGACGATGAAGGTTGCGGTGTTAGCGTCGAACTGATAGACATGCGCCCAGATCCAGCCATGTTCGGTCTTCTCGAAGATGAAGGTGAATGCGTCGTTGAATTTCTGATGCGTTCCGAGCCAGACGAACTTGCACTTGCGGGTGTCGATGTCGGGCTTGAAGGCGTCGGCGTATTCCGCGCGCACGCGCGAATTGATCCCGTCGCAGCCGACGACGATATCGTATTCCTTGCGATAGTCCTCGGCGCTCTTGAATTCGGTCTCGAATTGCAGGCCGACGCCCAGTTCGCGGGCGCGTTCCTGCAACAGGATCAGCATCTGCTTGCGCCCGATCCCGGCAAAGCCATGGCCGCCGGACACCGTGCGCTGGCCCTTGTGAACAACGGCGATGTCGTCCCAATAGGCGAAGTGATCGCGGATCGCCTGCGCGCTTTTCGGGTCGTTGGTCTGCAGCTTGTCGAGCGCGTCATCGGAAAGGACCACGCCCCAGCCGAACGTGTCATTGGCGCGGTTGCGTTCGATCACCGCGACCTCGTGCGCGGGGTCGCGCAGCTTCATCGATATGGCAAAGTAAAGGCCGGCCGGCCCACCCCCCAGACATGCAACCCGCATCGAGACCTCCCATGATTCGCCGGGCCGGAGCGGGGCCCGATGGCGATAATCTGGCCAATGACAGAAAGTATTTCAAGGTTAAAAGTTTTATATATTGATTTTATACCGCATGAAAGGCAAGCTGTCAGTCAGGGATCAGCACGGCCGGGTTTTTCGGGGGTATGCTTACGTTTTTGTTGACAACCGTGGCCGTGTTGGGAACCCTTAGGGCTGAGCAATATATTGCATCATTCGTGGGCGGGACCCGCGGAAGATTCGGAAGGTGATCCGGGTTTGTGAGGCAATATAGTGCCGATCAACGGGAGGAAGAAAATGAAACTGAAATCTGTGATGCTCGCGGCCTGTGCCGCGGCGATGACAACCGGCGCGGTTCATGCCGACGGCGTCAAGGTGGGGATGATCACCACGCTTTCGGGGGGCGGTGCCGGGCTTGGCATCGACGTGCGCGACGGCTTCATGCTGGCGATTCAGCAATCCGGCCGCTCGGATGTCGAGCTGGTGGTCGAGGACGACCAGCGCAAGCCGGACGTGGCGGTGCAACTGGCCGACAAGCTGGTGCAATCGGAAAAGGTCGATGTGCTGACCGGGATCATCTGGTCGAACCTCGCCATGGCGGTGGTGCCTTCGGTGACGGCGCGGGGCAAGTTCTATCTTTCGCCCAATGCCGGACCTTCGGCCCTGGCCGGCAAAGGGTGCCATCCGAATTATTTCAACGTGTCCTGGCAGAATGACGCGTTCAACGAGGCCGCGGGTGCGTGGGCCTCGGAAAACGGGATCGAGAAGGTCTTTCTGCTGGCGCCCAATTACCCGGCGGGCAAGGACATGATCGCGGGCTTCAAGCGCTTCTACAAGGGTGAGGTCGCCAGCGAGGTCTATACCAAGCTTGGCCAGACCGACTATGCCGCCGAGATTGCCCAGGTCCGGGCGGCGGATGCGGACATGCTCTATTACTTTCTGCCCGGGGGCATGGGGATTTCCTTCATGAAGCAATATGCCGGGTCCGGTGCGGACAAGCCGGTGATGGGTCCGGCCTTCAGCTTTGACCAGGGCATCCTGGGCGCGATCGGCGAGGCGGCGCTGGGCGTCAAGAACACCTCGCATTGGTCCAAGGATCTCGATGTGCCGGGCAATGCCGAATTCGTGGCGAGCTTTACCGAGGAATACGGCCGCCTGCCGTCGCTTTATGCCGCACAGGGTTACGACACCGGGCTGCTTCTGGTTTCGGCGATGGAAAAGGCCGATGTCTCGGATGCCGATGCGTTCCGCGCCGCGCTGAAAGAGGCGGATTTCCAGTCGGTCCGGGGCGATTTCAAGTTCGCGGAGAACCATCACCCGATCCACACCATCTACATGCGTGAGGTGGTCAAGGAGGGCGATGTCGTCACCAACAAGGTGATCGGCGTGGCGGCCGAGGATCACACCGACGCCTATGGCGTTGACTGCAAGATGTAAGTCCATGGCCGCCGGGGCTTCGCGCTCCGGCGGCCCAGGCGAAATTCACGGCAGGTTTTCGGGCATATGGATCTGGTCCTTCTGATCGAACAGCTTCTCAACGGGCTGCAATTCGGGGTCATGCTGTTTCTCATGGCGGCGGGGCTCACGCTGATCTTCGGTGTGATGGGGCTGATCAACCTCGCGCATGGCTCGCTCTACATGATCGGGGCCTTTGCCGCCGCCGCCGTGGCCTCGGCGACCGGCAGTTTCATATTGGCGCTGATCGCGTCGCTGGCCGCCGCCGCGATTGCCGGGGTGATCGTTGAAATGGTCGTGATCCGAAGGCTTTACGATCGTGACCACCTCGATCAGGTGCTGGCCACCTTTGCCCTGATCCTGATTTTTTCCGAAGGCACCCGCTGGGTGTTCGGATCCTTCCCGCTCTATCTCGATGTGCCGAGCGCCCTGTCGGGCGCGGTCGAACTGCCCTTCGGCATCAGCTACCCGGCCTATCGCCTTGCCATCATCGGGATCGGCTTGGTCGTGGCTTTCGGGCTGTTCCTGCTGATCACCCGCACGCGGATCGGCATGCGTATCCGCGCGGGCGAGAGCGACCGCGAGATGATCGCGGCACTGGGGGTCAATATCGCGGTGCTTTACACGGCGATTTTCGCCCTCGGGGCGGCACTTGCCGGATTCGCGGGCGCTTTGGTGGGCGCGATCCAGTCGGTTCAGGTCGGCATGGGCGAACCGGTGCTGATCCTGGCCTTCGTCACCATCGTGATCGGCGGGATCGGCTCGATCCGGGGCGCCTTTGTCGGTGCGCTTCTGGTCGGGTTGACCGATACGATGGGGCGGGTTCTGCTGCCGGTTCTTTTCGGCGCCTTCATGAACCCGTCCGCGGCCATGGCGATCGGTTCGGCCCTGGCCTCGATGTCGATCTATATCCTGATGGCGGCGATCCTGCTGTTCAAACCCACCGGCCTTTACGGGAGCGCCTGATCCATGCAGCGGGAAACCCTGATCAACACGGTTCTGACCCTGGGGCTGCTGGCGGTGCCGCTGGCGGCCTGGGCCATGGACGAACCCTATACGATCACTCTGGCAACCAAGGTCGTGATCTTTGCGTTGGCGGGGGTCGGGCTCAACCTTGCGCTGGGGCTGGGCGGGCTGGTGAGCCTTGGCCACGCGATGTTCTTTGGCATCGGTGGTTATGCGGCGGGCATCCTGGCCAGCCATGCACAGAGTTACGAGCCGATCATGGAATGGCCGTTCCTCATCGAGGGCACGCAATCCATGCCGGTGATCTGGGTGATGGCGATCGTGGTCTCCGCACTGGTGGCGCTGGCCACCGGCGCGCTGAGCCTGCGCACCTCGGGGGTCTATTTCATCATGATCACCCTCGCGTTCGGGCAGATGTTCTATTACTTCACCATCTCCTGGCCCGCCTATGGTGGTGAGGACGGGCTGTCGATCTATGTGCGCGACCGCTTTCCGGGGCTCAACACGCTCGATCCGCTGCATTTCTTCGGCCTGTGCTTTGCCTTGCTGATGCTGGGCCTGTTCATCGTCGCGCGGATCTCGCGCTCGGGGTTCGGCCTGGCGCTCAACGCTGCGCGCCAGAACGAGGCGCGGGTGCGCGCGGTGGGGATCGAACCCTATCGCCTGCGGCTCATCGCCTTTGTCATCTCGGGCGCGATCACCGGGCTTGCCGGGGCGCTTTATGCCGATCTCAACCGCTTTGTCAGCCCGGTCATGTTCTCGTGGCAGACCAGCGGGGAAATCATGATCTTCGTCATCCTGGGCGGGGTGGCGCGGCTGTTCGGGCCGGTGGCGGGGGCGGCGCTTTTCATCATCCTGGAAGAGGTGTTGGGCGGTGTGTCGGATTACTGGCACATCTATCTCGGTGCGCTTCTGCTCATTGTCGTGCTGTTCGCGCGCGGCGGCCTGATCGGGGTTCTGGCCGGACGCAATGGCGGAGGCGGTCATGACTGAGACGCTTCTCGACATTCGCGGCATTTCCAAATCCTTCGGTGCGCTCAAGGCGTCGGACGATGTGGCGCTCGACCTGAAACAGGGCGAGATTCACGCGCTGATCGGCCCCAATGGCGCGGGCAAATCGACCCTGATCGCGCAGATCGCCGGCAGCCTGCGCCCCGACAGCGGCGAGGTCTGGCTTGAAGGGCGCAACGTCACCCACAAGGACACGGTGGCCCGCGCCAAGGCCGGGCTGGGACGGACGTTCCAGATTTCTTCGCTGGCGATGGAGGACACGGTGTTGCAGAACGCGGTGCTGGGGGCGCTTGGGGCGCGCCACCGGGTGCCGGGGTTCTGGCGCCCGGTGATGCGCGACGGCGATCTGCGTGCGTCTGCGATGCAGGCCCTGGAGAAGGTGGGCCTTGAGGAATTCGCACATTTCCGCACCGCCGATCTCAGCCATGGCCAGCGCCGCCAGCTTGAAGTCGCCGTGGCGCTGACGCTCAAACCGCATGTGTTCCTGATGGACGAGCCGATGGCAGGGCTGGGGGCCGATGGCTCGGCCATCCTGGTGGAGTTCCTGCGCAACCTGAAATCGAGCGCGCCGATCCTTCTGGTCGAGCATGACATGGACGCGGTGTTTCAGCTGGCCGACCGGATCAGCGTTCTGGTCTACGGCCGGATCATCGCCACCGGCGCACCGGACGAGATTCGCGCCAACGCGCAGGTGCGCGAGGCCTATCTGGGCGAGGAGGACGCGGAATGAGCCTGTTGCGTCTCGATCATGTCTCGGCCTTTTACGGCCCCTCGCAGGCGCTTTTCGACGTCTCGCTCAGGCTCGATCAGGGCGAGGTCGTGGCGCTGATGGGGCGTAACGGCATGGGCAAGACCACCACGATCAAGGTGATCTGCCGAATGCTCAAGCATCGCGGCGGGGCGGTGATGCTCGACGGGAAGGACATGGCGCGCTGGCCCTCCTATCGCGCCGCCCGGGCGGGGCTTGGCCTTGTGCCCGAGGGGCGGCGCTGTTTTCCCAATCTCAGCGTGCGCGAGAACCTGATCGCGCCGGCGCGGCCCGGCGACTGGACCCTGCGCCGCGTGTTCGATTTCTTCCCGCGACTGGAGGAACGCGCGGGCCAGATGGCAGTGTCGCTCTCGGGCGGTGAACAGCAGATGCTGGCCATCGGGCGGGCGCTGATGACCAACCCGCGCATTCTCATTCTCGACGAGGCGACCGAGGGCCTTGCCCCGGTGATCCGCAACGAGATCTGGGCCGCGATCGGACAGCTCAAGCGCGACACGGGGCTGGCCATTCTGGTGGTCGACAAATCGCTCAGGGAACTGGCCCGGGTGGCCGACCGGGGGGTGATTCTCGAACGGGGCCGGTCGGTCTGGGGCGGTGGGTTCGAGAGGCTCGACGCGGAAAAGCGCGATCGTTACCTGGGCGTCTGAAACGATTTTTCGCTGAAAAATCGTGCATTAGCAGACCCACTTGCTTGGCGTTGCCGGTCTTCAAAAATTTACCATTTGATAAAAATTCAACTTGTGGCACCCTCGGGAAAACAAGATCGAACTGGGAGATTGCCACAATGGCGCATACCATCCGGACCCCCGGCATCGTCGCGGGCCGTCTTGCGGCCGATGTTCTGGCCGAGAATTTTTCGGACCTGCACCCGCCGCTTGACCCGCATGAGGCGCATGTCGCCGCTGACCGCTGCTATTTCTGCCATGACGCGCCGTGCATCACGGCCTGTCCGACCGATATCGACATCCCGCTTTTCATTCGCCAGATCGCGACCGATACGCCGCTTGCGGCGGCCAAGACCATTCTCGAACAGAATATCCTTGGCGGGATGTGCGCCCGGGTCTGCCCGACCGAGACCCTTTGCGAAGAGGCCTGCGTGCGCGAATTGGCCGAGGGCAAGCCGGTCGAGATCGGGCGCTTGCAGCGTTTTGCCACGGATGCCCTGATGGCCAAAGGTCCGCAACCCTTCTCCCGTGCGGCGGCCACCGGCAAATCCGTGGCCGTGGTGGGGGCGGGCCCGGCGGGTCTGGCCTGCGCCCACCGCCTTGCCATGCATGGGCATGACGTCATCATCTACGAGAAACGCGACAAGCCCGGTGGGCTCAACGAATACGGCATTGCCAGTTACAAGACGGTCGACGGCTTCGCGCAGGCCGAGGTTGACTGGCTGTTGGGCATTGGTGGCATCGAGATCCGGTATGGCCAGGCGCTGGGGCGCGATGTCACGCTGGAGGCTCTTTCCGAGGCCCATGACGCGGTGTTCCTCGGGATCGGCAAGCCCGGTGTGAACCGGCTTGACGGATTCGACCTCGACGGTATCCGCCCGGCGGTTGATTTCATCGCCGAGCTGCGGCAGGCCGATGATCTCGCGACCCTGCCGGTGGGCCGCCAAGTTGTGGTGATCGGCGGTGGTATGACCGCCGTTGACGCGGCCGTGCAATCGCGGCTGCTGGGGGCGGAAAGCGTCACCATCGTTTACCGACGCTCGCAGGCCGAAATGCCCGCCAGCCGCTATGAACAGGATCTCGCCGCCTCCAAGGGCGTGACCCTGATGTTCAACGCGCAGCCGGTCTCGGCCAACGGGGCCGGAGCGGTCGAAAGCGTCAGTTTCGAATATACCGCCGTCAATGGGGCGGGGCTCAAAGGCACGGGCGAGCGGTTCGACCTGCCCGCCGATCAAGTGTTCCTGGCCATCGGGCAAACGCTTGTTGACGCGCCCGATGACCTGTCGCGTGACGGCGGGGCGCTGGCAACCGACCCGCATCATCGCGCATCGCTGGCAAATGTCTGGGCGGGCGGCGATTGCTCGGCCGAGGGCGAGGATCTCACCGTGACCGCCGTGGCCCAGGGCCGCGACGCGGCAGAAGCGATCCACACATCCCTTATGGGTGAAGGAGGGCCGATAAATGGCTGATCTCACGACAAATTTTCTTGGAATCACGACGCCCAACCCGTTCTGGCTGGCCTCTGCGCCGCCCACCGACAAGGAATATAACGTGCGCCGCGCCTTCGAGGCGGGCTGGGGTGGCGTGGTGTGGAAAACGCTGGGCGAGGACGGCCCGCCCATCGTCAATGTCAACGGCCCCCGCTATGGCGCGGTGTGGGGCGCCGACCGGCGTCTTCTGGCGCTCAACAATATCGAGTTGATCACCGACCGCCCGTTGCAGACCAACCTCGACGAGATCGCGCGGGTCAAGAAGGACTACCCGGACCGGGCGATCATCGTATCGCTGATGGTGCCCTGCACCGAGGAAAGCTGGAAGTCGATCCTGCCGCGCGTCGCCGCAACCGGGGCCGACGGGATCGAGCTCAATTTCGGCTGCCCGCACGGGATGAGCGAGCGCGGCATGGGCAGCGCGGTGGGGCAGGTGCCTGAGTATATCGAGATGGTCACGCGCTGGTGCAAGGAAAACTACGACAAGCCGGTGATCGTGAAACTGACCCCCAACATCACCGATATCCGCTATCCGGCGCGCGCGGCGCTGGCCGGTGGAGCGGATGCGGTGAGCCTGATAAACACCGTGAGTTCAATCACTTCTGTCGATCTCGACGATTTCTGCCCCGAACCCGCGATCGACGGGAAGGGCAGTCATGGCGGGTTGTGCGGGCCGGCGGTGAAGCCGATGGCGCTCAACATGGTGGCCGAGATTGCCCGCGACGCGCAAACCGCGGGCATGCCGATTTCGGGGATCGGCGGGGTCACGACATGGCGCGACGCGGCCGAGTTCATGGCATTGGGCGCGGGCAATGTGCAGGTCTGCACGGCGGCCATGACCTATGGCTTCAAGGTGGTGCAGGAAATGATCTCGGGGCTTTCCGACTGGATGGATCGCAAGGGATACGAGAGCACCGAAGCGTTCATCGGCAAGGCCGTTCCGAACGTGACTGACTGGCAGTATCTCAACCTCAATTTCGTGACCAAGGCACGGATAGATCAGGATAAATGCATCAAATGCGGTCGCTGTTACGCGGCTTGCGAAGACACCTCGCACCAGGCGATCTGGATGAAGGAGGGGCGCGTCTTCGAGGTCAACGACGCTGAATGCGTGGCCTGCAACCTGTGCGTCAATGTCTGTCCGGTCGAGGATTGCATCACCATGGAACGCATGCAGGCGGGCGAGACTGATCCGCGCACCGGCACGGTGGTTTCGGACGATTATGCCAACTGGACGATGCACCCCAACAACCCGGGCGCCTGCGCCGCCGAGTGAGACGGCGGGCCGCGACGGCAAAGGTTAACGCCCGTCCATGGTCCGATTTCAGGGGGGTGACATCCGGCTGCCGTTCGGCTGCCGCCCGGCTGCCGGGCAAAGCCGGCGACGACAGCCCGTTTTGAGGTTAACGCGGCGCGCGGCAGTGCGGGAGGTCGGGCTTGACCCGCGGCGGACAGCGGACTTTCGCCAGGCCGCGGCGGTGACATGGGCAGCGCCCGATACCCGGTGTCGATGGTCAGGGCATTTGCCCTTTTTTCATCACGAAATGCCCCTTGGGGGCCGCTGCGCCCTGGCTCGGTTCGCCCGCCACTAGAGGGCAAATACCTTCTCGGCACCCGCCGCGCGGGTGCGCCGCTTCATGAAAACCTAAAGGTCTGCTCGGAGCCCACAATGACCGATGCTGCGTTTCGCACGAAGCTCCGCTTTGGCTTTGGTCAGTCCATGCGTTCTTTGACCAAGTTCTCCGCCTCTTTATCAGCAGCCAGATAGGCATCCAGGACAATTTTCCGAATCCAAGTCAAAGCTGGATCATTGGCAGTGCGGGCGGACCAAAAGAAACGTGCGCGGAATGAGGGATCCGCCGAAATGGCTTTCATTGGTCTCAATCCACAGGTTTCCATATCCCAAGCCAGGACCAGCGTCGGCAACGTGGCGATCAGATTACTGTTGGCAAGTAACGGTCCGACCCCCGCGAACTCCGAGATCAGAGCGGTGATATGGCGTTCAGATGCCTCGTTCTCTGCGACATCATCAACTGGGCTCCGCACTTCGTTGCCGATCGCGACTTGCAAATGACCGTAGCGCCGCCATGCGTCCGGTCCCCAGTGTTGAATGCCGGGATGGCCCTTTCGCACGAAACTGACGAACTTCATGGGCGGCATTTCTGCTTCTTCCAACCCGTCAGGCAGGCTCCGTTCACCGCCGAGATGTGCCAAATCGATCAATCCCTCGGATACGGCAGCGTAGACTTCTCTAGGGGTTGATAGCCACTCGATCCTGACGCCCGGAGCGGCCTCCTGAAGCGTGTTCACGACCTCCGCTAAAAACCGACCGCCAATCGGGCTCGCCACGCGGAACGTGCGATCGCTTGAGGCTGGATCAAAGGGTTCGGGCAATTTGAGAACACGCTTGATACTGTTGAGGATTGGTCGGACATCTTCGATGAGTTGCAGGGCGAATGGGCTGGCCTGCATGCGCCCGCCAACCTTGATCATAAGGGGATCGCCAACCTGCTCACGCAAACGGGCCAGGGCATGACTTACTGCTGAAGGTGTCTTGTTCAGTTTGACGGCTGCACCCGCAACGCTTCCTTCCTGCATGAGCGCTTCAAAGACCACCAAAAGGTTCAGATCGATCCTGTGTAACTGAATTTCCTTCATGACAGCTGAAAACCATTCGTTTGAGTGCTGCTTCAACATTGCGCAATCTGACGTCACTTCGCAATCAAACAGTCAAATGAACGGAAGGACCTATTTCGATGGGATTGAAAATTATTGGCTCTGGTTTCGGCCGGACAGGCACTATGTCGACAAAAATGGCGCTGGAACAGCTTGGCTTCGGCCCCTGCCATCACATGACCGAGGTGATGCAAAACCCAAGCCAACCCCCGTACTGGAAAGCGCACACCACAGAGGAAGAACTGGATTGGGTGGAAGTTTTTGACGGTTACGTCGCTCAGGTCGATTTCCCGGGCGCCGCTGTATGGCACGAGCTCGCGGTGGCCTTTCCAGAAGCGAAGGTCATCCACACGGAACGCCCGGAAGACGATTGGTGGGCCAGCTATTCAGCGACTATCGGCAAGTTCTTCGAACATCGTCAGAGCTTGATCCTTCCACCGCCGGTGGCCGACATCTTCGAGACGATGGACAAGCTCTTAATCCAAGGTGTGATGGGCGGGCTCGACAAGGACAGTGCTATCTCTGCATACCGCGGCAATAACGAGAAAGTCCGTGCGACAATTTCAGCGGACCGCCTGCTGGTTTTCTCGCCATCGGATGGTTGGACACCGCTCTGTGCATTTCTTGGCGTCCCTGCCCCTGATGGCGACTTTCCGCGAAGCAATGCACGCAGTGAGTTCTGGGCCCTTTTCGGCGGTGAACCTGCCGAGGCTTAAGACTTCACGTCGTCAGCCTTGTTGCATAGCTGCCATTCATCCGATTGTGGTGCATGGCAGCCAAGTCCCGCACGGCCGACCTTCGGCTGTCCCAACCAGACAAAACTTGTGCCGAAAAAGGGCATCTTCGTTGCCGGTCCAAAACCGGTCCGTGTGTGTTCATGGGGTTGGCGCGGGTCATAAAGACAAAACCGGTGACTTTCGACTTCCGGAAGGACCCGATCGAGATCAGGCCGGACGGTGGCGCGGGCAGGCGTGTGAGCTATTTCTGTTTGCACAAGAACCCGCAGCATCGAGGTGCCCGAGATGCCGGAGGTCAATGCGCTCTTGCTGATTCAAGGGGCCGAGAGACGGGTTTCGAAACCCCTGGCCGTGGACCCCGTCAGCGTGCGCCTGGGCGCGGTCGAGCGCGCCGATCCGTGGCGCCGGTTCGGCCTGTGTCGGGCACGGTTCGGCCGGGACGGTCAGGATCAGGATGCCGCAGGACGCGGGACAATACGACATCGTCCATGTCACCGGCAAGACGGTGCCGACGCTCAACGCTTGAGGGAAAAACCGCATTACTGTCACATTTGCACCCCGGTTTCGGCCATTTTGCGGGCCAGTCTCTGACCTTGCAAGGCACGAGAACCGAGGACCCGCGAAATGGCATCTTTTGCCGAAATGGACTGGAGCGATCTGAGCGAAGCGGAGCAGTTGGCCGCGGTGCGCCGCGCCCGGCCGGATGAGTTGAACCAGATCCTGTGCGAATATGACTGGTCGCTCTATCCCGAGACCATCCTGGGCTGGGCGAGCGCACAGCGCAGCGTCAACCTGTGCGCGGCGATCACGGCGTTCTTCAACGCGGATCCGATGCGGTTCAACTATCTGCCGCGCAGCGACATACCGGCCCGCTATCACGGGGCTTGCCGGTTGCTCGACGCGATGGCACAGCGGGTGAATGCCGGGTTCTACCTGCCCGGCGTGGCGCATATCCCCTGTATCCGGCAAAAGACGCTGCGCGCCTGGATGCATTACCAGCAGGAAGACGTGAACGAGAACCGGCGCGGGCGCTGGGTGTTCGAGGAGGAGATGGTCGAGCCGCTGCTCAATCCGGTGCCGGAGGTCAAGTCGAGGCCGGTCAGGAGAAGCGCCCCGGACGGAGCCGGCAAGACCGGGATTCCCGTTCTTGGCGCGTTGGTCAAACCGCTGATGAATTTCTGATCGGGCCGCGCGATCAGACCAGTCGCGAGCTTTCCACCGCCGCGCGCACGAAATCGGCGAAGAGCGGGTGCGGGGCGAAGGGTTTGGATTTCAGCTCGGGGTGGAACTGCACGCCGATGAACCACGGGTGATCCGACCATTCGACGATCTCGGGCAGGCGCCCGTCGGGTGACATGCCCGAGAAGTTGAGGCCGCATTCCTCCAACTTGTCGCGATACTTGATATCGACCTCGTAGCGGTGGCGGTGACGCTCCTCGATCGCGGTGGCGCCATAGACCCGGGCGACCTTCGATCCGGGGGTCAGCGCGGCGTCATAGGCGCCAAGGCGCATGGTGCCGCCCTTGTCGTCGCTGGCGGAGCGCCGGACCGTGTAATTGCCCTGCACCCATTCCTTGAGGTGATAGACCACCGGGGTGAAGCGCTTGCCGCCGGCCTCGTGGTCGAATTCCTCCGATCCCGCGTCGGTGATGCCGGCGAGGTTGCGGGCGGCCTCGATCACCGCCATCTGCATGCCGAGGCAGATGCCGAGATAGGGCACCTTGCGTTCGCGGGCGAATTGCGCGGCCTTGATCTTGCCTTCCGTGCCACGCTCGCCGAAGCCGCCGGGCACCAGGATGGCGTGGTAGCCTTCGAGATAGGGGGCGGCGTCCTCCTTGTCGAAGACCTCGGCATCGACCCATTTCACGTTGACCTTGACCCGGTTGGCCATGCCGCCGTGAAGCAGGGCCTCCTTGATGGATTTGTAGGCGTCTTCGAGCTGGGTATACTTGCCGACGATGGCGATGTTCACCTCGCCGTCGACATTGTGGATGCGGTCATAGACGTCTTCCCAGGTCGACAGTTCCGGGCGCGGGGCCGGCGCGATCTGGAAGGCGTCGAGCACGGCCTGATCGAGGCCGACGCGATGATAGGCCAGCGGCGCCTCGTAGATCGAGGAGAGGTCGTAGGCGGGGATCACCGCCTCGGGGCGGACGTTGCAGAACAGCGCGATCTTGGCGCGTTCCTTTTCGGGGATGGGCTGTTCGGAGCGGCAGACCAGCACGTCGGGCTGTAGCCCGATCGAGCGCAATTCCTTGACGGAATGCTGGGTCGGCTTGGTCTTGAGCTCACCACTGGCGGCGAGATAGGGCAAAAGCGTCAGATGCATGAAGATGCATTGCCCGCGCGGGCGTTCCTGCGAAAACTGGCGGATCGCCTCGAAGAAGGGCAGCCCCTCGATGTCGCCGACGGTGCCGCCGATCTCGCAGAGCATGAAATCGACCTCGTCGTCGCCGATCGCCAGGAAATCCTTGATCTCGTTGGTGACGTGGGGGATCACCTGGATGGTCTTGCCGAGGTAGTCGCCGCGGCGCTCCTGTTCGAGCACGTTGGTGTAGATGCGCCCCGAGGATACGCTGTCGGTCTTGCGCGCGGGCACACCGGTGAAGCGTTCGTAATGGCCGAGATCGAGATCGGTTTCGGCGCCATCGTCGGTGACGAAAACCTCGCCATGCTCGAAGGGCGACATCGTGCCGGGGTCGACATTGAGATAGGGGTCGAGCTTGCGCAGGCGGACCGAGAAGCCGCGCGCCTGCAGGAGCGCGCCGAGAGCGGCCGAGGCAAGCCCCTTGCCAAGCGACGAGACGACCCCGCCGGTGATGAATACGTAACGCGCCATGTGGCCGAGTGATCCCCCGTGACTGTAGCTGCGACCGTGGCTGCCTGACCGATCAAGTCCTGTCCGGGCGGGTCGAAAAGCCACCATGTCACGGGATTTGAGCGTTAGCAGATTCGCATGGATTTGACAACAGAGCCGCAAGATCGTGTTGCCGAGTGGATTGCGCCCTCAAGTGTTTGCGTCACCACACCGCCGGGCCGGCCAAGAGGTTTCCAAAAACTCTTGCAAAACCTTTTCGAAAAGTTTTGGCCCTCGCGATGTTGCCCGCGGATCAATCCGCCCGCGGCACCAGTGGCGCGCTGTCGTCGCCCGAGGGTGGCAGCAGGTCGCTGGAGGGCAGGACCGGGCCATCGTCGGTCGTTTCCTCGACCGCGGGGGCGTCGCGCAGGCGGTCCATCACCGATGTGCCCGTCGATTTTTGAGCCGCGATCACGGTGAGGATCAGCGAAGTGCAGATGAAGGCGATGGCAAGCAGCCATGTGAACTTGCCCATGGCGGTGGCCGCCGCGCGCTGCGACATCGCACCGCCACCCGAGCCCATGCCGAGGCCGCCGCCTTCCGAGCGTTGCAGAAGGACAACGCCGATAAGGCCGAGCGCGAGAAGGAGATGGATGATGAGAACGACGTTTTCCATGCAGCGAGGCGCCTTGATTTGCCTGTTTCGCGGCTATGTATGGCAAAGGTGGGCGGGGTGCAAGCGATCCGGGCGAGATGACCGCATTTCGCTCTCATCTAGGACCCGGTCGAGGGGGCGGCCCTATTCGTCGACGTCGTCCATATCGGCCTGCCCCGAGAGTGCGCGGCGGACATGCGACCAGCTGAGCCCGATCCCGAGCACCAGTGAAAGCGCGAACAGGCCGATCCAGATATTCCGGCTGCTGTCCGCGAAGCTGAGCCAGCCGAGATCGTGGAGCACCCAGAGCAGCGATCCGACCAGGGCCAGCACGAGCAGCATTCCGAAGGTGCCGATCGAGCGCAGCGTGGCGCGCAGGTAGATGATATAGCCCACCAGGAGCAGCAGCCCGGCCAGAACGGTCAGGGACATCTGCTCGGAATAGTTGAGCCGCGCCCAGCGCACGAAATTCCATTCCGTCGGGTTGAACGTCGCCGACAGCAAGCCGAAAGCAAACAGCCAGCGCAGAAAGAACCCCATTCGACCTCCCGTCCTTCAAGGCTTTGGACCAGTGTTGCGATGTCACCGGCGCTTGTCCAGATGCTGCGGCGAATTTGCGGTTTCGCTGGCCTGCGCGGGGCGATATACCGGCGCGGGTTTGATCCGTAAAGAAAGAGGACCGTCATGGCCAATGTCGTCGTTGTCGGCGCCCAGTGGGGCGACGAGGGAAAAGGCAAGATCGTGGATTGGCTGAGCGAGCGGGCGGATGTGATCGCGCGCTTTCAGGGCGGGCACAATGCGGGCCATACGCTGGTGATCGACGGCGAGGTGTTCAAGCTGCATGCGCTGCCCTCGGGCGTGGTGCGGGGGGGCAAGCTTTCGGTGATCGGCAATGGTGTGGTGCTGGACCCGTGGAACCTTCTTGAGGAGATCGAGACGATCCGCAAGCAGGGGGTCGAGATCAGCCCCGAAACGCTGATGATCGCGGAGAACACGCCGCTGATCCTGCCGTTTCATGGCGAGTTGGACCGGGCCCGCGAAGAGGCGGCGCGCAAGGGCACCAAGATCGGCACCACCGGGCGCGGGATCGGGCCGTGTTACGAGGACAAGGTCGGGCGCCGGGCGATCCGGATGGCGGACCTTGGCGATGCGGCGACGCTCGAGGCGCGGGTGGACCGCGCGCTTCAGCATCACGACCCTTTGCGCAAGGGTCTGGGCGTGGCGCCGATCGACCGCGAGGCGCTGATCGCCCAGCTCTGCGAGATCGCGCCGAAGATCCTGCATTATGCCGGGCCGGTCTGGAAGGTGCTGAACGAAAAGCGCAAATCGGGCAAGCGAATCCTGTTCGAGGGGGCGCAGGGGGCGCTTCTGGACATTGATTTCGGCACCTACCCGTTTGTCACCTCGTCGAATGTGATCGCCGGGCAGGCGGCGACCGGTGTCGGCGTCGGGCCGGGGGCGATCGATTTCGTGCTGGGCATCGTCAAGGCCTATACCACCCGCGTCGGCGAGGGGCCGTTCCCGACCGAGCTTGACGATGCGGATGGGCAGCGGCTGGGCGAGCGGGGGCATGAATTCGGCACCACCACCGGGCGCAAGCGGCGCTGTGGCTGGTTCGATGCCTGCCTTGTGCGCCAGACCTGTGCCACTTCGGGCGTGAACGGCATATCGCTGACCAAGCTGGATGTTCTGGACGGGTTCGAGGTGTTGAAGATCTGCGTCGGCTACGACCTGGACGGTCGCCGCCTCGATTACCTGCCCACCGCGGCCGACCAGCAGGCGCGTTGCGTGCCGATCTATGAGGAAATGCCGGGCTGGAGCGAGTCGACCGAGGGCGCGCGGCGCTGGGCCGATCTGCCGGCCAATGCGATCAAGTATGTCAAGCGGGTGGAAGAGTTGATCGACTGCCCGGTGGCGCTGTTGTCGACCAGCCCCGAGCGCGAGGATACGATCCTTGTCACCGACCCGTTCGCGGATTGAGCGGATGATGTTTGAGCGTCTTTCCTTCAAGGCCCGCAAGCGGTTGGCGATCCTCGTGCTGCTTGTCGGGATGCCGCTTTACGTCGTGGTGGCGGTGTCGCTGGTCAACTGGCTGTTTCCCGATCCGCTCGACAAGCCGCCGGTTCTGGTCGAAATCGGGATCTATATCGTGCTGGGCATCGTCTGGATCTGGCCCTTGAAGGGGATTTTTCGCGGCGTGGGGCAGCCCGATCCGGGGCGCGGAGGTGACGGGGATGGCGACGGGGCCTGACCGGCAGGTGGCTTGCGGCGGCGGCGGGAGGCTGGTAAGGCAAGCCGATGAAACCCGATGGTTTTGATCGGATTAGGGCGGGGCAGGCCGATTTGACAGTTTCCGAGTCATCCCCGGATATCGCAGGGGCAGCGGCCGGCGCGCCGGTGCCACGGCTGGAGATTCGCAATCTCAGGCGGGTTTTCGATGGTCGCGCCGTGGTGGACGATGTCTCGCTGCGGATCATGCCGGGGCAGGTGACCTGTCTGCTCGGGCCTTCGGGATGCGGCAAATCGACGACGCTGCGGATGATCGCGGGCGTCGAGATGCAGGATGCGGGCGAGATCCATGTCGATGGCCGGCTGATCTGTGACACGGTGTTCCGGGTGCCGCCGGAGCGGCGCCATATCGGGCTGATGTTCCAGGACTTCGCGCTGTTTCCGCATCTGAGCGTGGCGCAGAACGTGGCGTTCGGGCTCAAGGGCAGCGGGGCGGAAAAGCGGGCGCGGGTCAAGCAGCTTCTGGCCGAGGTCGGGTTGAGCCGCTTTATCGATTCCTATCCGCATGAATTGTCGGGAGGCGAACAGCAGCGGGTGGCGCTGTCGCGGGCGCTGGCGCCGCGCCCGGGGATCATGCTGATGGACGAGCCCTTCTCGGGGCTCGACAACCGGCTGCGCGACGAGATCCGCGACCTGACACTGGATGTGCTCAAGAAGGAGGGCGCCGCCGTTCTTCTGGTCACGCATGAGCCGGAAGAGGCGATGCGGATGGCCGATGAAATCGCTCTGATGCGCGATGGCCGGATCGTGCAGCAAGGCGCGCCATACAATATCTACAACGCGCCCATCGACAAGGAAGCGGTTGGATTTTTCAGCGATATCAACGTCATAAAAGGCAAAGTTCAAGGCGCGCTGACGGATACGCCATTTGGTCAGTTCCTTGCCCCGGGGGTGCCGGACGGGCAGGAGGTCGATATCGTGATCCGCCCGCAACATCTCAAGATCGACTTTGACCGGGGCGGGCGCGGGCCGGACCCGACGCCGCAGGATGGTGTTCCGGCGCGCGGGGTGGTGCAGCGCGCACGCTTCATGGGCAGCGAGAGCCTGGTCGAGTTCCGCATGGATTTCGACGGCTCGATCCTCAAGGTGACGGTGCCCAACGTGTTCCTGCCGAGCCCGGGCAAGGCGCTGTGGCTGACGATCCGGCGCGACCGGTGTTTCGTTTTCCCGGCCGAGGCGTGACTCGCGCAAATCGCGCCGATTGCGGCCAGTGTGGCAGCATGGCATGACGAAAGGGTTAATGTCACGTGCGAGAGCGGGGAGGCGCAGGCACGGATGAGCGTGGGCCGGATCATCGAGTGGCAGGATTGCGTGGCCGAGGGGGCGGCGTGGCTGGCGGCGCGGGATGCGGGCATGGCGCGGGCTGTCGCGGCCGTGGGCGAGGTGCCGCTCAGGCGGCGCGCGGACGGGTTTGCCCAGCTTCTGAGCGCGATCGTGAGCCAACAGGTGAGCGTGGCCTCGGCCAATGCGATCTGGGGGCGGATGCAGGCGGCCGGGCTGGTGACGCCCGGGGCGCTGGCGCAGGCGAGCGACGAGGCGTTGCGCGCGGTGGGGCTGAGCCGACAGAAGATGCGTTATTCCAGGGCCTTGGCCGAGGCGGGGATCGACTATGAGGCGTTGCGCCATTTGCCGGATTCGGAGGTGGTGAAGGTGCTGACGGCGGTGCCGGGGGTCGGGGTCTGGACGGCGGAAATCTATGCCATGTTCAGCCTGGGGCGTGCAGATGTGTTCGCGCCCGGCGATCTGGCGCTGCAGGAGGCGGCGCGGTTGCTTTACGAGCTGGAGGCGCGACCGAAGGAACGCGCCCTGCGCGAGATGGCCGAAGCGCGCTGGCGCCCGTGGCGCGCGGTTGCGGCGCGGGTGTTATGGGCCTATTACCGGGTGGCGAAAGACAGGGAAGGGATCACATGACACGGGCATTGACTGCGACCCGCAAGGGCCCGAAATCAGGCGAGAATCCACGTTCGGTGGTGGTGTTTCTGCATGGTTACGGGGCAAATGGCGAAGACCTTCTGGGGTTGGCCGATCCGCTGGGCGAGCATCTGCCCGACACGTTATTCATCGCGCCGGATGCGCCCGAGACATGCGCGGGTTCGCCATTCGGGTATCAGTGGTTTCCGATCCCGTGGATCGACGGGTCGTCGGAAGAGGAGGCCGAGCGGGGCATGCGGGCGGCGGTTGACGATCTCAATGCCTTTCTCGACGGGGTGCTGGTGGACGAGGACATGCTGCCCGAGCAGATGGTGCTGTTCGGGTTCAGCCAGGGCAGCATGATGGGGTTGCATGTGGCCCCGCGACGCGAGGATGAAATCTCTGGAATCGTTGCATTTTCCGGCCGCATCCTGAACCCGGAACTGCTCGTGGACGAGGCGGTGTCGAAGCCGCCGGTGCTGCTTGTGCATGGCGATCAGGATGACGTGGTGCCGCCCGCGTCGTTGCCGCAGGCGGCGGAGGCGTTGCAGGAGGCGGGGTTCAAGGAGGTCTATGCCCATATCATGAAGGGCACGGGCCACGGGATCGCGCCGGACGGGCTTTCGGTGGCGCTGGCCTTCATGCGCGACCAGCTGGGGCTCTGAGCACCGCGCGGTGGGGTTAACGGCGGTTTTTCGGCGAAAAATCGGGGGGTGACATCCGGCTGCCGCCCGGCTGACATCCGGCTGCCGGGGTGGCGGTTGGGATTTGCCGCGAAAATCGGTTAACGCAGCGCGCGTAGACCCGGATTCGCCCGACGCCCGACGAAAGGGCAGCGCCCGACCCGGGGTGGGTGCGAAGCGCCCCGAGGCCGGGCTTCGGGCAAGGCTGCGTCTGCGGCGTGCGCAGGATGGTTGTTCAGAGCGATGACGCCCAGCGTGGATGCTCGTCATCCACGACGAATGGATGGGCGTGGCGACGCTCCCCCTTGAGGTGGGGGTGGTCGAGCGGGAGGTTGTCGTGAGTGTGTTCGAGGATCTCGGGATCCTGCTTCGGCCAGAAGCGCAGTGCCGCGAGCGCACCGGCGCCCGCCAGCGCGGCAAGGCAACCGAGGGCTGCGACCGGCCCGAACTGCGTCATCAGCCAGCCAGAGAGCGGATAGGTCAGCAGCCAGCACGCGTGGCTGAGAGCGAACTGGGCGGCGAAGAGCGCGGGGCGGTCTTCTGCATGGGCAGAGCGCCGCAGGAGGCGGCCCGACGGCGTGAGGACGGCGGAATAGCCCAGGCCCACCAGCAGCCACGCGCTGAGAAGGATGGGCCAATTGAGGCCAAGGGCTGCGATTTCTCCGGCCAGCGCCAGGAGTGTCATCACCATGACCGCGGCACCGCCGACCATCACCAGACGATCGGGCGCGCGGTCCAGCAGCCGCGGCAACAATAGCGCCGCGAGCATGGAGCCCGCACCGAAGGCGAACATGCTCCAGGCCAGCGCGCTCTCGGTCAGGCCCAGCGTGCCGCGCACCAGCACAACCGAGTTGACCAGCACCATCGCGCCCGCCGCGGACGCCGCGAGGTTCAACGCCAGCAGGCCCCGAAGGCGCGGCGTGGCGAGGTAGATGCGGATGCCCCGCGTGGTGCGGTCGTAGACGCCCCGCGGTTCGGACGGCTTCGGGCTGGGCAGGAGCACGGAGACCACCAGCAGCGCCGAGGCCGCGAAGCCCGCGACGGTTCCCAGGAAAAGGGAATTGTAGCTCATCACCGCCAGCAGCAGCGCGGCCAGCGTCGGGCTCGCGATGTTTTCCAGATCATAGGCCAGCCGCGACAGCGACAGCGCGCGGGTGTAGCGCGCCTCCTCCGGCAAGACATCGGGAATCGTCGCCTGGAAGGTCGGCGTGAAGGCGGCCGAAGCCGATTGAAGAACGAAGATCAGGGCATAGACCTGCCAGACCTCGGTCACGAAGGGCAGGCACAGCGCCGCGCCGGCCCGGACCACGTCGAGAGCCACGAGGAATGCACGCCGGTTCACCCGGTTGGCAAAGGCCCCCGCGACCGGCGCGATTCCGACATACGCCACCATCTTGATGGTGAAGACGGTCCCCAGCACCATCGCCGCGCCGTCGCCGGCCAGATCGTAGGCGAGAAGTCCGAGAGCCACAGTCGCGAGGCCGGTTCCGAGCAACGCGACGACCTGCGCGGCGAAGAGATGGCGATAGGTGCGCTCGGCAAGGATTTCCAGCATGAAGTGGTCTCAGAGGTATCGGGAAATGGCTTTCAATTCGTCGCGATCGGCCGCCGAATGCTTGGCGTCGAGGCAATGATCCAGGTGATCGTGGATCAAAGCCCGCTTGGCGTTTGCCACGGCCTTCTCCACCGCCTGCATCTGTTGCGCGATCTCGAGGCAGGGCTTGCCCGTCTCGATCATGTCGATCACGGCGCGAAGATGCCCATCGGCGCGCTTCAGCCGGGTGATGAGGGCGGGATGGGTGTCGTGAACATGGAGCATTGTCATGCGAGGACACTAACCTCCCCCAGGGGATGGCACAAGGCGGCACGATCAACGTGCTGCGGACTGAAACGAGCAGGCAGGCATGGCAGTGAAACCCTTGCGGACAGTTGGACGGAGTGCGCTTGCGGCGCTTCCTTGCCTGTCGCTTGGAACAGGTGCGAGAAGTGCAACACGCCATAACGCAGCGCGCGGGGGTGGCGGGTTCGGTGGGGGGAAGGCGTGGAGCGGGTGAAGGGAATCGAACCCTCGTATGCAGCTTGGGAAGCTGCCGTTCTACCATTGAACTACACCCGCGGCGCCATCGTGAATACGTCGTCGCGGGTGCGGCTGCAAGTCAAAATCCGGGCTCAGGGCGTGGGGGCTGGAGGATCATGGGGGCGCAGCCGCGCGGCGGCGAGGGCGGAGGCGGCGACCATGAGCGTGGCGGTGGCCAGCATCAGGCCAAGCCCGCCCGCCTGATAGGTCAGCCCCGACAGCAGCGTGCCCAGTAGCCGCCCGCCAGCATTGGCCATGTAATAGAAGCCCACATCCATCGTCACCCGTTCGGCCCTTGAAAAGGCGAGGATCAGGTAGGAATGGAGCGCCGAATTGATCGCGAACAGCGCGCCGAAGACCAGCAGCCCGACGACCAGCGTGGCGGTGAGCCAGGTCTGGGGTTGCGGTGATGCCAGGGCGGCGGCGGTCAGCACCAGCGGCACCGCGGCGAGCGCCCAGGCCCAGCCCCGCGCCGCCGCGATCAGCTCGGATTCGGGGCGGCGGGTGGCGCGCAGGAGCCGCGGCGCGGTCGCCTGCACCGCGCCATAGAGGATGATCCAGAGCGCCATGAACGTGCCGACCATGAAGAACGCGGCGCGGTTGCCCTCTGCGCTGCCATCCGAGAGCACGGCGTAGAAATAGACCGGAATGCCGACGACGAACCAGACGTCGCGCGCCCCGAACAGGGCCACGCGGGCGGCGCTGAGCCAGTTCACGTTGGCGGATGTCGAGAAGACCTGGGCGAATTTCGCGCCCTTTCGCCCGCCCGGCAGGCCCGGCGGCATGGCCAGCAGGACCGCCACGAGAATGAGGGCAAGGGTTGCCGCCATGGCCAGCACCGCGACGGTGAAACCGAGCGTCGCCAGCAGCGCCGCCCCGAGCAGGAAGCCCAGCCCCTTGACCGCGTTTTTCGACCCGGTCAGCAGCGCGACCCAGCGGAACAACCCGCCATCGGCGGTGGGGGCGAGGATCTTGACCGCGGATTTCGCCGACATCTTGGCCAGATCCTTGGCCACGCCCGACACGCCCTGCACCAGCATGACAAAGACCACCGAAACGCCCACCGCCCAGCCCGGATCGAGCTGCGAAAGCGCCACCAGCGCCAGCACCTGCAAGCCGAGCCCGGCGTAGAGTGTCGAAGTCAGCCCGAACCGCGCCGCGATCCAGCCCGCCGAGAGGTTGGTGAGCATGCCCGCAATCTCGTAGAGCACGAAGAGCCAGGCCAGTTGCACCGGGGTGAAGCCGAGCCGGTGGAAATGCAGCAGCACCAGCATCCTGAGCGCGCCATCGGTGAGCATGAAGGCCCAGTAGGCGGCGGTGACGGCGATATAGGCGCCGAGGCCGTCGGGATGGCGGGCCGGGCGGTCGATCACAGCGCGGCGCCCACCATCAATGCGACATCGACAAGGCGGTGGGCATAGCCCATCTCGTTGTCATACCAGACATAGAGTTTCACCTGGGTGCCGGCGACCACCATGGTCGAGGGCGCATCGACGATGCCCGAGCGCGGGTCGTTGGTGTAATCGGCGCTGACCAGCGGGCGTTCCTCATAGCCAAGGATGCCAGCCAGCGGTCCGTCGCGGGCGGCGTCGCGCAGGAGGGCGTTGACCTCGTCGACCGTGGTTTCTCGCGCCATTTCGAAAACGCAGTCGGTGAGCGAGGCATTGAGCAGCGGCACCCGCACGGCATGGCCGTTGAGCCGGCCTTCGAGTTCGGGATAGATCAGCGTGATCGCGGTGGCGCTGCCGGTGGTGGTGGGAATGAGCGAGTTGAGCGCCGAGCGCGCCCGGCGCAGATCCTTGGCCGGGCGGTCGACGATGGTTTGCGTGTTGGTCACGTCATGGATCGTGGTGATCGAGCCGTGCCGGATGCCGATCGACTCGTGCAGGACCTTGACCACCGGCGCGAGGCAGTTGGTGGTGCAGGAGGCGGCGGTCACGATCCGGTGCGCGGCGGGGTCGTATTGGTGCTGGTTCACGCCATAGACGATATTGGCGGTGGGACCGTCCTTGACCGGGGCCGAGACCACGAGTTTCTTCACGCCGGCGTCGAAATAGGGGGCGAGTTTCGCCTCGGACTTGAACACGCCGGTGCAGTCGATCACCACATCGACCCCGTCGAGCGGCAGCTTCGACAGGTCGCCGGTGCCGATGAAGGGCAGCCGCGTGCCGTTGATGCTTATGCTCTGCGCGTCATGGTCGAAATCCGCATCCCACCTCCCGTGGACGGTGTCGAATTCCAGCAGATGCGCCTGCATCGCCGCATCGCCCACCGCGTCGTTGATCCATGCGATGGTGGCGCCACGTTCGAGCAGCGGTTTCAGGGCCAGTTTGCCGACCCGGCCAAGCCCGTTCAGCGCATAGACGGTCACGCCGATTCCCCCGCCTCGGCGCGGCCGATATCGTCCATCGCCTTTTGCAGCGAGATCCGGTCGAGCGACTCCAGCGGCAGTGCGGTGAATGCCCTGATCCGGTTCAGGAGCGCGCCGTAAGCCTGATGAAACGCAAGGCTTTTCTCGGCGTCGGTGCCTTCGACCTTGACCGGGTCGGGCATGCCCCAATGGGCGCTGACGGGTTGACCGGACCAGGCCGGGCAATCCTCGTTCGCGGCGCGGTTGCAGACGGTGAAGACGAAGTCGAACTTGGGGGCGTCGGGGCCTTGAAACTCGGCGACGGTCTTGGCGCGCAGAACCGAGACGTCATGCCCCTTCTGCTTGAGCACTTCGACCGCGAACGGGTTCAGTTCCGAATTGGGTGTCGTGCCTGCGGAATAGGCGTTGAACCGTTCGCCGGCCTCCTTGCGCAGGATCGATTCGGCAAAGATCGAGCGGGCGGAGTTTCCGGTGCAGATGAAGAGGACATTGAATTTCGGTGTGGCCATGGGGTGGGCTCCTGTGAGCGAGGTCAGGGTGAGGGGAGAGCATATTTCGGGACGGCCGCGACAGCAGTCGAGCAGCAGGTGGTCAAGGGTGCGGCGCAGTTCGGCCATGTCGATGGAATAGCGCAGCGAGGTCGCCTCGCGCCGCTGGATGACCAGCCCGGCGCGCATCAGCGCGTTGAGATAGGCCGACAGCGTCGAGGGTTTGAGGCCGAGCGCATCGGCCAGCTCGCCCGCGGGCACGTGATCGGGATAGCGCCGCATGAGCAGTCGGAAAATGGCCAGCCGCTGCGGATGGCCAAGGGTCGAGAGGCGGAGGGTGATCGCATGTTCCATAATTCATGAATAATGGAAATAAGGATTCGCGCAAGTTCCGTCGGGCGATGTCATGCAATCTTCACAATGGCGCGCCGGGGGTCGGGGGGCGCGCGCGAATGTGCCCGGGTGGGACTTCCGGTGCCCTCGCGGCCCAGATGCGATCAGTCCGGGTGGACGTTGCGCAGGGTGCAGCCGGAGTCCAGGATGACCGCCAGCCAGTTCACATCCGCCTGCATTCCGCGTTCGGCCAGCCAGGCGTCCTGAAGCCGGTAGGCGGGCCGTTCCTGCGCCGCCGGGCAATTCCAGTCATGCGCCGCCTGGCGGTGGTGGACCAGTTCGTGGAGCAGCGTGCTCACATCCCGGGCATTGCCGGGATCCCATGGCTCGACCAGCAGGATCTCTTGCCGGGCGCCGTCGTAGAGGCCGCGGAGTCGCCCGGGCTGGATGTGCGATGCCGTGCCGCGCCGCGCGGCCGCCTCGCTTTGGCTGACAAGCCGGACGCGCGGGGCAGGGGTGCGCCGGTCCCATTTGCTGTGCGCGTCGAGCCAATCGTCGAGGATCGACACCAGCGCCTGCATGGTCCCGGCACTGCGCCATCGAGCGGCGGGGTCCGGACGGGTTTCGACCTCGGCAGCGGGGTGCGTCGGACAACAGAGGACAAGGGCCGTGGCGAGCGCCACGGCAAGCCGAATGCGGGGCATGGAACCCTCCGGGGCCGGTTCTGTGGTTTGGTGGTCCGATGCTACAGGATCGACCGTTTCGCACCGAATGATTGCTTTTCAACCGCGATTGAAGCAGGTTCATGGAGAGATGGGACGCAAGTTACCCCCCTTCGCCGCGGTCCGCGCCTTCGAGGCCGCGGCGCGGCATATGTCGGTGAAGGCAGCGGCGGACGAGCTGTGCCTGACCGCTTCTGCCGTCAGCCACCAGATCAAGGTGCTTGAAGGCTTTCTCGACACCCGGCTTTTCGAAAGGTCCGGCAACCGGCTGGCGCTGACCCTGACCGGGATGGCCTATGCCGGCAAGCTGACCCGGCTCCTCGACGATTTGCGCGACCAGACCGAGAGGATCAGCGGCGGGGCGGCGCCCTTGCGGGTGCTGTCGACTCCGGGCTTTGCCGCGCGCTGGCTTGTGCCGCGGCTTTCGCGGTTCGAATTCGCCGAGGACATCCGGTTGCGCGTGTCGAACGGGGCGCCGTCGCTCGACTTTGCGACCAACGGTGCCGATGTGGTGATCCAGTGGATGGACCGGCCGACGCCGGGGCTTCTGGTCGAGCCGCTGTTGGAATCGACGCGCTATCCGGTGATCTCGCCCGGGCTGAAAGCGCGTGAGAACGTGAACCGGCCCGAAGACCTTCTGCGCCTCACCCTTCTTTATGACGAGACCGGTGATGCCTGGCCCGAATGGTGCGCTGCGGTCGGTCTCGACCGGTCCGAACTGCCGCCCGGGCCGACCTTGCCGAATTGCGAACTGGCCACGACGATGGTGGAGCAGGGGCAGGGCGTGGCCCTCGCCTATGACGCGGTGGTGCGCGGAACGCTTGCCTCGGGGCGACTCGAGCGGCTTTTTGATACCGTGACCGGGCCGGTCGCGATCTATGCGGTGGCCTGTCCGGTCTCCCGCTCCGCAGAGCCCCGGATCGCCGCCTTGCGCCGGTGGCTGCGCGCCGAAGCGCGGGCGGAGGGCGTGCTGCCCGTGCATGCTCGGCAAATGGCCCTGTAGCCGGCGGGGTGCCTGCCAGGCGGGCGCTGCGCGGCGACGCAAGGGGGGGCAACCTGCGCTTCAGGCCAGGCCCACCCTGCTCCGCTGCACGTCCCGGGCCTGTTGCATCGAATTGGGTTCGGTTGCCGCCCGAGCTGAAAGCAGCCCGGGCCGATTGAATTCGATCAAACGCGACGCACCCACACCCTATGGCGTATCGCACCAAATCGAATTCGCCCCGCCCGAAACGGCGGCGCAGCCGCCCGGGCAGCACACCATTGCCCGGCAGGCGGTTTTTCTACGAAGAACCTGCCGGGAGGGGGCCGCCCCGTCGTGCCGGAGGCACGCCTTTGGCGTGACCGGGTGCTTTCGATGGGTTGCGCGTCGCCCGAAGCAAGGAAGGACGTTGCAAGATAAACTGCCCAACGCTGATGTGGTGAGCACCCGACCGCGGCCATGTGCTGCCCTTTCGTTGGGCATGGGGCGAATTCGATCAAACGCGGCACGCCTTAGCGAGCGATGACGATATCGGCCCTCAGCCCGCCGAGCCTGTCACTCGTTCCCAGCCGGAGCACGCCACCATGGGCGCGGGCCACGTCGGTCGCGATCGACAGGCCCAGCCCGACGCCCGAGCCGCGGTTCTGGTTGCGCGCCGTGTCGAGCCGGGTGAAGGGGCGGGTTGCCTCTTCGCGGCTTTCGGGCGGGATGCCGGGGCCGTCATCCTCGACCCGGATGCGCAGCGACTTGTCGGTCAGTTCGACCGAGACCTCGGCGCGGTTGCCATAGCGCACCGCGTTGGCGACCAGGTTCTCGATCGCGCGCCGGGTGGCCAGCGTCCGCAGAGACACGCTGCCCTCGCCGCTCGCCTGGACGAGGGTGACGGGGTCGCCCGCACGCTGGCAATCATCGACGATTCGGCGCACCAGGGCGACCGGATCGGTCGGTTCGGTTTCGCCTTCGGAGGCGTCGCGCACGAAACTCAGGAAGGCATCGAGCAGGCGCTGCATCTCGTCGACATCCTGTTCCAGCGGCGCGCGCTCGTCCTCGTCAAGCAGAGACAGGCCGAGGCGCAGGCGGGTCAGCGGGGTGCGCAGGTCGTGGCTGACCCCCGAGAGCATCAGCGTGCGTTGTTCGATCTGGCGTTCGAGCCGGGCGCGCATGTCGAGAAAGGCATGGCCGGCGGCCCGCACCTCGACCGCGCCGGTGGGCCGGTAGGGCACGTGACGGCCCCGCCCGAAGGCTTCGGCGGCGCGGGCAAGCCGTTTGATCGGGCGCAACTGGTTGCGCATGTAGATGAAGGCGATCACGGTCAGCAGGATGCCGAAGAACAGCATGTTGGCAAACAGCTGATGCGGGTTGCGCGCCGAGACCCTGAGCCGGTCGAAGCCCAGTTCGAGCGGACCGGCATCGCTTTGGACATAGACCTGCACCCGCTTGTCATCGGGCAGGGCGATGCCGGCGAAACCGGGCAGGCGCGCGCGCATTTCCTCGCGGATGATCAGCCCCGAGAAATCGTACCAGCGCCGGATGTCGCGCATCGGCAGCGCGCTGTCGTCGAGCTGCCGCACCGTGATCTGCAACCGCTCGGCCTGATCCGCGGCCCTGTCATAGCCGCTTTCGACCGAGGCGATGACGAGCGCGAGTTCGCGGATCGTGCTCTGGCTCATCTGGCGGGTGACGCCTTCGAAATGGCGCTGGACGAAGACCACCGAGACGACCAGTTGCAGCAGGACGACCGGCAGGATCAGGATCAGCGCCGCCCGCCCGTAGAGCGAGCGCGGCATATAGCGTTTGAGCCATCCGAAAAACATGCCTATTCCTAGCCGGGGAACGAGCGACAAGGAAGAGCGATGCAAAGCCCCGACGATTTCAACCCGACCCCCGGCGATCCGATCGAGATCGAACCGGGACTGACCCGGATCCTGGCGCCCAACCCGTCGCCGATGACCTATCGCGGCACCAACACCTACCTTCTGGGGGAGCGACAGTTGGCCGTGATCGACCCGGGGCCGGAAAACGCGGTGCATCTGCGTGCCATTCTGGACGCGCTGCGCCCCGGGCAGGAGATCAGCCATATCGTCGTGACCCATTCGCATGTCGATCACTCGCCGCTGTCGCGGGCGCTGGCGCGCGAGACCGGCGCGCCGATCGTGGGATTCGGCGATTGGCAGGCGGGGCGATCCCCGGTGATGCAGAAGCTGGCCGAGGAAGGGCTGGCCGGGGGCGGCGAGGGGGTCGATACGGCGTTTCACCCCGACCGGGTGCTGGGCGATGGCGAGACCCTTGCGGGCGATGGCTGGAATCTGCGGGCGATCCACACGCCGGGGCATTACGGCAATCACATCAGTCTCGCATGGGGCGATGCGCTGTTTTGCGGCGATCACGTGATGGGCTGGGCCAGTTCGCTGGTCTCGCCGCCGGACGGGGATCTGAGCGATTTCATGGCCTCCTGCGCGCGGCTTCGGCGCCGCGGCTGGCGGGTGTTCCACGCCGGTCACGGTGCGCCGATCGACGACCCGGCGGGGCGGCTCGACTGGCTGGTGGCCCATCGGCAGGGACGCGAGGCCGAGATCCTCGCGCGGCTGGCGGACGGCCCCGACACCGCCTATGGGCTGGCCACGCGGATCTATACCGACACGCCACCCGCGCTGATCGGCGCCGCCACGCGCAACGTGTTTGCGCATCTCGTGGACCTGACCGGCAGACGACGGGTGACGCCACACCCGCAGCTGTCCGCCGAGGCCAGCTTCGCGCTCGTTTGATCCGGCCTGAACAAGGAGCGAAACGAGGCGCAAATTCCTCTGGACGCCCGCGCCGAGCTTTGCTATCTGCAGCCTCGTGTTCCGGCGTAGCTCAGCGGTAGAGCAGTTGACTGTTAATCAATTGGTCGTAGGTTCGATCCCTACCGCCGGAGCCAAAAAACCAAAAGAAAACAGGAAGATAACAGAAAGCGCCTCGAGCGTTTTCTCTTCCTTGTTTTCCGTGTCCGTCCTATGTCCACAATCTGGAGAGCTGTGTTCGCCGCGCCAGAATCGCTCTGCACGGTCTCTGACATTTGTGACACGGAAAGGTTCCAATGCCGGGTTGTTGCGTCCTGCGGTGAACAGGTTGTGGCCTTAGGAATTTCCTCCGGGCGCGAAGAGAGAAAGCAAATGTTCGCCGCCGGTGCCCCGTAATGGGTAAAAGCTGCCCATTGGAGCCTGATTTCATGCGGCCCGGATCGGCCGGCGGCACCGCACCCGAAAGAACAGGCTGCCAGAATGCGCCAAGCGCGAAGGCGGGCCATCGCAGGTTCTCCGGCCCGAAAATGCCGGATTGCGAAAGCCTCGGAACCAGTTCGATCGCGCTCATCACGCCCAGGAGAATCCACAGAAACCCCGGAGCACCGGTCTTCGGCGCCTGGCCGGGGGCGGCTGCCGATCTCTTTGGGATGCGAAGCTCATGTCCGAGGGGGGGGGCGGCTTTCGCGTCGAGAAGACCAAGATCGAAGCGTTGGAAAGGATCGGATCAAAATGGCCATATGAGCCGGATTTGGTATTCTTTGCCCGATTGTTCGCCTTTCGCGCAATTCAGCGGACGCCAAGCCGTTCAATCCTTCTGCGGCCTACCCGGTGACCAACCCATCCGCTACCGCTATCTGTCTTCGACAGCACGCCGCGATTTTCTCATCATGGGTCGAAATCAGGAAAGTTGTGACTTCGTCCCGATTGATTTCACTGATCAGTTCCATCACCTGTCGGGCCGAGGCCCGATCCAGGTTTCCTGTCGGTTCGTCCGCCAACACCAGTTGCGGCGTGTTCATCAAAGCGCGTGCAACCGCCACGCGCTGTTTTTGGCCGCCTGACAGTTTGGTCGTTGCAAAATCGACGCGGTCTTCAAGCCCCATGCGCACAAGCAACTCGCGCCCGCGCCGGCGGGCAGCAGACGTTTCGCGGCCTTCGCGCACGGCGGTCGGGAAAATGACGTTTTCCAGGGCGGTGAAATCGGGCAGCAGGTTATGGAACTGAAACACGAAGCCGATGTGGCGGTTGCGGAACTCTGTCAGCGCAGCGTCATCCGCGGCGACCAGATCTTGCCCAAGCATCCGATAGCGTCCGGATGTGGGCTTCATCAATGTGCCAAGAATCGTCAGAAGCGTGCTCTTGCCGGATCCCGAGGGGCCAAGCAGCGCGGCCAACTCACCCGTATCGAGGGTCAGCGACAGGCCGCGCAAGACATGCGTCGCGGTTTCGCCTTCACCGAAGGTCTTGACCAGATCGCGAACGTCCAAGAGCGTGCTCATTGGCCGATGGCCGTCACGGGATCGACCCTTGCCGCGGACCGTGCCGGCAGGATCGAGGCGAGGATGGCACCAATGACCGTCAGCATGATGGCCAAGCCATATGAGCCCTGCGTGATGTCCATCGGCAAGGTGCCCGGTCGAAATTCGTCGCGGCCGGGAAATGGCAGCAGCGCCAGATATCCCAGCGTCGCGCCTGCCACTCCTCCGAGCAACCCGACCAACGCGCCCTGCGTCACAAACACGAAGACCACAAAGCCACGTCTTGCCCCCATGGCCCGCATGATGCCGATTTCGGGACGGCGCCGGTAGGTTGAGAGCAACAGCGCCGATGCCACGCCGATCACGATGGTGATCAGGGCGAAGCTCTTGAGGAAATAACCGGTCTGGGCCTGTGCGTTCAATGCTTCCATCAATTGTTCCGCCCCATCTGTCCAGGGAACGGCATCCAGCCCGGTCAGCCCCCGGATACGCAGGGCTGTGGCATCGGCGGCATTAAGGTCATATAGCTTGATCTCGAGCCGCGTGACACCTTGCGGCAGGCCGAAAAGCGTGCGCGCGGTCGGCAAGCTGACATAGACGCTGGTGCGGTCCAGCATGCCGGTGCCGGTCTGAAAGATCCCTCCCACGGTGGGCACCACGCTGACCCCGTTCGACGATTGCAGCCGCACAACCTGCCCGACCGACAAATCCAGCTCGTCTGCCAGATTCTTACCCAGAATGATGCCGCCAGAGCCTAATCGCGCAGATCCAGCGACAAGATAGCCTTCCAGATCAAGGATGGCGGATTCGCGGCCTGGCTCCAGCCCCGTGACGCTGACTTGCGCCACCTGCGCCGCGCGGGCCAGGAAGCCCGCGCCGGTGATCTGCGGCGACACGGCCCGGACATCTGGTATCGCCTCGATCAGCGGCGTCCAGGTTTCCGTGTCCCGCAGCGTGGCGGTGCGCAGGCGGCCCCGCTCAACCGCGACCAGAAGATGCCCTTTGGCGTCGACAAGGACAGCGGGGTCGGGTGTTTCTGCCTCGATCGTCACATGGCTGATGTCGCCGACGGTGCGCGACAGGATGAACTCGGCCAAACCCCCGATCAGTGCGGACATGAAGATGAAGATGAACACCCCGACTGCCACGCCGGAAACCAGAAGCGCCGTCTGCGCCTTGTTTGCCGTCAGATAGCGTAAAGCGATCTTGAGCCCGTAAAGCATCAGGGGACATCCGACCGGATCGGTTGGCCATCGCTCAGACCCGTCGCGTCGATGATCACCGGATCACCGGGTGACAACCCGTTTGTCACGATCAGCCGTGCGGCAGGCCAGTCGATTACCCTTACGGACTGACGCCGGGCGACCCCGTCATGCGCCAGAAAAACCGCCGCATCCCCATTGTTCCTCACAAGGGCTGTGCGCGGGACAGTCAGCGCGGCGTCCTGCTGGTCCACAATGATATTGGCCGTGACTGTCAGACCAACAGGGGCGCTGATCGGCGCATCGAACCCGATCTCTACCGCAAGGCCGCCGGTCGTGATGTCCACCCGGCCTGCAACGGTCCTGATGTGTCCCGTTCGCGTTTCTGTTTCCCCCGACAGGCGCAGGGTGACCGGCTGGCCAACGACGATCTGGCTCGCGTAGGCTTCATCCACGTCAGTTTCGACAATCAGATCGTCCAGATCCGCCAGCGTCAACAGGACGGTTGTCGTATCCGCGATCTGACCCACTTCGGCATCCAGTGCGATAACGGTTCCCGAGATCGGCGCACGCAGGGTGTGACGCGTCAACTGGACCTGCGCCTGTTCCAAAAGGGCTGTCATGCGCGCGACCTCCTGTGTTGCGGACTGCACCGCAAGCCAATCTGCCGCCAGTTTCGCTGCGCTGACATTCGCTCCCAGCGCCAGGGAGCGTGCATAGGTCGCCGCTGCCTGTTCCTTTGCTACCAAGGCGGCGTCAAGCCCCGCCAACGCCTGTCGCAGGATGGCTTCCTGTGCAGAGCTGTCGGTCCGGAGCAGCAGCTGGCCGGCCTCCACCTGCTGTCCCTCGTTGACCGCTACTTGAGTCAGGCTTCCGCCGACCTGCGAGCGGAGGTCGACCGAGTGCAGTGCCGCGATCCTGCCGTTGACGGCCAGCAGACGGGTGACAGGCGCATCTGCGACCTCTTCTATTGCGACAGGTATCCGAGCCGCAGTCCAAGGCTGGAAGTAAACGAGACCCGCCACGACAGTGCCCAACATCCCGCCCAAAAGCCAGACCCATCGGCGACGGTGTTGGTCAATCGCAGGCGGCGGGTCCGGAGGCTTGCAAGGCACGGGGACAAGCGATGAAGACACCTCTACAGGGGCCTGATCCACTGGTGATTCATTGCCTTGCTGCGTGGGCGTTTTGGAAGAGGCCATGGCACCCTTGGATTGGATTTGAAAGAGGCATACCACCGACAGCTTATCTTTTCGAAACCCCATTATCCACGAGAAAAAGCAGGCGCCATGACGGCATGCAGATGCCAGATTCAAGTGCAAAGCCGCGTCTTGTTGCAACGGGCATTGCATCGGCGCTGCCCCCTCCACGGCCCATGGCCAGAGAAGCGACGAGAGAAGGTCAACTTCGCCATGGACTGCCAGTGCCGTGCGGCCCGAGCGACCGGGCTGAGCGCCAGAAGAGGCTATGCGGCATGCCTGACCGCGTCGCGGGCAAGGAGGCCGGGACGACTCCTTGTTCTGGCCCGGACCCGGCCTCGGCTAGGGCGTGTCGGGTTTGATCGAATTCGCGCCGCCGGGAACGGCGGCGAAGCCGCCCGGGCAGCACCCGACCGTGGCCCTGTGCTGCCCTTTCGTTGGGCGCGAGACGAATCCGATTTGCTGGGTTACGCTATAAGCCCTGCGCCGATCCCATGCCGCGCCTTGTCGGGCGAAACCATTCCCGACTTGAAAGACGCTGGCGCGGCCGGAGCCTATCCGCATATGCAGAGGCTCAGCCACCAGTGCCGTCCTTGCGCGCCTGCCGCCCAGTTTGCTTGCTCACGAAAAGACCTTCGGCGCGGGCCTGGAGGGAGTGGAATCCGGTTTGTCGCGCTCCGGTGTCCCGGGCGATTACATCCGCGCCTCGATCAGATGCGGGCCCGGTTCCGCGAAGGCGCGGGTGAGTTCGTCGTGCAGGTCTTGCGCGTCGGAGACGTTGACACCCGGCACGCCGTAAGCGCGGGCCTGCGCGACCCAGTCGATGGGCGGATTGTCGAGGCTCATCAGCGGGTCGGAGTGCTCATCCGGCTCGCCCGCGCCGATGCGCGACATTTCGGTGGCGAGGATGCGGTAGCGCCGGTTCGACAGGATCACCACGGTGACGTTCATGCCGGCGCGCGCCATGGTCCAGAGCGCCTGGGGCGTGTAGCTGGCCGAGCCGTCGCCGACCACGGCCAGAACCGGGCGGTCGGGGCAGGCGGCGGCGGCGCCCACGGCCACGGGCATGGAATAGCCGATCGAACCGCCGCGATTGTTGAGCCAGTCATGCGCGGGAGACGCGGCGCAGGCCGGTTGCAGGTGGGGGCCGTTGGTCACGGATTCATCCACCACGATCGCGCCTTCGGGCAGGGCGTTGGCCACGGCAGCGCCCAGCGCCTCGGGCGTGATCGCGCCGCGGGGCAGGGGCGGCATGGCCGGGGCGGTTGCATCCACCGGCGCGGCGCCGAGGTGATCGGCCAGTGCGGCCAGTGTCGCTTCGAGATCGCATTCGGGCGGGGAGAGGGGGGTGACCGCGCAGCCCTCGGGCAGAAGCGCGCTGGGACGTTCGGGATAGGCGAAGAAGGCCACCGGCGCGCGGGCCCCGGCGAGAATGGCATGGCGGGTGCCGGCGAGCGCCTCAAGCGCGGCGTCGATCTGGAACGGAATGCGGGCCAGTTCAGGCAAGCCCCCGCCACGAGAGGTGCGCGCGGTCGCGGCCTCGGCGCGCAGGCTCGCGCCGGTTTTTGCGGCGATGGCGTGGCCGAGCTCGATGGCGCGGCGGGTGATGTGGGGGCTGCCCAGCAGCAGAAGCGCGCCCGGTTCATGCAATGCCTTGGCCGCCGCGGCGATGGTCGCGGCATCGGGGGGCGTGGGCATGGGCGGGCTGGCCGGGGGCAGGTTCGAGGGCTGTGCCGCGCTCCAGGCGATGTCGTTGGGCACGATCAGCGTGCCGACGCCGGTGGGGCCGGTCCGGATGTCGGTGAGCATGTCGGTCACGGCGGCGTCGATCTGGCCGATGTCATCAAGGGTTGTCACCGTCTTGCTGACCGGGCGCGCGAGCCCGGCGATATCGGCGGTGAGCGGGGCGTCATGGGCGATGTGGTCGACCGCGTGTTCGCCGACGATGTTAATGATCGGCGAGGCGGCCTTGCGCGCGTTGTGCAGGTTGGCGATCCCGTTGGCGAGGCCGGGGCCAAGATGCAAAAGCGTTGCGGCGGGTCTGCGCGCCATGCGGGCGAAGCCGTCGGCGGCGCCGGTGGCGACGCCCTCGAACAGGCACAGGTGGCAGGTGATGCCGAGGTCATGGGTGAAGGCCGTGACGAGGTGCATTTCCGTCGTGCCGGGATTGGCAAAGCATGTATCGACCCCGTTCCGGGCGAGAACCCGGGCCAGTATGTCCGCGCCTGTCTGTGCCATCTGCGTCGCTCCCTGCATCTCGTGACATTCGGCACCGAAGGTGGCAGCCGAACGCGGGAGGTGCAAGCGGCGACGCTGCGTTCCCTGCGAGTGGCGGATGTCAGATCCGGAACAGCGGTTGCAGCACGCGCGGCAGGAAGCTGTTGAATTTCAACGCCGCATCGGTGGCGGCGAGGCAGATGCAGGGCGCGCCCTCGGCGGCAATCGGCGTGTGTTCGAGATCGGCATCCGCGATTTCGAGATCGCCGGGGCCGAAATGGCCGGTTTCATCCTCGAAGGCGCCTTGCAGGACCAGCGTCAGTTCGAGGCCGTTATGCCCGTGATCGGGCACCGCCTGACCGGGTGCGATCCACAAGAGGCGCACCGAGCCTTCGGCGCCGTGGTCGATGATGCATTGCCGGTTGCCCATGCCGATCCGTTTCCATTTCGGCGGGCGGCCCTTGAGCGCCTCCATCACCGGGCCGGGATAGACCCCCTGGCGGGGGTGCGGCGCGGGCATGTCGAAAGGGTTGTCGAGTGCATCGAGAACCCGGTCGCGCAGGGACTCGCTGATCGTTTCGGGCGCGGATTGTTCGATTATGGCCCCGCCTGCGGCCTCGTGCGCGGCGAGCCGGGCGCGGCATTCGTCACAGAGCGACACATGCGCGGCCACCACCAGTGCAAACGGCTTGGGCAGGGTGCCCGCCGCATAGGCGATCAGGAGGCTGTCGGGGATGTGATGGGTGATGCCGGTCATGGCGTGCCTATGATCTTGAGTTCGTGGCGCAGCCGCTCCAGTCCGAGGCGGATGCGTGATTTTATGGTTCCGAGCGGGAGGCCGGTTTCGGCCTGGATATCGGTATGGCTCAACTCGCCCAAATAGGCCTTTTCGACCATTTCCCGCTGTGCCGGTTTCAGCTTGTTCAGGGCCTGTTTGAGTTTCTCGGTTTCCTGTTCGAGCCCCAGGATCTGGCTGGCATCGGGGGTCGTGTCTTCGGCTTGTTGCGCGATCTCTTCGGGGAGAGGGCGGCGCTCGCGGCGCAGGATGTCGATCTGTCGGTTACGCGCGATCTGGTAGATCCAGCTTGAAACCTGCGCGCGCTCGGGATCGAACTGATGGGCCTTGTGCCAGACGGTCAGCATGACATCCTGAACGATATCCTCGACCTGGGCCGACGGCGCCCCGGATCGGGCCACGACCCCCTTGAGACGCGGGGCGAAGTGATCGAAGAGCTGGGCAAAGGCCCTCCGGTCGCGGTCATCGCGGACCGCGAGCATCCATTCGGTCTGGATCGAGTAATTGATCTTGCTCACCTGTGCCTGCTCTTGTCCTGCCATCATGCTGACGACGAGTCTATCGCAGGTGGCGTTGACGGCAAGCGTTCTGTGATCATCCAGTAACATCATGGCGGGGTTACGCGGCGTGTTTCGCGGCGGATCACTTTTCAGGGGCGTTTTCTTTTCGCGCGGCGGGTTTGATCCGGTTGCCCGGGCGGCTCGTAGAGTTGAAACACAATAAAGAGGATAGACAATGTCATTTGACGCCCCGCCACAGCACCGCCCGCGCATCGCGATCGTGGGCGGGGGCATTTCGGGACTTGCCGCCGCTTATCGGCTGTCGCCGGGATGCGACGTGACGCTCTACGAGGCCGATTCGCGATTGGGCGGGCATGCGCGCACGGTCATGGCCGGGCGCCGCGGGGATCAGCCGGTCGATACGGGGTTCATCGTGTTCAATTACGTCAATTATCCGCATCTGACGGCGATGTTTCGCGATCTCGACGTGCCGGTCGAGAAGAGCAGCATGAGCTTTGGTGCCACCATCGATGACGGGCGGGTGGAATACGGGCTGAGCAGCCTTGGCGCGCTGTTCGCTCAGAAATCCAACATTCGCCGGCCCGGTTTCCTGGCCATGGTGCGCGATATCATGCGATTCAATGCGCGCGCCGAGGGGGCGGCGGATGACGGGCTGACGATTGACGAGCTGATGCGCGAGCTGCGCTTGGGCGACTGGTTCCGGCGCTATTACCTGATGCCGATCTGTGGCGCGATCTGGTCCACGCCGATGGAGCAGATCGGCAGCTTTCCGGCCGCGACGCTGGTGCGGTTCTTCAAGAACCACGCGCTGATGAACGTGACCGGGCAGCACCAGTGGTGGACCGTGAAGGGCGGCAGCCGGGAATATGTCCGGCGGCTGGAAACCCGCCTGTCCAGCCTTGGCTGCGATCTGCGCGCGGGCACGCAGGTCCAGGCGGTGGAGCGGGACGGGCAGGGCGTGGTCATCCGCAGCGCGCGGTTCGGGGCGGAGAGTTTCGACCAGGTGATCCTTGCCTGCCACTCGGATGACGCCTTGCGCCTGTTGTCGCACCCGACGGGCGAAGAGCGCGCGGCGCTTTCGGACCTGACCTTTCAGGACAATCATGCTATCCTGCATTGTGATGAAACGCAGATGCCGAAACGCAGGGCCTGCTGGTCCTCGTGGGTCTACAAGGCCGATGATCACGACGCGCGCCCCGCGATTGGGGTCACATACTGGATGAACCGCTTGCAGAACATCCCTGAGAACGATCCGCTTTTCGTGTCGCTCAACCCGGTCAGGCCGGTGCGGGAGGATCGTATTTTCGACGAGGTCACGTTCCGCCATCCGGTGTTTGACCAGGCCGCGTTGCGCGCACAGGACAGGCTGGGTGCGATACAGGGGCAGAATCGTACATGGTTTGCGGGGGCTTACCTGCGCCACGGGTTTCACGAAGACGGGTTTGCGAGTGCCGTGCGGGTGGCGAATGCGCTTGAGCGGGTGACGATTTGAGCATGGGCGCCGAGCATATCGCGGGCAGCACCATGCATGCGCGGCGCGGCGACATTCGCAACGCGTTCCGGTATGGCGTGGATTACGTTCTGATAGACCCCAAGGCGAGGGGTGGACCGCTCTTGTTTTCGCGCAACCGGTTCAACCTGTTTTCGGTGATGGACCGTCATCATGGTGGCGCGCGGGGCCAAGGGCGTGGCGTGATCTGGGCGCGCGAGGTTCTGGCGCGGGCCGGTCTTGACGCGGACGGCGTGCAAATCCTGCTTCTGACGCAGCCGGGGTTCTTGGGATACGTGTTCAACCCGGTGAGTTTCTGGCTGGCGATAGAGGGCGGCGCGTTGCGGGCGGTGATTGCCGAGGTCAACAACACCTTCGGGGACCGGCACAGTTACCTGTGCCACCGCGAGGAGTTTGCCCCGATCACGGCCGAGACCGAGTTGACGTCACGCAAGATCTTTCATGTCTCACCGTTTCAGGATGTCGGCGGGGCCTATCGTTTCCATTTCGACATCCGGGCGGACCGGATCGCGATTCGCATCCTGCATGAGAACGGTGCCGAGGGGGTCGTGGCGACGTTGCAGGGCGCGCGGCGGCCGCTGACCGATGGCACGATCCTGCGGGCCGCGCTGCGCCGTCCGTTCGGGGCGCTGCGCACGGTCACGCTTATCCATTGGCAGGCCTTGCGCCTGAAACTCAAGGGCGCGCGCTATCGCAGGCGGCCCGCACCACCGAGACAGGAGGTCAGTTGATGCTGTTCGTCACCAAACGTTTGAGGCACGAATTCCTCGAAAGCTGCAGTCGCATCTGCAAGGGGAGCCTGCACCTCGTCACGCCCGAGGGCGAGCGCCATGATTTCGGCCAGGGTGCCCCGCAGGCGGTGATGGAGTTGCATGACTGGAGCGTGGTCACGGCGATGGCCGCGCGTGGCGATATCGGGCTGGGCGAGGCCTATGTCGCGGGGCTTTGGGACACGCCCTCGATCGAGACGTTGGCCCAGGTGGCGACGCTCAACCTCGATGAATTGACGCGGTTCGCCTATCCGGGGTTCTGGAGCGGGCTGAAATTCCGGGCGGTGGATCGCATCCTGCGCACCAATTCGCCGCGTGGCGCGGCGCGCAATATCCGGGCGCATTACGATGTGGGAAACGAGTTCTATCAGCTTTGGCTGGACGAGGGGATGACCTATTCCTCGGCGATGTTCGCGCCGGGCGACAACGATCTGGAACGCGCGCAGAACCGCAAATACGACCGCGCGCTGAACCGGATGGGCAGCGGTGAGCGCATCCTTGAAATCGGCTGTGGCTGGGGCGGGTTTGCCGAGCGCGCGGCGGATCAGGGCCGCGATGTGACCGGCATCACCATATCTCCCAGCCAGAAGGGCTTTGCCGATGCGCGGCTTGATGGACGGGCGCGAATCGAGCTGCGTGATTACCGCGAGACCGAAGGCAAATTCGACAATATCGTCTCGATCGAGATGATCGAGGCGGTGGGCGAACGCTATTGGCCAAGCTATTTCGCGACCCTCAAGGCGCGGCTGGCCGAGGGCGGGCGCGCGGTGGTGCAGGCGATCACCGTGCCCGATGCCAGTTTCCCGAGATACCGCAAGGGCACGGATTACATACGCCACTATACCTTTCCGGGGGGCATGTTGCTGTCGGACAGCGTGATTTCGCAGCAGGCGCGCCGCGCGGGTCTGGCGGTGCGTGACAGTGTCGCCTTTGGCGAGGATTACGCGCGCACCTGTCGGACATGGGCCGAGCGCCTGGTGGCGGCCAGCCCGCGGATCGAGGCAATGGGCTATGACCGGGCGTTCCTGCGCAGCTGGCAATATTACCTTGAAATCTGCGCGGCGAGTTTCGCGCTGGCTCAGACCGATGTGGTGCAGGTGGAACTGGCCCATGCGTGAGTTGGCGGCGCTTGTTGTCGCGGTGGGCCTGCTGGTGCCGGGGCCGGTGCAGGCGCGCGCCGATCTGGTCGCGGCGGGGATTGCCGAGGCACAGAAGCTGGGCCGCGTGACGGTTCGCTGGTTCGGGCTGCCGCTTTACGACGCAGCGCTTTATACTGCGGGCGGGGCGCGGTTCTCATGGCAGGTGCCGATGGCGCTGGAACTGGCGTATCGGCGCGAGATCAGCGGTGAAAGCCTTGTTGCGGCAACCGCGCGCGAGCTTGAACGGATCGAGGGGCCGCAGCGGGATCATCCAAGCATCCTTGAGAAACTCGGACGCTGTTTTCGGGATGTCGGCCCGGGGGATTGGTTCCTGGCGGTGGCGCCGGCCGGTGACAGGGTGGAGTTCTGGTTCAACGGCGTGCGCCTCTGCGCAGCGCGTCACCCGAACCTGCGCAAGCGGTTCCTGGGGATCTGGCTGTCGGACGAGGCGCGTTCGGTCGCGCTGTCGCGCCGTCTCAGGGGCCAGTGATGAGCTATTGGCAGGTCAGTCTTTTCGCGATGCTGCTCGCGGCGGCGGGGTTGCCGCTTTACATCCATCTGCCGCGTTACGCGACGGCGCAGATGGGGCTGGACCTGTCGACGGTGGGCGGCGTGCTGATCGGGCTGCGGGTGGTGGATTTCGTGCAGGACCCGTTTCTTGGCCGGCTGATCGACCGCTTTCCCGGCGCCCGGACTGCCTTTGCCGCGCTGGCATTGGGGACGATGGCGCTGGGCTTCGTGATGCTGTTCACCATGGCGCCGCCGGTGGCGCCGGTTGTCTGGCTGGGGCTGTCGCTGGTCGTGGTGTTCACCGGCTTCAGCCTCGGGTCGATCCTGTTCTACGGTCAGAGTCTCGCGCTGGCGGGATCGCGCGAGGGTTTGATCGGGCTGGCGGGCTGGCGCGAGGCGGGCACGCTTGCGGGGATCATCCTTGCGGCGATCGCGCCGGTGCTGCTGGCGCCGTTCGACGGGCGCGATGGCTATGCGCTTTTCGGCGGCGGGCTGGCCGTGGCGGCGGTGCTGGTCTGGGGCGTGACGCGGGGATTGTGGCGGCGCGGCGATGCGTCCCAGGGGCGTCTCGATTACGCGGCGCTGTGGTCGGCGGGGGGCGGGCGGCTCTTGCTGCTGGCCTTTGTCAACAGCCTGCCGGTGGCGATGACCTCGACCCTGTTTCTGTTCTTCGTCGAGGATCGGCTGATGCTGGGCGGGCTGGCCGGGCCGTTCCTGATCCTGTTCTTCCTCGCCTCGGGGCTTTCGGTGCCGATATGGTCCGTGGCGGCGCGCCGGGTGGGCACGCGGCGGGTGCTGCTTTTCTCGATGTCGCTGGCGATCCTGTCGTTCGGCGGTGCCGCACTCCTGCCGCCGGGGGCGGTGGTGGGCTTTGCGCTGATCTGTGTCGGATCGGGCGCGGCGCTGGGGGCCGACATGGTGATCCTGCCGGCCTTGTTCGCGGCCCTGACGGGGCGGGCGGGGCAGGTGGCGGGGCAGGCCTTCGGCCTGTGGTCGCTGGCGGGGAAACTGGCCCTGGCGGTGGCGGCGGTGGCGCTGTTGCCGCTGCTCGACTGGAGCGGGTTTCAACCCGGCGGGGCAAACGATGCGCGGGGCCTTCTGACGCTGACACTCGCCTATGCGGTGATCCCCTGTCTTATCAAGCTCGTCGCGATCTGGATGGTCGCGCGGCTGTCTCAGGAAGTGGAAATGAGATGAAACTGACCCTTTTGCTCGTGATCGTGTTGCTGTGCGTCGCCCTGTGGCGGCCCGGTTTCGGGTTCAAATCGCAACGTCCCGACCATTACCGGGCCACCGGGCCGGCGTTCGACATTCGCGAACACCTGTCCGGGGACCTGATTTCCGAGGGCATGATCTATGGCCCGCGTGGACAGGTTGTGTCGCGCTTCGTGGCGGACATGACGGGCACATGGGAGGGTGAAACCGGAACCCTGACGGAGGAATTCCGCTATGCCGGCGGCGGCCAGCAAAGCCGGGAATGGCGGTTGACGCTGGGCGAGAACGGGACGTTCACCGCCGAGGCCGACGACATCATCGGGCAGGCCACCGGCAAGGTCAGCGGTGCGACGCTTTCCATGCGATACCGCATCCGCCTGCCCGAGGAGGGCGGCGGGTATGTGCTTGACGTGACGGACTGGCTCTACCTGATGGAGAACGGCACGATCCTGAACCGGTCGCAGATGCGCAAGTTCGGGATCAAGGTGGCCGAGCTGGTCGCCACGATGCGCCCTGCGGGGGGCTGAGATGATCGCGGGGCATAGATACTGGATCATCGGGGCGAGCGAGGGGCTGGGCCGGGCGCTGGCGCATGAGATGGATCAGGCGGGCGCGCGGCTGGTCCTGTCGGCGCGCTCGGCCGGGCGGCTCGACAGCCTGGCCGAGGAGATTGGCGGGCTGGTGGAGGTCGTGACGATGGATGTGAGCGACCCGGAGTCGGTGCGCGACGCCGTGGCTGCGGCGGGCGAGGTCGACGGAGTGATCTATTGCGCGGGGGTTTATGAACCGCTTGGCGTGGCGGATTGGAAGCCCGATGCGGTCGAGGCGATGTGCGAGGTCAATTTCATGGGCGCGGTCCGGGTGCTCGGCCATGTGGCGCCCGCGATGGCGGCGCGCGGGCATGGGCATCTGGTGCTGATCGGGTCGCTGGCCGGGTTCACCGGCTTGCCCGGCGCGATCGGATACGGTGCCAGCAAGGCCGCGCTGATGCATCTGGCCGAGAACCTGCAGGCCGATCTGCGCGGCACCGGCGTGCGGGTGCAGCAGGTCAACCCAGGCTTCATCCGCACCCGCCTGACCGATAAGAACGCGTTTGCGATGCCCATGATCATGGAGCCGGACGAGGCCGCGCGGCGCGTGGTGCACGCGATGAAGAGCGGACGGTTCGCGACCTCTTTCCCGCGCGTCTTCTCCTGGCTGTTCAGGGCGGGACGGTTTCTGCCCAGATCGCTTTTCCTGCGTCTTTTCTAGAGGCTTGCCCGGGAGCCTTGCCCTGTCAGCCGGTGACGTCTGTGCCGGTGATCAGCGAGGCGATCCGGTGCAGCGCGAGCCTATAGCCCTGCGTGCCGCAGCCGGCGATGACCGCGTCGGCCCGAAGGCTGACATAGGAGTGATGGCGGAAGCTCTCGCGCTTGTGCACCTGGCTGATATGGACCTCGATCACCGGGCCGTCGAACATGTTGAGCGCGTCGAGGATGGCGACGGATGTATGGGTGTAGGCGGCGGGGTTGATGATGATGCCCGCCGCCGTTTCGCGGGCGTCGTGGATCTGATCGACGATCCCGCCCTCATGGTTCGATTGGAAAAGCGCCACGTCGAGACCCAGATCGCGGCCGAGCGCGATGCAGTCGGCCTCGATATCGGCCAGCGTTCGCGCCCCGTAGATCTCGGGTTCCCTCTTGCCCAGAAGGTTGAGATTCGGGCCGTTCAGGATGTGGATTCGGTTTCTCATGGAGCGCTGGTCCTTGGCTGGCGTGGCCCCTTATGGAGCCTCGGCGCCCCTTGTGGCAAGCCGTCGGACCGAGGTCTTTCCCCGATGTGGCCGCCCTGCGCCTTGTGATGCGCAGGGCGCCGTTGGGTCAGGCGTAGTAGAAGCCCGAGAAAGTGCGGTGCAGGATTTCCGCCTTGCTCAGCCCGGCGCGGCGCAGTTGTGCGTCGGTCATGTCACCAAGGGCGAGGTCGGAGTAATGGGCGCGGCGCGTGCGGTAGGTGAAAGGAAACAGGAAATTCATGGCGGGGCTCCATCCGGTGCAATGTCATCGTTGCACATCAAATAGGCACGTTCGAGAAAGGGCGTTAGTGCCGTTTGCGAAGTCCCGCCATGCGTTGCCTGCAAGGCATCAACCCGCCTTGAAGGCGTCATCCACCGGAACCTGCATCGCATTGGCCAGCGCGTTGGTCTGGCTGGCCATGCCGATCACGGTCAGAAGCTCGGCATACATCTCGTCCGACATGCCCTTGGCGCGGGCACTGGCGGTGTGGGAATGGGCGCAATAGGCACAGGAATTCGCAGCGGAAACAGCGATATAGATCATTTCCTTGGTCAGGGGATCGAGCGCGCCGGGGCCCATCACCGTCTTGAGCCGCCCCCAGATCGCGGCCAGTTGCGCCGGGTCATGGGCAAGCGCGCGCCAGAAATTGTTGACATGGTCAGTCTGTCGCGTGGCGCGGATATCGTCGAACACGGCGCGGGCCTCGGGGCTGAGTTCCTCGTCGGAGAGCAGCGATATGGTGGACATGGTCAATTCCCTTCGATGGTGCGGACATGCCCGCCATAGGGGATCAGATCGCGCCGCTTGTCAAAGGGGGGCAAACGCAAACCGCCGCCGGAAGCCCGGCGGCGGTTGGTCGTCTTGTTCGGCGAAAAAGTCTTAGAAACCGAGCCCTTCGTACTTTTTCTTGAACTTGGAAACGCGGCCGCCGGCATCCATCAGGCGGGTGCCGCCACCGGTCCAGGCCGGGTGCACCGACGGGTCCACATCCAGGGAAAGCGTTTCGCCCTCGGCGCCCCAGGTCGAGCGCATCTTGAGCACGGTGCCATCGGTCATCTTGACGTCGATGAAGTGGTAATCGGGGTGGATATCTTTTTTCATGTCGCTTCCCCTTACGCTTTGATCTTGGGCTTGTAGGTGTTGTCCTCGGCGATCCGAGCCGATTTGCCGCGACGGGCGCGCAGGTAGTAGAGCTTGGCGCGGCGGACGCGACCGCGGCGGATCACCTGGATCGATTCGATATTGGTCGAGTAGAGCGGGAACACCCGTTCCACGCCTTCGCCAAAGGAAATCTTGCGGACGGTGAACGACCCGGCAATTCCGCTGCCGTTCTTGCGGCTGATGCAGACGCCTTCGTAGTTCTGCACCCGGGTGCGGGTGCCTTCGGTCACCTTGTAGCCGACGCGAATCGTGTCGCCGGCCTTGAAATCGGGAATCTCTTTCCCGAGCGAGGCGATTTGCTCGGCCTCAAGCTGTGCGATCAGGTTCATTGACCCAACTCCTTCAAATGCTTGCGGTTTTCTTCCGCAAAATTGGTTCGCGCCTCAGAGCTGCGGTCTTCGATCGGGTCCGCGGGATGCGCCCGCCGCAGGTCAGGTCAACGTTTCTTGTCAGCCTCGTCTTCGCCACGGGCGGGGCCGGGGAAGCACCCGGGCGCCAGGAGGGGAGAAAACGAAAACCCGGGAAAGGGCAGGGCCGATTCCCGGATCAGCGCTCGTATAGTGCGCACGGGCCTGTTTCGCAAGGGTTAATGGCGGGACCTCAGGTCTCGTCCCGCTCATGAACGGCCCAGAGATCGGGGCGGCGCTGGCGGGTCAGCGCCTCGGATTGCGCGCGGCGCCATTTCGCGATCTCGCCATGGTTGCCCGACATCAGCACCTCGGGGATCGCGCGGCCCTGCCATTCGGCCGGGCGGGTGAACTGAGGATGTTCCAGCAAGCCGTTGGAAAAGCTCTCTTCTTCGGTGCTGGCCGCATTGCCCAGAACGCCCGGCAAGAGCCGCACCGTGGCGTCGATCACCGCCTGCGCGGCCAGCTCACCACCGGTCAGGACGAAATCGCCGAGGCTGACCTCCTCGATGGCGTAGTGATCGAGAACGCGCTGATCGACGCCTTCGAAGCGGCCACAGAGCAGCGTGAGCCCGGGAAGGGCGGCAAATTCCCGCGCCATGGGTTGTTCGAAGGGCCGCCCGCGCGGGGAAAGGTAGATGAGTTTCAAGGGGTTGCGGGCCTGTCTTCGCGCGTGTTCAATGGCCGCCGAAAGCACATCGGCGCGCAGCACCATGCCCGCGCCGCCTCCGGCAGGGGTGTCATCGACATTGCGATGCTTGCCGATGCCGAATTGACGCAGGTCGATCGCGTCGAGCTGCCAAAGCCCGTCCTTGAGGGCGCGCCCGGTCAGGCTCTCGCCCAGGACACCCGGAAAAGCGTCTGGAAACAAGGTGATGACCTGCGCCGTCCAGGCATGGGCCAGGCGGTTCCCGGCCATCAGGTCGCGCGGTGTCACGCTGGCGGCGATGGACTTGCGGCCATGGGATCTGGGGCGTTCGCTCATGCGCATCCCATACTGCAAAGCGCGCGCCTTGCAAACAACCCGTCAACGCAGCGTCCCGCCGGGTTAACAGGGGTTTTTCCGCGAAAAACCGGGGGGTGACATCCGGCTGCTGCCCGGCTGCCATGCGTGCACCGCCGCGTTGCAGCGAAAATCGGCGCGACACCGGTTAACGAGGCGCCCGCCCGGGGCTTCATCTTGCCAGAAATACTCAAAAGGAAACAAGCACCCCCCGTCCGCAAGGGCCGGGGGGTGCAGGCTTTGCGAAAGCCCGCGTTACGCCGACTTGGCGAGGTTGCGCAGCACGTAATGCAGCACGCCGCCATGTTCGACATATTCGATCTCGATCGCGGTATCGATCCGGCATTTGAGCGTGATCTCCTTCACGGAACCATCGGCATAGGTGATCTCGCAGGGCACTTCGGCCTGGGGTGTGATCGTGTCGAGCCCCTTGATCGAAATGCTCTCTTCGCCGGTGAGACCCAGCGTCTTGCGGGTGTCGCCGCCGGTGAATTCGAACGGGATCACCCCCATGCCGACGAGGTTGGAGCGGTGGATGCGCTCGAAACTTTCGGCGATCACCGCCTTGACGCCCAGCAGCGCCGTGCCCTTGGCGGCCCAGTCGCGCGAGGAGCCCGCGCCATATTGTTCGCCGCCGAACACCACGAGCGGCTTGCCCTGTTCGCTCCAGGCCATCGCGGCGTCGAAGATCGAGGTCTGCTGCCCGTCGGGGCCCTTGGTATAGCCGCCCTCGACGCCGCTCAGCATCTCGTTCTTGATGCGGATGTTGGCGAAGGTGCCGCGCATCATCACCTCGTGGTTGCCGCGGCGCGAGCCGTAGGAGTTGAACTCGGACACCGGCACCTGGCGTTCGGTGAGGTATTTGCCCGCCGGCGTGTCGGGTTTGAAGCTGCCGGCGGGGCTGATGTGGTCGGTGGTGACCATGTCGCCCAGCACGGCGAGGATGCCGGCATTCTCGATGTTCGAGATCGTCCCGGGCTCGGCGCTCATGCCCTGGAAATAGGGCGGGTTCTGGATATAGGTCGAGGAGGCGGGCCAGTCATAGGTCTCGTCGCCCGAGGTTTCGACTTCCTGCCATTTCTCGTCGCCCTTGAAGACATCGGCATATTTCGACCGGAACGCCTCGCGGGTGACGGTTCTCTCGACCAGTTCGGCGATTTCCTTTTGCGTGGGCCAGATGTCCTTGAGATAGACATCGCGGCCGTCGGGCGTCTGGGCCAGCGGCTCGTTGGCGATGTCGATATTCATGTCGCCGGCCAGCGCATAGGCCACGACGAGCGGCGGGCTGGCCAGGTAGTTGGCGCGCACGTCGGGGCTGATCCGGCCCTCGAAATTGCGGTTGCCCGACAGGACCGAGGTGGCGATGAGGTCGGCCTCGGCGATGGCTTTCGAGATTTCGGGCTGGAGCGGGCCGGAATTGCCGATGCAGGTGGTGCAGCCATAGCCCACGAGGTTGAAGCCGATGGCGTCGAGTTCCTCGGACAGGCCGGCGGCGTCGAGATACTGGGTCACCACCTGGCTGCCCGGGGCGAGCGAGGTCTTGACCCACGGTTTGCGGTTGAGGCCAAGTGCGCGCGCCTTTTTCGCCACCAGCCCCGCGCCGATCATCACGTAGGGGTTCGAGGTGTTGGTGCAGGAGGTGATCGAGGCGATCACCACCGAGCCGTCGCGCAGCGTGTAATCCTCGCCCTCGACCTTGACCGATTTGCGCGGGTCGACCATCGCATCGGGGGCGGGGCCTTCGGCGGCCATGTCATTGGCGGCGGCGCCTTCGTCCTCGCCGCGGTATTCCGACACCACGTCGAAGAAGGCATGCGCGGCCTTGTCGAGGGTGGTGTAGTCCTGCGGGCGTTTCGGCCCCGAGATGGCGGGCACGATCTCGCCCATGTCAAGTTCGAGCGTGTCGGAATAGACCGGGTCGTAATCCGGCCCGCGCCAGAAGCCGTTTTCCTTGGCATAGGCTTCGACCAAGGCGATGCGGTCCTCGTCGCGGCCGGTCTGGCGCAGGTAGCGCAGGGTCTCGTCGTCGATCGGGAAGAAGCCGCAGGTGGCGCCGTATTCGGGGGCCATGTTGGCGATGGTGGCGCGGTCGGCGAGCGGCAGGTGGTCGAGGCCGGGGCCGTAGAATTCGACGAACTTGCCGACCACGCCGCGCACGCGCAGCATTTCCACCACCTTGAGCACGAGATCGGTGCCGGTGGTGCCTTCCATCATCGCGCCGGTCAGCTTGAAGCCCACCACTTCGGGGATCAGCATCGAGATCGGCTGGCCCAGCATCGCGGCCTCGGCCTCGATCCCGCCGACGCCCCAGCCCAGCACGGCGACGCCGTTGATCATGGTGGTGTGGCTGTCGGTGCCGACCAGCGTGTCGGGATAGGCCACGGTTTCGCCGTTCTGGTCCTCGTCGGTCCAGACCGTCTGCGCCAGATATTCGAGGTTGACCTGGTGGCAGATGCCGGTGCCCGGCGGCACCACGCGGAAATTGTTGAACGCACTCTGGCCCCATTTGAGGAACTGGTAGCGTTCCATGTTGCGCTCGTATTCGCGGTCGACGTTCATCTGGAAGGCGCGGGGATTGCCGAATTCGTCGATCATCACCGAGTGGTCGATGATCAGATCGACCGGGTTGAGCGGATTGATCTTCTGCGCGTCGCCGCCCAGCGCCTTGATGCCGTCGCGCATCGCGGCCAGATCGACCACCGCCGGGACGCCGGTGAAGTCCTGCATCAGCACGCGGGCCGGGCGATAGGCCAGCTCGCGATTGGCGCGGCCGCCGTTTTCGGCCCATTCGGAGAATGCCTTGATGTCGTCCACGGTGACCGTCTTGCCGTCCTCGAAACGCAGCATGTTCTCGAGCACCACCTTGAGCGCGGCGGGCAGGCGCGAGAAATCGCCCAGGCCGGCCGCCTCGGCGGCGGCAATCGAGTAATAGGCGACCGATTGATCGCCGAGCGTGAGGGTCTTGCGGGTCTTTGCGGTGTCCTGTCCGACGGTAATGGGCATTGCTGTCTCTCCCTGAGGAAAACGGTTTAACCTTGGTTGCGGCTGCTTGTGGCCCATGAGCGGAGGGGTTTCAAGGGGGCCTTGTTATAATTGTATACTATTGCACACAGAAATGCAAACGGGCTTCGGCACCATGCATTGGCGAATCGGGGGCGCGAAAGCGTCGCCATGCTCTCGCAAAACCTTGATTGGTTATTTGAACGCGGTTTGCGTATGACCGAAAGGGTTTTCAGGGTGTGTGGAAGGAATCACGGGGATATGAAGCAGCTTTGGGGATGGATTGCGCTGACATGGATGGCCATGGCCGGAATGGCGCCGGGCGAAGATCGGGCCGAAAGCGCGACCGGTGACGGGCGGCTGGTCGTGGTCGAGCTGTTCACCAGCCAGGGCTGTTCGAGCTGTCCGCCCGCGGATGCCTTCCTGCACGAGCTGGCCCGGCGCGAGGATGTCGTGGCGCTGGGTCTGCACGTGGATTACTGGGATTATATCGGCTGGAAGGACGTGTTCGGACAGGCCAAGTTCACCAGGCGGCAGAAATCCTACGCGCGGGCCGCGGGGCGGCGGTCGATCTATACGCCGCAGATGGTGATCCAGGGGCAGGACCACGTGGTCGGCAACCATCCGATGGATGTGGCCGACCTGATCGCGCAACACGGGGCGCAGGCAAGCGATGTGACGTTGCGGGCCAGGCGCGTCGGCGGCGAGGTGGTCATACGGGGCGCGGCGCGTGTGCCGGCGCGGATGCTGGTGCAGCTCGTGCAGTATTCGCCAAGCGAGGAAGTGGCGATCCGCCGGGGCGAGAATGCCGGCAAGACCCTTGCCTATGCCAATGTGGCCCGGCACTGGGCCCGGTTGGGCCAATGGGATGGCAAGACCCGGCTGGAGCTGCGCGCGACGCTTGAACCGGGGCTCGAGGCGGTGGTGATCGTGCAGCGCATGCTGGATCGCGGGGTCGGCCCGATCGCGGCGGCCGCACGGGTGGAGTAGGCGCGCGGCGCGGGTCGGGCTCAGTTCCCCGAAGCGATTTCGACCGCCACGGCATCCCGGAACCGGGCGGTTTCGACGAAAACGGCGATCGGGCCGGGCGCGCCGCCCCGCACCGCCGAGGTCACGCCGAGCAGGGTCAGCCCCTGCGGCCCCTGCCACAGGAGCGGGGCGCCCGAATCGCCGGGCATCGCCGAACAGGCGGCCACGAGGCGGCCATTGGCGCGCACCGGGCGGCCACAATCCCGCGCCACCGAAAGCACATGCGGGCGCAACCCGGCATAGCCGGGCAGGATCGCGCTGCCGGTCTCGGGCGGGGGCGGGACGAGCGCGGCCAGTGCGACGGTTCCAAGCCGCGCGCCCAGCGGTTCGTCGAGGATCAGCACCGCCCAGTCATCCAGCGGGTCAAGCGTGAAGCCCGCGCCGCCCCGGTCGGTGCCGGGGGCCAGGACCGAGCGGGTGACACGCGCGGTGGCCAGGCCGGTGCCGCGCTGGTAGCCGGCCACGAAGCGCAGGCTGGCGTCGGGAATCCGACGCTTGCGGGCGGCGTTGTAGAGGCAATGCGCGGCGGTGACGGCGATGCGGTCAGAGACCAGCGTGGCGGTGCAATGCGACCGGATGTCGGTCGAGGCGAAATTGAGCCGCCCGATGGCGGACCAGGGCGGCGCGGATGCATCGACGATCTCGCGCGCGCGGATCCGCTCGCACCCGGCGGAGCGGTCTTGCCCGAGGGTGCAGATGGCGCCCTGCCCCCCGGTATCGGGGGGCTGCTGTGCCTGTCCTGGCGTCATCGCACCGGCGAGGATGAGCGCAAGAGCGATGGAACGCCGGGATCGCGGGTGGCGCGCGCAAGAATCCGCGACGGATTCTTGACCGAATTCCGTCATGGAATTCGTCACCGCTGGCGTTGCGCGCGGGCCATGAAGGCGAGGCGTTCGAACAGATGCACGTCCTGCTCGTTCTTCAAGAGCGCGCCATGCAGCCGGGGCAGGGCGTTCTTGCCGTCGCGCTTGAGATCCTCGGCATCGAGATCCTCGGCCAGCAGCAGCTTGAGCCAGTCGAGCACTTCGGAGGTCGAGGGCTTCTTCTTGAGCCCGGGGGTTTCGCGCAGCTCGTAGAATTGCGTCAGCGCCGTGGTCAGGAGCTGTTCCTTGAGGCCGGGGTGATGCACGTCGATGATCGCGCGCATCGTGTCGTGATCGGGAAAGCGGATATAGTGGAAGAAACAGCGGCGCAGGAAGGCGTCGGGCAGTTCCTTTTCGTTGTTCGAGGTGATGATGACGATCGGGCGATGGCGGGCGCGGATCGTCTCGCCGGTCTCGTAGACGAAGAATTCCATCCGGTCGAGTTCCTGCAACAGGTCGTTGGGAAACTCGATATCGGCCTTGTCGATCTCGTCGATCAGAAGGACCAGTTTCTCGTCTGAATCGAACGCCTCCCAGAGCTTGCCGCGCTTGATGTAATTGCGCACGTCATGCACGCGTTCGTCGCCCAGCTGGCTGTCACGCAGACGGCTGACGGCGTCGTATTCGTAAAGCCCCTGCTGCGCCTTGGTGGTGGACTTGATGTTCCATTCGATCATCCGCAGGCCCAGCGCCTGGGCGACCTGGCGGGCCAGTTCGGTCTTGCCGGTACCGGGTTCGCCCTTGACCAGGAGCGGGCGTTCCAGCGTCACCGCGGCATTGACCGCGACCTTGAGGTCATCGGTGGCGACATAGGACTGGGTTCCTTCGAATTTCATCGGCGCGTCATCCGTTATAATGAGGTTTCGAACGGCACCCTAAAGGAGACGCAAATCGACCGCAACGTGCGCCAATGCTTTCCGGGGACTGGAAAAATCGACAAAGCCCGGGAAAGAGGCTTTGGGGTAGTGACAATCCATTGGCGGGGCGGTAAGAGGCAGGCGCGAGAGGGGAAGTGATGTCCGATCTTGGCACAATTGAGGGAGCGGAGATGAAAGTGGAAGTCTTTCTGCCCGATAATTACCGTCCCGCAGAGGACGAGCCATTCATGAATGACCGCCAGCTTGAATACTTCCGCAGGAAGTTGCTGACCTGGCGATTGGAGCTTCTCGGCGACAGCCGGGACACGATCGAGGGGTTGCAGGAAGGCACGCGCAACATCCCCGACGTCGCCGACCGCGCCAGCGAGGAGACCGACCGGGCGCTGGAGTTGCGCACACGCGACCGTCAGCGCAAGCTGGTGGCCAAGATCGACGCCGCGCTGCGCCGGATCGAGGAGGGCGAATACGGCTATTGCGAGGTGACCGGCGAGCCGATCAGCCTCAAGCGGCTGGATGCCCGCCCCATCGCCACGATGAGCCTTGAAGCGCAGGAGCGCCACGAGCGCCGCGAGAAGGTCCACCGCGACGACTGAGCGCGGGCGGATGCGGATGGACGACCGGCGCCGGGGCTTTCGCTCCGGCGTTTTTCACAGGACAGTGCTGTCATGGGCGAGATGAACGAGGCACGACTCGACGGGTTGCGCGCCCTTGTGGTGGGCGGCGGGATCGGCGGTTTGACGCTGGCCGTCGCGCTGGCGCAGCGCGGGGCGCGGGTCAAGGTTCTGGAACAGGCCGCGGCCATCACCGAGGTCGGCGCGGGGCTTCAGATCGGCCCCAACGGCGTGGTGGTGCTGCGCGCGCTGGGGCTGGAGGAGGCGCTGGTCGCCGCCGGGGCGGTGCGGGGCTGTGCGGTGCAGCTTTGCGACCATCGCGGGCGCGAGGTCACGCGGCTTGATCTCACGGCGCTTGACGGGGCTTACTACCAGGTGCATCGGGCCGACCTGATCGGGGTGCTGGAGGCGGGGGCGCGCGCGGCGGGGGCCAATATCGAGCTGGGCGCCGAGGTCACGGGTATCGCGGACGGGCCCGCGCCGGTGGTGACGCTTTCGAACGGGGATGAGCGGCGGGCCGACCTGGTGATCGGGGCGGACGGGGTGCATTCGCGTCTGCGGGCGGTCTTGAATGGCACCGAGGCGCCGTTCTTTACCGGGCATGTGGCGTGGCGTGCGGTCATTCCGAACGATCTGGGGCAGGGGCCGGTCAGCCGCGTCTTCATGGGTCCGGGGCGGCATGTGGTGAGCTATCCGCTGCGCGGCGAATCGATGCTCAACCTGGTGGCCGTCGAGGAGCGGCGGCGCTGGGTCGCCGAAAGCTGGAGCCAGCGCGACGAGCCCGAGAACCTGCGCGCGGCCTTCGCCGGTTTCGGCGCTCCGGTGCGCGACATGCTGGCGCGGGTCGAGACCTGTCACCTCTGGGGGCTGTTTCGTCACGAGGTCGCGGCGACATGGCATGGCGAATCGGTGGCGCTTCTGGGGGATGCGGCGCATCCGACGCTGCCGTTCATGGCGCAGGGCGCGGTGATGGCGATCGAGGATGCCTGGGTTCTGGCCGATGCGCTGGCGCGCGCCGACAGCGTGCGCGCGGGGCTGGCCGCCTATCAGCTGCGCCGCGTGGCGCGGGTCCGGCGGGTGGTCAACACGGCGACGGAGAACGCATGGAAATACCACATGAAATTCCCGCCGCTGCGGTTGGTGGCGCATAATGTGCTTCGGCTGTCGGGCAAGCTTCGCCCGGATATGATGCTGCGCCAGTTCGACTGGCTTTACGGCCATGACGTGACCAGGGGGTGAGTGTGGCGCCGGTCACGCCAGCCGGGCGGCGAGGTCGGTGAAGTCCTTCGCCACGATGTCCCAGTCGGCGTCGGGGGCGAGGTCGATGCTCTGGTCGGGCCCGTGCTCGGTGGGGCGGGGGACGAAGGCGGTCCGGAGCCCGGCGGCGCGGGCGGCATGCAGATCGCCGTTATGCGCCGCGACCATCATCATCGCCTCGGGCGGCAGGCGCAGCGCGGCGCAGGAGGCGAGATAGACTGCCGGTTTGGGCTTGTAGTCGCGCGCGATCTCGGCCCCGAGGATGCAATCCCAGGGCAGCCGCGCGTAACGCGCCAGCCGGGTCATGAGGGCGATCGAGCCGTTCGAGCAGGGGGCGATGATGCGGGTTTCGCGCATCGCCGTCAGCCCAGGGACCACATCGGGCCAGGGGTCGAGCCGTTCCCAAGCGGTGTTGAGACTGTCGGGCGCCACCACCCCGAATGCGTGCGCGGTGGTGTGCAGATTTTCGAGATGCAGATCGTCGAGCGGCACATAGCCCCGCCCGCCGTCGCGAATCCGGGCCATGGCGGGGTCGTATTCGGCGCGCCAGGCCGTGGCAAAGGCGGTGGCATCGACGCCCGGCAATTGTTCGGCGACCGCGCGTGTGACTGACCCGCGCCAATCGACGCAGGTGCCGAAGACATCGAAGATGAGCGCCTGTATCATCGCGGGCCTTTGCTGTTCAGGTTGTCCCGGAACGCAATAAGGCCTCGCGCGCGGTCAAGCCAGCCCTGGTTTTCGATTTCCGGTCGGACCGAACGAGGCGCCTTGCAAGGATGGACCGCTGGCGCATCCGGGAAAGGGTGGCGATCGCCGGAATACGCCGCCGTTCAATCATCGCCGTTCAATCATCGCTGTGCATCAGTTGCGGCACGTCGGCGGCGCCGGCGGTGCCGCGCCCGGAAAGTGAGGGGTGTTCCATGAAGAAGCGATGACAGGAGAAGGCCAGCCCCTCTTCGGGCGGGGCGGCGCGGGTGAAGTGGCCGTCGGGGGCCATCACCCAGCTTTGCGCCACATCGGCCATGTTGGCGGCCATGATCTGTTCGGTGATCTGGGCCTTGACGGTGGGGTTCTCGATCTCGACCAGCGTTTCGACCCGGCGGTTGAGGTTGCGGCCCATCCAGTCGGCCGACGAGATGAACACCCGCGCCTTCTTGTGCGGCAGCCCCTTGCCGTTGCCGAAACAGACGATGCGCGAATGTTCGAGAAAGCGCCCGACGATGGATTTCACCCGGATGTTGTCGGAGAGTCCCTTGACGCCCGGGCGCAGCCCGCAGATGCCGCGCACCACGAGGCTGATCTTCACGCCTGCGCGCGAGGCGGCATAGAGCGCGTCGATCACCTCGGAATCGATCAGCGCGTTCATCTTGGCCCAGATCTCGGCCGGGCGGCCGGCCTCGGCATGGGCGATCTCGGCCTTGATCATCTCGAGCAGGCGGGGCTTGAGCGATATCGGCGAGATGGCGAGGTTTTCGAGACTGTCGGGCTGGGCGTAGCCGGAGAGGTAGTTGAAGACCTTGGTGGCGTCGCGGCCCAGCACCGGGTCGCAGGTGAAGAACGAAAGATCGGTATAGATGCGCGCGGTGATCGGGTGGTAATTGCCGGTGCCGTAATGGGTATAGGTCACCAGCCGGTCGCCTTCGCGGCGCACCACGGTCGAGATCTTGGCATGGGTCTTGAGGTCGAGAAAGCCATAGACCACATGCGCGCCCGCCCGTTCGAGCCGGCGCGACTGGCGGATATTGGCGGCCTCGTCGAAGCGGGCCTTGAGTTCCACGAGCGCGGTGACGGATTTGCCGTCCTCGGCGGCCTCGCAGAGTGCGTCGACGATCGGGCTGTCGCGCGAGGTGCGGTAGAGCGTCTGCTTGATCGCCACCACGTCGGGGTCGCGCGCCGCCTGCGCCAGGAAACGCACCACCATGTCGAAGGTTTCATAGGGGTGGTGCAGCAGCATGTCCTTTTGCCGGATCGCGGCGAACATGTCGCCGTCGAAATCCTGCACCCGTTCGGGCACGCGCGGGGTGAACGAGGGCCAGAGCAGGTCGGGGCGGGCATCGAGCACCAGCTCGTCGAGGTCGGCCATGCCGATCAGCCCGTCGATCTCGACCACCTCGTCATCGGTGACGTGCAGTTCATGCTTGATCAGGTGCAAGAGCGCTGGCGGCGCGTCGGCGGAGACCTTCATGCGCACCACCTCGCCGCGGCGGCGGCGTTTCAGGGCGGTCTCGAATTCGCGCACCAGATCCTCGGCCTCTTCCTCGACCTCGAGATCGCTGTCGCGCAGCACGCGAAAGGCGCAATGACCGACGGATGCGTAGCCCGGAAACAGCGAGCCGATATGGTCGAGCAGCAGCTCTTCGAGCGGCAGGAACCGGTGCAGGCCCTCCCTGGCGGGCAGGGGCACGAAGCGGTCGATCTGGTGCGGGATCGGCAGGAGCGCCTTCAACTCGCGCTTGTCGCGCTTGCGTTCGAGTTGCAGCGCCAGCGCGAAGCCGGTGTTGGGGATGAAGGGAAAGGGATGCGCCGGGTCGATGGCCAGCGGCGAGAGAACCGGGAAGACCCGGGCGAGGAAGACCTCGGCCAGGTGGGTGCGGTCATCCTTGGTCAGCGTCTCGCGCGTGCAGATCGAGATGCCCTTTTGCTCCATCTCTGCGGCTAGGGTCTCGTAGGCGGCCTGTTGATGGGCCATCAGGCCGCGCGCCTCGGCGTTGATCAGCTTGAGCTGTTCGGCCGGGCTCAGACCGTCGGCGGCGGGCGTGGTCACGCCGCCGCGCGCCAGTTCGCGCAGCCCGGCGACGCGGACGGTATAGAATTCGTCGAGGTTGTTGGCCGAGATCGACAGGAAGCGCAGCCGTTCGAGCAGCGGCACGCGCGGGTTCTCGGCCTCTTCGAGCACGCGCCAGTTGAAGCCCAACCAGCTGAGTTCACGATTGAAGAAGCGCCCCGGTCCGGTGATGTCGAGATCGGCGGGTTCGGTCGGGGCTTCGAACGGGTTGGACAGGAAATCGGCGTTTGGCATGGGGGGCTTATGCGGGTCTCTTGTAACGGTTGGGTGACGATATGAGCGCGGAGTGTGCGCCCTGTGGGCGGTGTTGTCCAGCGACCGCGGACGAACCGGTCAGTAAAAACCGACCTCGCGCAGCTCGATCTCGGCCTCGTGATCGCGTCCGAAGGCCACGATGCCCACCGACTTGATGCCCGCGTTGCGCGGCGGGACGCGCAACAGGCGACCCGACGGGCGGAACGCGGCGAAGGGCAGGCGGATCTCGGTCCAGTCGCGCGGGGCGTGGAACCCGGCCTGATAATATTGCCAGGGCAGCACCGTGCCGCCGGTGCGCAGATGCACAAAATAGCGTTGATCATTGCCGCGCAGCACGAGGCGCACCCCGGTCGCCTTTTCGGGGGGCGGCGCGGGCAGGTCGGTGCGCATCTGGATGAAGCCGCCGTTATTGGCGGTGCTGACCGTGCCGGTGAGGCGGGCATGGGCCTGCCCGTCCTCGCGCAGGAAGCGCAGATCGCCTTGCGAGACGCCGCCCATCACGGTGTCGGCAATCAGGCGCCAGCGGGTTTCGGGGTCCGTTTCAAAGGTTTCAAACATTGCGGATTGGGCCATGGTGGTGAGGGGTGTGCCCAGGCAGAGCAGGGCGAGGAGCACGGATTTGACGGTCGGTCGCATATGGTGGGCCTTGTCCTGTCGGGTCGAGGGGGGCATTCCGGGATATGGGGGCTGGGCGTGGCCCGGGCAAGGTGCGTCGGTGGGATCACGGCCGGGATGCGCCACCGCGCCCGCCCACCAGTTCGGTGGCGAGTTTGCGGTTGATCTCGCGCCCCTGATCGAGCGCGGCCTCGTCCAGCGCGGTCACGATCCGCCGGGCGCTATCGAAGCTGCGGTCGATATGGCGCAGCAGATAGGGAATCGTGTCGGGGGTGGGCGAAAGCTGCCGGTCGGCAAAGAGCTTCATCAGCACCGCCGCAAGCAGGTCGTCATCGGGGGGCGCGATGATCACGGTTGTCGTGGCTTCCATGCGGCTTTGCAGATCGGGCAGGGCGAGACCCCAGCGGGCGGGCGCGGTGCGGGCGGTGAAAAGCAGCGCGTGCCCCTCGGCCAGGGCGAGGTTGTGGAGATGAAACAGCGCCTCTTCGGCAGCGGTATCGCCGGTGATCCCGGGCACGTCCTCGATCACGAGATTGGCGCGGGCGAGGTCGGGAATGTGGTGGCTGGCGAGATCGCGCGCGGCGACGATTCCGGCCCCTGCGAGGGCGGCCCAGACATGGGCGAGATGGGTCTTGCCGGCGCCCGAGGGACCGATCAGCGCGAGCTTGCGCCCGGGCCAGTCGGCCCAGCTCTCGATCATGGCGACGGCATGGGAATTGGCGGGCGAGACGAAGAAATCCTCGCGCCCGTGCGCGGTGCGGGTGGGCAGGTCGAAACGAAGCTGTCGGGCCATCACGTGTCGTCCAGCGAATCCAGACCGCGGTAGAGGCGGCTCGACCGATAGCTTTCGATGCCGAACCGCGCCAGGACCCCGAGCGCGGCGGCGACGGGCACGGCCACCAGCATGCCCACGAACCCGAACAGGGCGCCGAACACCGACAGCGCGAAGATCAGCCAGACCGGGTGCAGCCCGACCGAGCTTCCGACAAGCTTGGGGGTGAGGACATTGCCTTCGGCCACCTGGCCGGCGACGAAGATCGCCGCAACCAGCCCGATCGTGATCCACTCGCCCCAGAACTGGAACAGCGCCAGCCCGATGGCCATCGCCCCGCCAAGGATGGCGCCGACATAGGGTATGAAGGTGAGGGCGCCGGCGACAAACCCCACGACCAGCCCGAATTGCAGCCCCACCACCATCAGGGCGACGGCGTAATAGGTGCCGAGGATCAGGCTGACCGTGCCCATGCCGCGGATGAACGAGGCCAGCGTCAAGTCGATCTCGCCCGCGAGTCGGCGGATGACCGGCGCGTGATCGCGCGGCAGAAGCGCGTCGATGCGCGCGACCATGCGGTCCCAGTCATAAAGCAGGTAGACCGCCACCACCGGCACGATCACCAGGAGCAGCACGACATTGATGATCGAGGCGGCCGAACTCAGCACCGCTTCGAGCAGCTGCCCGCCACGCTCCTGCACCTTTTCGCCCGCCGCGAGAAGCGATTTGCGCAGCGTGCTGTCGGAATCGACCAGCGACGGGAAACGGTCGGTGAGGAAGGCCTGCAGATCCTGGGCCAGTTGCGGCGCGGTGTTGAACAGCGCGATCGACTGTTGCACCAGGGTGGGGATGACCAGCAGGGCCATGAGGATGAAGACGAGCGTGGCGACCATGGTGATGATCGCGGTCGCGACGCCGCGTGACGTGCCCATCCGTTCGAGCCGGTCGGCCACCGGGTCGAGGAAATAGGCGATGGCCCCGCCCAGCACGAAGGGCAGGATCACGTCGCCGAGCGCCCACAGCACCACCACGAAGACGAGCGCGGCGATGCCCCAGTATCTGAGCTGATCCCTGACCGGAAGTGCCATATCCTCGCCGCATCGTCCCTTGCTTGTTGCGCGTGTCTTGTGTCGCCGCTGGAACCCGGCAAATCAAGCCCGTTCTGGCCCGTTCTGGCCCCGGCGCCGGGGTGGGCCACGAAAAACCCCGCCCCTTGGGGAGGGCGGGGTCGCTCGCCGCGCGGGCGAGACCGGTGCCGATCAGCGCGTGATCAGCAGTCCGGATTGTTGCCCGGCAGCAGAACCTTGTCGACGACATGGATCACGCCGTTGCTGGCTTCGATATCGGCGATGATGACATTGGCCATCGCGCCGCTGCCGTCGTCGAGCATCACGCCTTCGCCCCTGGTCACGCAAAGCTGCGCATTCTCAAGCACGGTGCCCGCGGACATCGTGCCCATCGGGATGTCACCCGACATGACCGCGCCGGGAACGACGTGATACATGAGGACATTGGTCAGATCGCCCTTGGCCTCGGGTTCGAGCAGCCCCTCGACCGTGCCTTCGGGCAGCGCGGCAAAGGCGTCGTTGACCGGGGCGAAGACGGTGAACGGGCCTTCGCCCGAGAGGGTTTCGGCGAGATCGGCGGCGGTGACGGCCGTCACCAGCGTGGAGAACCGCTCGTCCCCGGCGGCGATTTCGACGATGTTCTTCTTCATCTCGTGGCCGTCGGCCAGGACGGGCACGGCAGCGCCGAGCGCCGCGATCGCGGTGGCGGAAGCGGCGATAAGGGTGGTGAAACGGGTCATGAAGACCTCCTCGTGTGAGTGTGAATTGCGTTGTCGTTCCTGTGCGGCCACACATGAAGGGTTACGGGGGCTGCCCGGGCACGGATCACGGGATCACGGGAGTGTGATGGAGGTCAGTCTTCGGCGGGTTTGGGGGGTGGGGTGTAATTTTCGCCTTTGTCCTGCCACTCGCGCCATTCGGTGTGGAAGGCGTGTTCTCCGATGCTAGGGAGTTCCCAGTCTGGCCAGTGAGCGGGGCGAGCGATGTCTTCGGGCAAGGTGACGCTGGCATCGCCGAACATGTCATGGATGCGGAACGGAGCGATACGCACCTCTGACCAATAAGACGCCATTATGGCTGCCATTCGCAAGTTTGCGCCCCTGAGGTTTGTGGCGTTGTTGACACGTGTGTAACAGAACTCTACGCGTTGCATATTTGCCTTGAAAAGGTTTGTCCCCTCCAACCGAGTCCCATCAAGAACGGCCCCGTCCATATGCGCTCGGGTCAAGTCTGCTCCCTCCATCCGGGAAAAACTGAGCTCCGCCCCCTCGAGCCGCACGTCGATGAGGATTGCCCCTTCCATACGTGCTTCGGCCAGAAGAGCCTTGTCAAAATTCAGGTCGCTAAGGTCGAACCCTTGCAGATTGGCATCACGCAGGTCGATTCTGGTCTTGTTTGGATCAATGCCGGGGATATTGCGCAGGCGCCCCAAGGTTTGCGCTGCTTTTTCCATATCTGAGCGAATAGGCCGCAAATCCCCCATCCATACGATGGGTGGACCCTCTTCAATTGTCAGTGGGTGGTTGTTTTCGGGTTCGATTGGCCTGAGCAAAACATATTTCGGTTGATCAATCGGCGGGTTCTCACGTGAGAGTTCGCGCACGTAGATCGACAGCATCGACGCGATGCGCGGGGCCTCGGATGGGCGTTCGTGGGCCAGACCTTCGAGCCGGTCAATCGCGGCGCTGCGTTTGAGGATGTCATCCTCCCACTCGGTCAGCACCTGCTCGGTGTCACCGGAGGTCACGACGCGCGTGGTCTGGCGCCGGGCATAGAGCGACTCGACAGCGGCGTTGATCTTGTCGTTGTAGAGGGCGGCGTCGGCGATCTCGGTCTGTTGATGGGTGAGCCGGATGCGCCAGACCGTGAAGGGCAGGGCCACGACCGCGCCCAGAACCGCGGCCAGCGCCGTGAGTTTGGCGAGAGCGAAGCGGAAATCCCATGTCGCGTCGCTATCGGTCGGGATGGCGGTGAAGATGACCGACCAGATCACCCAGAGAATGCCCAGCGTGAGCGACAGGAACAGCAGGCCCCAGATGATCACGGAGAATGCGAAGAGCGCGGGATGCAGGACTTCGAGGTGCAGTTTCACGCGCAGGCGCTCAAGCGGCGGGTCGTATTTGCCCGAAGGCTTGAACAGGAAGCCGTAGACCAGCAGCGAGAGGGCCAGCACCAGACCCAGCGTGGCCAAAGCCCAGAAGAGATCGGGCGCGATGTCGAGTGTGGTCGTGTTCATCAGCGGCCCCTTCACCTGCACCGCCCAACCCTTGCGGGATATGGGCGGGGGATCAAGGGGGAAGGGGTTTTGGCGCGGAGGCGGGTGTGGTGTGGGCATGCCCTCTTGTCTGGTCCGGGCCTCTCGGCTAGAGGGGGGCGACCCTGAACACACGAGGCCCAAGATGCGACTTTCGCGCTATTTCCTTCCCGTGCTGAAAGAAAACCCCGCCGAGGCGCAGATCGTCAGCCATCGGCTGATGCTGCGCGCCGGGATGATCAAGCAATCGGCGGCGGGGATCTATTCGTGGTTGCCGCTGGGTTTCAAGGTGCTGCGCAAGATCGAGAATATCGTGCATGAGGAGCAGGCGCGGGCCGGGCATATTCCGTTCCAGATGCCGATTTTGCAATCGGCGGACCTGTGGCGCGAGAGCGGGCGCTATGACGATTACGGCGAGGAAATGCTGCGCATGAAGGACCGGCACGGGCGCGACCTGCTTTACACGCCCACCGCCGAGGAACTGGTGACGGATATCTTCCGGTCCCATGTCGGCAGCTATCGCGACCTGCCGCTGACGCTTTATCAGATCCAGTGGAAGTTCCGCGACGAGATCCGCCCGCGTTTCGGCGTGATGCGCGGGCGCGAGTTCCTGATGAAGGACGGCTACAATTTCGACCTGACCAAGGAGGACGCGCTGCATGCCTATAACCGCCACCTGGTGAGCTATCTGCGCACCTATGAGCGGATGGGGTTGCAGGCGATCCCGATGCGGGCGGATTCGGGGCCGATCGGGGGCGACAACACGCATGAATTCCTGGTGCTGGCCGAGACCGGCGAATCCGAGGTGTTCTATGACAGCGCGGTCACCGATATCCGCCTTGGGTCGCGCGAGATCGATTATGACAGCGTCGAGGCATGCCGCGCGGTGATGGAGCAATTTACCGCGCTTTACGCCCGCACCGACGAGACCCATGACGCGGCCAAATTCGCCGAGGTGCCCGAAGCGCGGCGCCGGGTGGCGCGCGGCATCGAGGTGGGGCAGATCTTCTATTTCGGGACCAAGTATTCCGAGCCGATGGGCGCCACCGTGCAGGGGCCGGACGGCAAGCCGGTGCCGGTGCATATGGGCAGCCACGGCATCGGGGTGAGCCGCCTTCTGGGGGCGATCATCGAGGCCAGCCATGACGAGCGCGGCATCATCTGGCCCGAGGGGGTGACGCCGTTCCATGCCGGGGTGGTCAACCTCAAGGTCGGCGACGCCGAGGCCGATGCGGCCAGCGAAGCGATCTGTGCCGCGATGACGGCGGCGGGGCTCGAGCCGCTCTATGACGACACCGACGAGCGGGCGGGGGCAAAATTCGCCACGCAGGACCTGATCGGCCTGCCCTGGCGGATCACCGTGGGGCCGAGGGGATTGAAGAACGGGGTGGTGGAACTGACCAGCCGCCGGACCGGCGAGAGCGAGGAATTGCCGCCCGAGGAGGCGGTGAAGAAGCTGATCGCGATCTACGAGGGTCACCTGGTGCGCGGGATGTGAGGGGCGGGCTCGCTTGCGAGGCGCGCGTGTGTTCTTTCGCCGCGACCATGTGCGGGATATGCCGTGGGACTCCACCTGGACCGGACGGTGTCAGAATGACCGGTTAGAGCCCTCTTTGACCGATGCTGCACATCGCACCAACGTCCGCTCCTCGGAAGTCGGCCTAAAACGTGACAAAATCAGAGGCAGTTTCGCCAAAGGTTTGTGGCACAAGATTTTTTAACGTTTCAGCTTACCATGCCGTGAGTGACAAAAACGACCGTTTCTGCCGCCCGCCTTTGCATCAAAGCGGACCTTGGCGCAGTCGCTGCGAAAGCCCGCTTCGTCCCGCATAGCTGACATTTGCGGCCCGCTTGTCCCGTCGGTTTCGCGGCGAGGCTGATCGCGCAGCGTCCGCGTCGCTTTTCCAAACCGGGCGCGATCTGCTAGACTGCGGGAAAACAAGAGGCAGGGCAGATGTTTCTGAGGGTGCTTACTTTGGCCGGGGGGCTGGTCGGGGCGGCGGGGTTGTCGCAGTTTCCGGAGTTCAGCCAACAATATGTGCAGCGCCTGGGCGGGGCGGTGGATGAGCTTTCGCGCTTTGTCGATGCGTTCGACGCGGATGCGGCGGGGCTGGGGTTGAGCCGCGCGGCGGCGCTGGCCGAGCTGGAAGCGGGCAGTGCGATGGGGGCGGCGCGGGCCGAAACCGTGGGCCGCGTGATCGCGCGCCATGCGCGGCTGTCGCAGGATTTGCAGGCATTGCAGGCGGCGGGGCCGTTCACGCGGCTGCACCGGGCCGGGCATCTGGGTGATCCCGAGATCGCCGCCAAGGTCTGGCGGGCGTATCGCCCGGCGTTGCCGCTCAGGTTCGAGGGTGTGGTTTTCGCGGGCGCGGGGTTCCTTTGCGGACTGGCGGTTGTCGGCGCTCTGGGCGGGCTGATGCGGCGTCTGACGGGACGGCAGGCGGGCAGGCGGAAAGCGGCGCGCACTGCTTGACCTGACCCGCGCCGCGGCGCAGATTGCGCGCGACCAGACCCCGGGAGCAGACATGGTAGGCACCACCCCCCCTTTTGCGCGATTCGAGTTCATGATCGCGTGGCGATACCTGCGGGCGCGGCGCGCCGAGGGCGGGGTCAGCGTGATGACATGGATTTCCCTGATCGGGATCACGCTGGCGGTGATGGCGCTGATCGCGACGCTGGCGGTGCGCTCGGGGTTTCGGGCGGAATTCGTCGATACGATCCTGGGTGCGAACGCGCATGTGACGATCTACAACGCGGCCCAGCAGGACGCGGCCGGACGGGTAGACCGCAGCATCCCGGATTACGAGGCCATGGCCGAGCGGGTGCGTGCGGTGCCGGGGGTGGTCCGGGCGGCGCCACTGATCAAGGGGCAGGTGATGGCCAGCGCCGGCGGGCGCAATGCCGGGATCGAGGTGTTCGGGATCGGTGCCGACAACCTTGCGACCATCCCGCGCATCGTCGAGCCGCAGGCGGCGCAGGGGGACATCGCGCGGTTCGGCGGTGACGAGACCATCGCCATCGGCTCGGGCGTGGCGCGTGAACTGGGCGTGGGCGTGGGCGAGCGGATCAGGATCATTTCCCCCGACGGGGTGAAGACCGCGTTCGGCACCAGCCCGCGGGTCAAGGCCTATGAGGTGGTCTATGTGTTCACTGCCGGGCGTTACGACATCGACCGCACCCGGGTCTACATGCCGTTCGACGAGGCGCAATCCTATTTCAACCGCGAGGGCGTGGCGGATGAGCTGGAGGTCATGGTGGCCGAGCCCGAGCGGGTTGACGCGCTGAGCGTGGCGTTGCTGGAGGCGGCGGGCGAGCGGGCGCTGCTCTGGACCTGGCGCGATGCCAGCGGGTCGTTCCTGCGCGCACTCGATATCGAGGATAACGTGATGTTCGTGATCCTGTCGATCCTCGTGCTGATCGCGGCGATGAACATCACCAGCGGGTTGATCATGCTGGTCAAGAACAAGGGGCGCGATATCGGGATTCTGCGCACCATGGGCCTGACCGAGGGGGCGGTTCTGCGGGTGTTCTTCATCTGCGGCGCCTTTACCGGCATCATCGGCACGGCGATGGGGGTTTTGCTGGGCTGTCTGTTCGCGATCTATATCGACCCGATCTTTGCCATCGTGAACGCGGTGTCGGGCGGGGGCGTGTGGGATCCGTCGGTGCGCGGGATCTCGTTCCTGCCCGCCAAGCTGCAACTGGGCGACGTGATGAGCGCGGTGGGGCTGAGCCTCGGGCTGTCGTTCATCGTGACCATCTTTCCGGCGCGGCGGGCGGCGCGGATGAACCCGGTGGAGGCGCTGCGCTATGAGTGATGTGGTGCTGGAACTGCAAGGGATCGAGAAGACCTATAACCGCGGGCGGCCCAATGCGGTCGAGGTGTTGTCGGGCGCCGATCTGAGCGTGCGCGCGGGCGAGATGGTGGCGCTGGTGGCGCCATCGGGGGCGGGCAAGTCGACGCTGTTGCATATTGCCGGGCTTCTGGATGTGCCCGATGCGGGTTCGGTGCGGATCGGCGGGCGCGAGATGGTCGGCCTGTCGGATCGGCGGCGCACGGCGGTGCGGCGCCAGGAGGTGGGTTTTGTCTATCAGTTTCACCATCTGCTGCCCGAGTTCAGCGCGCTGGAAAACGTGATCCTGCCGCAACTGGCGAACGGGACCGGCTGGGACAATGCGATGACCCGGGCCGGGGACCTGCTGGCGCGGGTGGGGGTGGGCGCGCGCGCCGATCATCGGCCCGCGGCGATGTCGGGGGGCGAGCAGCAACGGGTGGCATTCTGCCGGGCGCTGGCGAACGAGCCGCGGCTGCTGCTGGCCGATGAACCGACCGGCAACCTTGATCCCGCGACCTCGGACCGAGTGTTCGAGACGCTGATCGAACTGGCGCGCGACACCGGGCTGTCGGCGGTGATCGCGACGCATAACACCAGCCTGGCGGCACGGATGGACCGGGTGCTGCGGCTTGAGAATGGCGGGCTAGTGGCGGGGTGAGGACCGGGCACGCCTGACTTTTGGGGCGTGTCGCGTTCGACCGAAGTCACCCAATCCAACCAGAGGGCAGCGCCCGCCCATAAGACGGGGCGGGCGCTGCCCGGGCCGCAAGCGTCCCGGGCGCAATGAACTCGATCGAGGGCAACACGCGTCAACTTGCTGCGGCAGGCTGTAAATCGGGGCCTCAGACCTGCTGGGTCAACCAGACGCCCACCGCCATCAGCGCGATTCCGCCCGTGCGGGCCAGCGACAGCGGGCTGATCTGGGCGCCGAAGAGGCCGAAATGGTCGATCGCGGCGGCGCTGATCAACTGGCCCAGAAGCACGAAGAAGACCGCGTTGCCGATCCCGAAACGCGGCGCTACGAAGGTGATCGAGAGGATGTAGAAGGCCACCAGAAGCCCGGCCAGGAACAGGTGCCGGGGCGCCTGAGGGGCCTTGAGGATCGGGGCCGGGCCTGTCAGCAACAGCACCACGATCCCGGCGCCGAGTGCCACCACGAAGAGGATCACACCGGCGGCGAAGGGGCTGCCCAGACGCTGGCCGAGCTGGGCGTTAAGCGCGGCCAGGACGGGAATGCCGATCCCGGCGGCGAGCATCACGGCGGCGTAGGCGGAGGTCGGGGTCATCGGCGGCGTCCTGATCAGGGAATGAAGAACGTGGCGGTGGCGGTGGCGACGGGTTTTTCCGACGGTTCGGCGATCAGCGTGGCGCGGGTGAAGATCAGCGCCTTGCCGGCGCGCACCACCTCGGCCTCGCAGCGGATCGCGTTACCGGTGGCGGGGCGCAGGAACTGGGTGTCGAGCGTGGTGGTGGCGACCGGGTGAAACCGGTTCATGTGGCCGATGCAGGCAAACACCATCGCGGTGTCGGCCATCGCCGCGAGCGACTGGCCACAGACGATGCCGCCCATCCGTTCGAGATGCTCGGCCACCGGCATGGTAAGCGTGGCACCGCTGGCGCCGATCTCGGTGATGCTCAGATCGAGGGCCAGCACCCAGGGCGCAAAACCTTCCTTCAGAAGCGCCTGCGCGGCGTCGGTCGTCACGGTCATCGAATATGGCTCCGTCCCTGCCTCACGTGGCGGCTGCGCCGTTTGACGCGTGCGCCTTGGCGCGGAGTTTGGCACGGCTGTCGGCGGTGTTCCAGTCCTGGCGGGAAGGAAAGGAAAATCGGTCCGGTGCAAGTGCGTCCTGCCCGGGGCGGATTGATTTCGTCGCGCCAAGAGGGCAAGGTGCTCGAGAAAGGCGCTGGCAATAAGGCGTGAGGCATGGGCAGTCATTTTCGGAGTTTCGGCGCGGCGGGCATCCTGGGCCTGGGCTTTCTGGCGGCCTGCGCCGGTGCGGCGCCCGATCCGGGGCGGCAGACCTATCTGCATTACTGCGCCGGATGTCACGGGACCACGGGCGCGGGCGATGGGCGGCTGGCCCCGCACCTGCCGGCGCCGCCGGCGGACCTGACCGTTCTGAGCGCGGCCAATGGCGGCCAGTTCCCGACCGAACATGTGCTGGCGACGATCCACGGCTATCCGGGCAAGCACGCGGTGTCCCTGATGCCGGAATTCGGCCCGCTTCTGGATGGGCCGAGCCGGATCTGGGTCTCGCCGGAAGGTGAAGAGATCGTGACGCCGGTGGCGCTGTTGGAGCTTGCGGGGCATGTCGAGAGCCTGCAACGGTGAGACATGATCGGTGTCAAGGTCGCGCCCGGGCCATGTGATAGGATGGGCGATAACGGGGCGCATGAATTTTTGGAGGATCGAGCGGTGCGAATATCAGGATTTTCAAGGCAAACCGGGGCGCTGGCCCTGATCGCGGCGATGGCCGGAACCATGGTGGCGGGACAGGAAGCCGACGAGGGCGCGCAGCTTTACGAGCGTCATTGTGCCACCTGTCATGGGCTCGACGGCGACGGGCAGGGGCCGATGGCCGGCGTTCTCGTGATCCAGCCCAGCGACCTCACCGCCCTTGCGGCGCGCGAGGATGGCGCTTTTCCGGTCTTGCGGGTGATAAGGCGGATCGACGGGCGCGACCCGCTGGTCGCCCATGGCAGCCCGATGCCGGTCTATGGCGATTTCTTCGAGGGTGACGATACCGCGCTCAAGACGGCAAGCGGGCAGCCGGTCATGACCAGTCGCGCGATTGCCGATCTGGTGGCATTCCTGAAGACATTGCAATCGGTGCAGGAATAGCGGCCAGACGGGCCGGGAAAGGGCGATATGAGGGCGATTTTCGCAATGATTTCAGTGGCGGGGCTGGCCGGGATCCTCGTGGCCTGCGCCGCGCGGGAGATGCCGGAGGCGCCGGAGGGCGCCGCGCTTTATGCCGAGAATTGCGCGATGTGCCATGGTGCCACCGGGCGCGGGGATGGCGAGTTGGCGCGTGAAATTCGCGCGGAAGGCGGGCGCTCGCCCAGTGACCTGACCATGATCGCGCGCGGCAATGACGGCGATTTCCCGCGGGCGCGTGTTCTTTCCTACATTGACGGATACACGCGCGGGCGGCTGCCGGCGCAGGACATGCCGGAATTCGGCCTGCTTCTGGAGGGGCCGACGGTTCCGGTGGATACGGGCGACGGGGTCCTGTCACCGGTGCCGCGTCCGTTGGCGGCGTTGATGGTCTATCTGGAGAGCATCCAGCGTTGAGCCGGAGTTTCAGCGGCTGACGAGTGCGCGGGCGGCGGCCATGGCCGAACTCCACGCCCATTGGAAATTGTAACCGCCAAGCCATCCGGTCACGTCCACGCATTCGCCGATGAAATAGAGGCCGGGGACGGTCTTCGACATCATGCTTTGCGCCGAGATCGCGTCGGTGGCGACGCCGCCCGCCGTCACCTCGGCGGTGCGCCAGCCTTCGGTCCCCGAGGGCGTCAGTTGCCAGTGGTGCAGCCTCTGGCAAAGCGGGCGCAGGCGGCTGTCGGGCTGATCGGCGAGGTTGCCGGTGAGGTGCATCGTGTCGGCGAGATACTGGGCCAGCCTTGCGGGCAGGTGGGTGGCCAGCGCGGTGCTCATCTGCTTGCGCCCCGCGGTTTGGCGTTCGTTGCGCAGCAGGGTGAAGAGGTCGGTTCCGGGGGCGAGGTCGATGGCGATGGGCTGGCCCTCGCTCCAGAAGCTCGAGATTTGCAGGATCGCCGGGCCGGAGAGGCCGCGATGGGTGAAGAGCATCGCCTCGTCAAAGCCATGCCCGCCCGCGTCGGCATGCACCGGCAGTGCAACGCCCGCGAGCGGCGCGAAACGGTTTTCGGGGAAGGTGAGCGGCACCAGCGCCGGGCGCGGCGGCACGAGGCTATGTCCGAACTGGCGGGCGATGTCATAGGCCATCCCGCTGGCGCCCATTTTGGGGATCGACTTGCCCCCCGTCGCCACCACGAGATTGACGGCGTTGACGGTATCGCGCCGGCCGTGGGTTTCGAGCGTGGCCTGAAAGCGGGTTCCGTCATGGGTGAGGTCGACAAGTGCCGTTTCAAGCCGAAGCTCGGCCCCGGCCCGCGCCATGAGACCGCGCAATAGAGCGACGAGCCCGGTCGCCTTGTCGTCGAGAAAGAGCTGGCCCAGCGTCTTTTGGTGCCATGCCAGCCCGTGATCGGAGATCAGCGAGATGAAATCCCACTGAGTATAGCGGGCCAGCGCGGATTTGGCGAAATGCGGGTTGGTGCCGTGAAACTGTGCCGGGCTGCAATCGAGATTGGTGAAATTGCAGCGCCCGCCGCCCGAGATGCGGATCTTTTCGCCGGGCGCACGGGCGTGGTCGATCACCAGCGTGCCCGGCCCGGCATGGGCGGCGCACATCATGCCGGCGGCCCCGGCGCCCATGATGAGGGTTTCGACTTGCATGCGCGCGCCATGCCCGATGCGGCGGCGGGGGGCAAGAGGCGGCGATGGCCGGTCACGCCGGATCGCAATCGTGTCATCGCCCATTGCCGGGAGCGGACACAAGGCGCAAGGTTGCGCCGAATCCACGCGAAAGGAGTTCATGTCATGCAGAAACCGAAATCCGGGGCGATGTTTCCCAAGCAGGTCGTGGCGCGATTGGGCGGCGGCGAGATCGAACTGGGCACGCCGCAGGACGGGCATGACTGGCAGATGATCGTGGTCTATCGAGGCGCGCATTGCGGGTTGTGCCGGAAATACCTGGCCCGGCTCGAAGGGCTGAAACAGGAGTTTCACGACACCGGGGTCGAGGTGGTGACGGTTTCCGGCGATCCGCTGGAAAAGGCGCAAGGTTTTGCCGACGAGGTGGGGCTGAGCCTGCCGGTCGGTTATGGCATGAGCACCGATCAGATGCAGGCGCTGGGTCTTTACATCTCGGCCCCGCGCAACGCGCAGGAAACCGACCGGCCCTATCCCGAGCCGGGGCTGTTCGTGATCAATGGCGAGGGGCGGTTGCATATCGCCGATATCTCGAACGCGCCCTTCGCGCGGCCCGATCTGGAGGCGCTGGCTGTTGGATTGGCCCACATCCGGGCCAGGGATTACCCGGTGCGGGGCACCTGGACCGGCTGAGCGGCCGGCGCGAATCACACGCTTCCCATGGGCGAATCGCCGTGCTAGTCTGTTCTGACAGACCCCGGTAAAGGGGCGACCCGGAAACGGGAAAGAGGCAGAGTTGGCGGTGATTTATCCATGACGGAAATGGTCTATGGCGCGGTGCCCGTGCAATCGGGCGATCCGATCCTGCCGCGGTGGTGGCGGACGGTGGACAAGTGGAGCCTGTCCTGCATCCTGATCCTGTTCGGAATCGGCATTCTGCTGGCGCTGGCGGCGAGCGTGCCGCTGGCCGAGAAGAACGGATTCGGGGCGTTTCATTATGTCGCCCGGCAGGCGGTCTTTGGCATCGCGGCGCTGATCGCGATGCTGATCACCTCGATGTTTCCACCTGACCTGGTGCGCCGCCTGGCGGTGCTGGGGTTCGTCGTGGCGTTCGTGGCGATGTTGGGGCTGCCGTTTTTCGGCACCGATTTCGGCAAGGGGGCGGTGCGGTGGTATTCGCTGGGCTTTGCCAGTATCCAGCCGAGCGAGTTTCTCAAGCCCGGTTTCGTGGTGGTCGCGGCATGGATGATGGCGGCGAGCCAGGAGATAAACGGCCCGCCGGGCAAGACATTGTCGCTGATCCTGGCGGCGCTGATCGTGGTCCTGTTGGCGTTGCAGCCCGACTTCGGGCAGGCAGCGCTGATCATGTTCGGATGGGGCGTGGTCTATTTCGTGGCCGGCGCGCCGATGATCATCCTTCTGGTGCTGGCCGGGCTTGTGGTTCTGGGCGGGTCGTTCGCCTATAACGCGTCCGAGCATTTCGCGCGCCGGATCGATGGGTTTCTTAACCCCGAGCTGGACCCGCGCACGCAGCTTGGTTTTGCCTTCAACGCGATCCGCGAGGGCGGGTTGTTCGGGGTCGGCGTCGGCGAGGGGCAGGTCAAATGGTCGCTTCCCGATGCGCATACCGATTTCATCATCGCGGTGGCCGCCGAGGAATACGGGCTGGTGCTTGTCCTCGTGATCATCACGCTTTATGCCAGCGTCGTTCTGCGCTCGCTCTGGCGTTTGATGCGTGAGCGTGACCCGTTCATCCGGCTGGCCGGGACGGGCCTTGCGGCGATGTTCGGGGTTCAGGCGATGATCAACATGGGGGTGGCGGTGCGGCTGTTGCCGGCCAAGGGGATGACGCTGCCTTTCGTGAGCTATGGCGGGTCTTCGCTGATTGCGGGGGGGATCGCGGTGGGGATGTTGCTGGCCCTGACGCGAAGCCGTCCACAGGGCGGGATCGACGAGATTTTCCGCCGCACCGGGCGCTAGGCCGCAGCGGGTGCGGGCGGTCGGACTGTGAGGAAGACATGACGGAGCGGCAGAGACTTCTGGTCATCGCGGCGGGCGGCACGGGCGGGCACATGTTCCCGGCGCAGGCGCTGGCCGAGGTAATGCTGCGCCGGGGGTGGCGGGTGAAACTGTCCACCGACGCGCGCGGTGCGCGCTATACCGGCGGGTTTCCGCATACGGTCGAGATCGAGCAGGTGGGAAGCGCCAGCTTCGCGCGGGGCGGGGTGTTGGCCAAGGCGCTGGTGCCGCTGCGCATCATGGGCGGCACGCTGGCGGCGGCCTGGCGGATGTGGCGCGATCGGCCGGACGTGGTGGTCGGCTTTGGCGGCTATCCCGCGATCCCGGCGATGGCCGCGGCGAGGGTGCTGCGATTGCCGCGGATGATACATGAACAGAACGGCGTGCTGGGCCGGGTGAACCGCATCTTTTCGCGCCGTGTCGACCGGGTCGCCTGTGGCACGTGGCCCACGGATCTGCCCGAGGGGGTCGCGGGTGTGCACACCGGCAACCCGGTGCGCGCCGCCGTGTACGAACGCGCGGGCGCGCCTTATATTCCACCCGGCGATTACCCGATGTCGGTTCTGGTGATCGGCGGCAGCCAGGGCGCGCGGGTTCTGAGCGATATCGTGCCGCCCGCCATTGCGACGCTGCCGATGGACATGCTGCGCAATATCCGGGTGAGCCATCAGGCGCGCGACGAGGACAATGCGCGGGTGGCGCAATTCTATGCCGAGAACGGCATCGACGCGGATGTGCAGCCGTTCTTTCGCGATGTGCCGCGCCGGATGAGCGAGGCGCAGCTGGTGATCTCGCGCGCGGGCGCGTCGAGCGTGGCCGATATCAGCGTGATCGGGCGGCCGTCGGTCCTGATTCCCTATCCGCATGCGACGGGCGATCACCAGAGCGCCAATGCGCGCGGGCTGGTCGAGGCGGGTGGCGCGATCGTGATGCCCGAGGCCAGGGTGACGGTCGACGCGATGGGCGAAGAGATCGCGCGGGTTCTGAGCGATCCGGACGGCGCGGCGCGAATGGCGCGCGCCGCGCTCTCGGTGGGCAAGCCCGAGGCGACGCAGGAGCTTGTCGCGCTGGTCGAGGAACTGGCCGGTTAGCGAGCGGGGAAGGTGGGTTGGCACCCACCCTACGGGATGAGCAGGAAAGGGTCGATATGAGTGCAGCGGCGACGAAACTCCCCGGCGATGTGGGGATGATTCATTTCGTGGGGATCGGCGGGATCGGCATGTCGGGCATTGCCGAGGTCCTGATCAACCATGGCTATGCGGTGCAGGGGTCGGACCTGAAGCGAACCAGGATTACCGGGCGGCTGGAAGGGATGGGCGCGCGGGTGTTCGAGGGCCAGCGGGCCGAGAATCTCGAAGGCGCCGAGGTGGTGGTGATCTCTTCCGCGATCAAGCCGGGCAATCCCGAGCTGGACGAGGCGCGCAGGCGCGGCCTGCCGGTGGTGCGCCGGGCCGAGATGCTGGCCGAACTGATGCGGCTCAAATCCAATGTCGCGGTGGCGGGCACCCATGGCAAGACCACGACGACGACGATGGTGGCGGCGCTGCTGGATGCGGGGCGGTTCGATCCGACGGTGATCAATGGCGGCATCATCCATGCCTATGGCAGCAATGCCCGCGTCGGGCAGGGCGAATGGATGGTGGTCGAGGCCGACGAGAGCGACGGCACCTTCAACCGCCTTCCCGCGACCATCGCCATCGTCACCAATATCGACCCCGAGCACATGGAGCATTGGGGCACCGAGGAGAACCTGCACCGCGGTTTTTACGAGTTCGTCAGCAATATCCCGTTTTACGGCCTGGCGGTGTGCTGCACCGATGATTCGGACGTGCAGGCGTTGGTTGCCAAGCTGACCGACCGGCGGGTCGTGACCTATGGGTTCAATACCCAGGCCGATATCCGCGCGGTGAACCTGCGCTACGAAAAGGGCGTGGCGCATTTCGACGTGGCGCTGCAGGCCGAGGGCCAGGTGATCGAGGGCTGCACCCTGCCGATGCCGGGGGATCACAATGTCAGCAACGCGCTGGGCGCGGTGGCGGTGGCGCGTCACCTCGGCATGAGGCGCGACGAGATCCGCGCGGCGCTGGCCGCGTTCGGCGGCGTCAACCGGCGCTTCACCCGCGTCGGCGAGGTGAACGGCGTCGCCATCATCGACGATTACGGCCACCACCCGACCGAGATCGCCGCCGTTCTGAAAGCCGCGCGGCAGGCCTGCGAGGGGCGTGTCATCGCCGTGCATCAGCCGCACCGCTATACCCGCCTGCATCACCATTTCGACTCGTTCTGTGCCTGTTTCAACGAGGCCGATGTGGTCGCCATCGCCGAGGTCTACGCCGCGGGCGAAGACCCGATCGAGGGCGCGAGCCGCGACGATCTGGTCGCCGGGCTGGTGCGCGCGGGGCATCGCGATGCGAGGGCGATCAGCACGCTCGACGATCTGGTCGCGCTGGTGCGCCAGGAGGCCCGCGCGGGCGACATGGTGGTCTGTCTTGGCGCGGGCACGATCAGCGGCTGGGCCAATGCACTGCCGGAGCGGCTTGATGGTGCGGGGTGAAGGCATGAGGGTCGGTCACGAGTCGGGCGCAGGGCGAGCCATCGCGCATGGACTGAGTATTTCTTGCAAGATGAAGGGGCGATGATGCCGGTGGTTTCGGGGCTCTCGGCTGGAGCTGCAATGATCCGTCTTGTGGTGGAGCCGGTCGGATGAGCGCCGCGCTGATCGCCGCAGGCCTTTGGGTTCTGGCCGCGACACTGGTGGCGTTCCTGCCGATGCGGCATCAGTATCGGCCCGGGCTCATCCTGTTGGTCGCGGCACCGGTCGTGATCGTCTGGATCGGCATCGCGCACGGCGCGGTGGCGGCGGTGCTGGGTTTCGGCGCGTTCGTGTCGATGTTTCGCAATCCACTGCGATACCTGTGGCGGCGGGCGCGGGGGCAGGCGCCGGACTTGCCGCGGAAACTGGACCGGGAGGGGCCGAGGTGAACCTGTCGCTGATTGCGCTTTTCGTCTGGCTGGTGGTGGCGAACATGGCCGCTATGCTGCCCTCCACCGACAATCATTGGAGGCGGGCCTATGGGTTGATGGCGACGGGGCTGCCGCTTCTGGCGTGGATTTTCTGGGAAAACCCGGTCTGGGTGGGTATGTTGGCGCTGGTGGCGGGGCTGAGCGTGTTGCGCTGGCCTGTGGTTTACCTGATGCAATGGCTGCGGCGAAAGGTGGGGCAATGATCTATGCGATTCCGATCCTGTTCGTGGCGGGCGGGGTGATCCTGGGCGTGGTGCTGGCGCGGCATGCGCGCTGGGGGGCGTTCTGGGCCGCACTGGCGGCGGCGGTTGCGCTGGCCGGGTGGCTGTTTGTCAGCGCGCGCGCAAAGAGCGATGGCTGGGACGCGATCGCCACCTTTCTGCCTGCGGTCCTGTTGCTGGCGCCGATTGCATTGGGGATGCTGTTGGGCGCTGCGGTGGTGTGGATCAGGGGCAGGTGAGCGCCCCCGGGTTTCGCGGTCGCGGATCGTGGTGTATGGGGCGCGAAACGAGGTGAGCATTGTTCCATGGCTGACATGCCCGAGGTGCGGGGAAAGCTGATCCCCGGCAAGCGGTTGAGTGAATTGACGTGGTTGCGCGTGGGCGGGCCGGCGGACTGGCTGTTCATGCCGGCGGATGCCGGAGATCTGGCGGCCTTCCTGGCGGCGCTCGATCACGCGGTGCCGGTCTTTCCGATGGGGGTGGGCAGCAACCTCATCGTGCGCGACGGAGGCTTGCGCGCGGTGGTGGTGCGCATGGGGCGCGGGTTCAACGCGATCGAGATCGAAGGGAACCGGGTGCGTGCAGGGGCGGCGGCACTCGATGCGCATGTCGCGCGCAAGGCGGCCGGGGCGGGGATCGATCTTACCTTTCTGCGCACCATACCGGGAAGTATTGGCGGGGCGGTGCGAATGAATGCCGGCTGCTATGGCACATATGTGGCGGATGTCCTGGTCGAAGTCAGGGCGGTGACACGGGCGGGCGAACTGGTCACGCTGAGCGCGGAGGAGTTGAATTTCCGCTATCGTCAGAGCGACCTGCCCGAGGGCTGGGTGATTGTAGAGGCGACATTTGAGGGACCGGAAGCTGCGCCCGAGGCGCTGGAAGCGCGCATTCAGGAGCAGATCGCCAGGCGAGACGCCACGCAGCCCGTAAAAGAGCGCAGCGCGGGCAGCACGTTCCGCAACCCGGCCGGGTTTTCATCGACCGGGCGGGCGGATGATACGCATGAATTGAAGGCGTGGAAGGTGATCGACGCGGCCGGCATGCGCGGGGCGCGGCGCGGCGGGGCGCAGATGAGCGAAAAACACTCCAACTTCCTGATCAATACCGGGCAGGCCAGTGCCGCGGATCTCGAACAACTGGGCGAAGAGGTGCGAAAAAAGGTTTACGATTCCAGCGGTATCACGCTAGAGTGGGAAATCATGATGGTCGGCGAACCGGCCCCGCAATAAGGGCTGCGAAAAACACCGGCCCAACCAGGCAACAAGAGCGAAACAAGGGCCGGCAAAAGGCCCGGGACATTGAGGCAGTAGACAGGCATGTCGGGCGGATTCCCCCCGAAAGTGGTGGTGTTGATGGGTGGTCCATCAGCCGAGCGCGAGGTCTCGCTCGCCACGGGAAAGGGCTGTTCCGAGGCGTTGCGTTCGGAAGGGTTCGAGGTGGTCGAACTGGACGCCGGGCGCGATCTGGTGGCCCGTCTGGACGAAATCAAACCCGATGTCGTGTTCAACGCCCTGCATGGCCGCTGGGGCGAGGATGGCTGTGTCCAGGGGCTGCTGGAATGGCTGGGCCTGCCCTATACCCATTCGGGCGTGCTGGCCTCGGCTTTGGCCATGGACAAGCAGCGCAGCAAGGAGGTCTATCGCGCCGCGGGCCTGCCCGTGGTCGAGAGCGTTCTGGCACGGCGCGAGGATGTGGCGGCGCGCCACGTGATGGCGCCGCCCTATGTGGTCAAACCCCATAATGAGGGCTCGTCGGTTGGCGTCTATATCGTGCGGGAGGCCGCGAACGGGCCGCCGCAACTGGCCGAGGACATGCCCGATACCGTGATGGTCGAGACCTATGCGCCGGGGCGCGAGTTGACGACGACGGTGATGGGCGGCGACGCGGGTGACCCCGGCGCGCTGGGCGTGACTGATATCGTGACCGAGGGGTGGTATGACTATCACGCCAAATACGCCGAGGGCGGGTCGCGTCATATCGTGCCCGCCGATCTGCCCGCCGAGGTTTACGATGCCTGTCTCGATTACGCGCTGCGCGCCCATCGGGCACTGGGATGCCGCGGGGTGAGCCGCACGGATTTTCGCTGGGACGAGGTGCGGGGGCTGGAAGGACTGGTCCTGCTTGAGACCAACACCCAGCCGGGGATGACGCCCACGTCGCTGTCAAACGAGCAGGCCGAGAGTCGGGGAATCGGTTTTGGCGCGCTGTGCCGCTGGATGGTGGAGGACGCGTCATGCAATCGTTGAACGGCGAGAAGCGCATGGCGAGGTCGGACCCGGCTCCGAGCCGGTGGGCCTATCGTTTTCAACGGCTGATGCTGACCCCGGTTTTCCGCACGCTCCTTCGGGTCGGCGTGCCCTTTGCCCTCTGCCTGGTGGCGACGCTGTTCTATCTCTCTGCAGATGGCCGCCGCGATGCGATCCGGTTGGCGATTGCCGATATCCGGGCCGAGATATTCAACCGCCCCGAGTTCACCGTGCGCCTGATGGCGGTGGACGGGGCGAGTGACGGGTTGAGCGCCGATATCCGCGAGATCGTTCCCTATGACTTTCCGGTCTCGTCCTTCGATCTCGATCTCGAGACAATCCGGCAGGATGTGGCGGGGCTGGCCGCGGTCAGGGCCGCAAGCGTGCGCATTCGCAATGGCGGGGTGCTTCAGGTCGACATTGTCGAGCGCCATCCCGCGGTCTTGTGGCGCAGCGGCGAGGGGCTTCATCTCGTCGATATCGAAGGTGTGGTTCTGGACGATGTGACGCATCGTGGGGCGCATCCCGATCTTCCGCTTCTGGCCGGGCGGGGCGCCGACCGGCATGTGCGCGAAGCGATGGAGATCTTCGCCGCGACCGGGCCGCTGACCCCCCGCTTGCGCGGGCTGGTGCGCCGGGGGGAGCGGCGTTGGGATGTCGTTCTGGATCGGGGCCAGATCATCCTCTTGCCCGAGATCGGGCCGATCCAGGCGCTGGAACGGGTGATCGCGCTTTCGGACGCACAGGACATGATGGCGCGCGACCTTGTGGCGGTGGACATGCGTCTGAGCGAACGACCGACCCTGCGCATGAGCGAGGGCGCGGTGGAGAACTGGTGGAAAATCCGTAACATATCGGTGGAGAACGACGGATCATGATCGAGCTCTATGAATCCCAGAGAGCGATGCGCAACCTGCGCAAGGCGGCGATGCAACGCGGCGTGGTGGCGGTGCTGGATGTCGGCACTTCAAAGATTGCCTGTCTGGTCCTGCGCTTCGACGGGATCGATCCGGCCGGTGGCGATGTCGGCTCGATGGCGGGGCAGGCCGGGTTCCGGGTGATCGGTGCCGCGACCACGCGCTCGCGCGGGGTGCGGTTCGGCGAGATCGAGGCCATGGCCGAGACCGAACGCGCGATCCGCACCGCCGTTCAGGCGGCGCAGAAGATGGCCAATATCCGCGTCGATCATGTCATCGCCTGTTTCTCGGGGGCGGGGCCGCGCAGCTATGGGCTGGCGGGAGAGGTCGATCTCGAAGGGCAGGTGGTGAGCGAACAGGATGTGAGCCGCGTGCTGAGCGCCTGTGACGTGCCCGATTACGGGACCGGGCGCGAGGTTCTGCACGCGCAGCCGGTGAATTTCGCGCTTGACCACCGGTCGGGTCTGATCGACCCGCGCGGGCAGATGGGCACGCGCCTGGCCACGGACATGCACATGGTGACGGTCGAGGCGGCGGCGGTTCAGAACCTCGCTCTTGCGGTGCGGCGCTGCGACCTGGAGTTGGCCGGGGTTGCCAGTTCGTCCTATGTTTCGGGTGTTGCGGCGCTGGTCGAGGACGAACAGGAGCTTGGGGCCGCCTGTATCGACATGGGCGGCGGCACGACCGGCATTTCGATCTTCATGAAAAAGCACATGATCTATGCCGATGCGGTGAGCATGGGCGGCGAGCATGTGACCAACGACATTTCGCTCGGGCTTCAGGTGCCGCCGGCGACGGCCGAACGACTCAAGACCTTTCTCGGCGGGGTGATGGCCACCGGGATGGACGATCGGGAGATGATCGACCTTGAAGGCGAGACCGGCGATTGGGAACACGACAGGCGCCAGGTGAGCCGGGCCGAACTGATCGGGATCATGCGCCCGCGGGTCGAGGAGATCCTCGAAGAGGTGCGGGTGCGGCTGGATGCGGCCGGGTTCGAGCATCTGCCGAGCCAGCAGATCGTGCTGACCGGCGGGGGCAGCCAGATCCCCGGGCTGGACGGGCTGGCCTCGAAGATCCTCGGGCAGCAGGTGCGGCTGGGCCGTCCGATGCGGGTGCATGGCTTGCCGCAGGCGGCGACCGGGCCGGGCTTTGCCAGCGCCGTGGGCATGTGCCTTTTCGCCGCCCATCCGCAGGATGAATGGTGGGATTTCGAACTGCCGGTCGAGAAATACCCGGCCCGGTCGCTGCGCCGCGCGGTCAAGTGGTTCAAGGACAATTGGTGAGCAGCCGACGGGCCGGAAGGCTTCGGCGTTGTCGGCGGGAATGACAGGCCCGGCGGCGCGATGCGTTCAGGACTCAACCTGAAGGCGGGCCTCACCCGGGGTCATGCCGGTCCAGCCGTGAAAGGCGCGGTAGAACGAGTTGGGATCACGATAGGCCAGCAGGAAAGCGATTTCCTGAACCGAGAGGTCGGGCCGGGCGAGATAATGCAGCGACAGTTCGGCCCGGGTCTGATCGAGCAAAGCCTGAAACGAGGTGCCTTCGGCATGCAGCTTGCGTTGCAGCGAGCGGCGCGAAAGGGCCAGTCTTGTGCAGACCGTATCGACCGAGGCTTCGCCACCGGGCAGCAGATCGACCAGCGCGCGGCGCACCCGATCGGTGATCGTGGCTGCGTTGCGGTCGGCGAGTTGCCGGCGCAGGGCGCTTTCGATCAGGCGATACTGATCCTCGTTGGCGAAAACCATCGGACGGGCCGCGTCGGCAAGCGACAGGACCATTTCGGTGTGATCGGTTCGCCCGGGTGAGGGGCCGAAAAAAGCACGCAGTTTCGGGTCGATGCGGGAATCGTGAGGCAGTCCGAGCGCGACCGGCACGATCGGTGTCGCGGTCAGGTTGCGGCAACATTCGAGAAAGAAAACCAGTTCGAACAGCGCCAGGAGCGGTGGCATCGGTGTGCCCGGTGGCAACGGACGCCAACGCAGGCGCAGACCGGATTCGGTCCTTTCGGCGTCGACGTCGATTGGTGCGACAAGAGGCTTGAACAGGGCCAGTCGTTGAAACCCGGTTTCGATGTCGGGGCTTGAGGCAAAGGCATGGATGGCCGGAACCATCGGCCCCTTTGCCATCGCGCGACCGAGGTCGAGGGCCAGGCCCGGGCGTCTGGCCTCGGCCTCGGCGGCATGCCACAGGTCAAAGAATTGCGCGGACGTCACGCCGCGGTGACCGGGATCAAGCAGCGCCGGCGACAGCCCGGCGCGGCGGAGCAACCGCCCGGGCGGAAGGCCCATGGCCATTGCGGCCTGAATCAGTTGCGGGGCGATGGGATAGTGTTCGGGTTGGCGCATCGGGCTGGCCTGATCTTTTGGGTGCGGCATCGTTGAGCCGGAAACATCGGCCCATTCCGGCGCGCGGCGGTGGGTTGGCGCGATCTGAATGTGTTTTGGCGCAGTTTGCAAGTTTCAATCGCGGGAATACGGATTAAATCTTGATTGAACCCGGAACAGGAGGCGGTGATGCGGATCGTGGTGGACGGCGTGGCTCATGATGTGGATGTCGAAGAGGACATGCCGCTTTTGTGGGTACTCAGGGACGAACTGGGGATCAAAGGCGTCAAATATGGCTGCGGGATCGCGCAATGCGGGGCCTGCACCGTGCATATCGACGGGGAGGCGATGAAATCCTGTCAGGTCTTTGCCGGCGATGTCTGGGGCGAGGTCACGACGATCGAGGCTGAGACCGACGCACGGCCGGTTTTGCAGGCCGTTCAGTCGGCATGGATCGAGCACCAGGTGGCGCAATGCGGCTATTGCCAGTCCGGGCAGATCATGCTGGCGGCATCGTTTCTGGGCGAGAACAGTGATCCCAGCGATGCTGAAATCGACGAGGCGATGCGCGCCAACCTGTGCCGCTGTGGCACCTATCCGCGCATCCGCGCGGCGGTGAAGACTGCGGCCGAACAGGTCAGGGAGGCGTGAACATGGGCAAGGTTGGAAAGATCGCGCGGCGCACGTTCCTGATCGGGTCGGCGGCAGTATTGGGAGGCGTGGCATTCGGCTATGTCATGTACAAGCGCCCGGCGAAAAACCCGCTTCTCGACGGGTTGGGCGAAGGCGAGGCGGCGCTGACGCCCTATGTCCTGATCAACGCCGAGGGGGTGACACTGATCACGCCGCGTGGCGACAAGGGGCAGGGGGCCTATCATGTTCAGGCGGCGCTGATAGCGGAAGAGCTGGATGTCGATCTTGACAAGATCAAGGTCGATCCCGGCCCGCCAAGCGCGGCCTATTACAACACCGCGCTGAGCGCAGAGTCGGTGCCTTTTGCCTATTACGACGATGGGGTCGTGGCCGAGACGCTGCGCGACGTGATGGACGCGCCGATGAAATTCCTCGGCATGCAGATCACCGGCGGGTCGACAACCGTGCCGGACGCCTGGGAAAAGCTGCGCGTGGCCGGGGCGGTGGCGCGCGAGACATTGAAGGCGGCGGCGGCCGAGGTTTCGGGGATCAACGTGACCGCGCTGGAAACCGGCGAGGGGCAGGTGATCCTGCCGGATGGCAGCGCCTTGACATATGAAGAGCTGGCACCCGTGGCGGCCGGGCTGGAGCCGGTGACGAAGGTGCGCCTGCGCGAGCCCGCGGAGTGGCGCTATATCGGCAAGCCGATGCGGCGGATCGACATCGTGGCGAAATCGACCGGTGCGCAGGACTATGGCATCGACGTGGAGTTGCCCGACATGGTGCATGCGGCGGTGCGGCTCAACCCGCGCCGGGGTGGGGATTTGACCGGGTTCGATGCAGCCGAGGCGCGCGGCATGCGCGGGGTCGAGGCGGTTTTCGAGATCCCCGGCGGTGTTGCGGTTCTGGCCGACAACACCTGGCGCGCCTTTCGTGCGGCAGAGGCGGTGAAATGCGACTGGGGTCCGGCGGATCATCCGGGCGAACAGGCCGACCATTGGCAGGCCCTGGCCGAGAGTTTCGTTTCCGACCGGCAGGATTCGCGCCAGCGTGACGAGGGCGATGTCGAGGCGGCGCTGGGCGATGCTCCGATCGAGGCGGAATACCGCGCGCCCTATCTCGCGCATGCGCCGTTGGAGCCTGTCAACGCGACCGTCTGGGTGCAGGAAGGGCGCGTGGATGTCTGGACCGGCACGCAGGTGCCGCGATTTGCCCAGTCGCATGTCGCGGAGATTTGCGGCGTCAAAGCCGAAGATGTGCATGTGCATGTGTTGATGATGGGGGGCAGTTTCGGTCATCGGCTGGAGGATGACGTGGTGATCCGCGCGGCGCAGATTGCGATGCAGGCGGGCGGGCGGCCGGTCAAGCTCACCTATAGCCGCGAGGAGGATACCCGGCAGGATTTCCTGCGCCCGGTCGGGATGGCGCGGATGAAGGGTGCGATCGGGAACGGGCAGGTCCGGGCGTTCGATCTCAATGTGGCCGCGCCGTCGGTCATGGCCAGCCAGATGGGAGAGCGGCAGGGTCTGCCCATCCCGGGGCCGGATTCGACCATCGTGCAGGCGGCGTGGGACCAGGCCTATGCGATCCCCGATTACCGGGTTACGGGCTATCGCGCGCCGCGGCTGGCGCCGGTGAGTTCGTGGCGCTCGGTCGGGGCGTCGATCAACGGGTTCTTCCATGAGGGGTTCCTGGACGAATTGATCCATGCGGCCGGGGCCGATCCACTGGAGGAGCGGTTGCGGCTGTGTTTCCATGAACCCACGCGCAGGGTGCTGGAAGCGGTGGGCGAGATGGCGGCGTGGTCTGGGCCACGCCCGGCGGAGGGTGTGGGCCGGGGCGTGGCGCTGGTGACGTCCTTTGGTGTGCCCTGTGCGGAGATCGTGGAGGTTCGCGTGACCGAGGCGGGGCTGCGGATCGAAAAGGTCTGGGTCGCCGCCGAGGTGGGCCGGGTGGTCGATCCGGTCAATTTCGACGGGCTGGTCAAGGGGGGCGTAGTGTTCGGGCTGGGCCATGCCATGATTGGCGAGATCACGTTTGCCGATGGCCGGGTCGAGCAGGAGAACTTCGATCTCTTCGAGGCGATGCGGATCGACCAGTGCCCCGAGATCGAAGTGCGGGGCCTCGAGAACGGCGACAAGGTTCTGGGCATCGGCGAGCCGCCGGTGCCGCCCGCTGCGCCGGCGCTGGCCAATGCGATCTTTGCCGCGACCGGGCAGCGATTGCGGGAGATGCCGTTTTCGAGATTCGTCGATTTCGCCTGATGTGAGGGTTGGGCGGATCCTTCTGGCGGGTTCGTGGGGGCGCTGCCCCCACACCCCCGAGGTA
>JAABTV010000034.1 GCA_011389685.1 Paracoccaceae bacterium
CTCTTGGCAGCCTGACGAACAAGGCAACCCAGACCCGGCGTCCGCCGTCGAGGGTGCAAAAAACCGCCTTCAAATCGGGGCGGCAGGAACAACGTCCTTCAAGCCTGACTTCTTCAGCAGCCTGTTAATTGGTAGTCGAAATAATAAGGTCAAAGCGGCATTTTCAGCCGCATTTTGAATAGCCGCAGCTCATGCAGGTCATGCAGCCCTCGATCATCCGCATGTCATATTGACCACAGCTTGGACAGGCCGCACCTCTTGGCGGCGCGTCTAGATTGACCACCTGTGCTTGTGGATCGGTCTTGAGGCCCATGCCCTCGCCGGCGATGAAGCCGATGGAGATCAGGTGCCGTTCGATCACGCCGCCGATCGCCGCGAGGATCGACGGGATGTATTTGCCCTCAATCCATGCACCGCCGCGGGGGTCGAACACGGCCTTGAGTTCCTCGACCACGAAAGACACATCTCCACCACGCCGGAACACCGCGGAGATCATCCGGGTCAGCGCCACGGTCCAGGCGAAATGCTCCATGTTCTTGGAGTTGATGAACACCTCGAACGGACGGCGATTTCCATTGATCACGATATCGTTCACGGTCAGATAGATCGCATGCTCACTGTCCGGCCATTTGAGCTTATAGGTTGTCCCTTCCAGCGCCTTGGGCCGGTCGAGCGGTTCGGACATGTAGATCACATCCGCGCCCTGATCGGCCTCGGGGGCATCCTCGGTCTTTTCGCTCACGCTCAAAACGCTGCCGGTGATCTCGTTCGGGCGGTAAGTGGTACAACCCTTGCAGCCGGTCTCGTAGGCTTGCTTGTAGACGTCCTTGAACGCGTCGAACCCGATATCTTCGGGCACGTTGATCGTCTTGGAAATCGAGCTATCTACCCATTTCTGCGCAGCGGCCTGCATCCTGACATGATCAGAGGGCGCCAGCGTCTGTGCATTGACGAAATACTCGGGCAGCGGTTCATCACCGAACCGGTCGCGCCACATCTGAACGGCGTAGTCCACCACCTCTTCCCCGGTTCGCGACCCGTCCTTTTGCAGCACTTTGCGCGTATAGGCATAGGCAAAGACCGGCTCGATCCCGCTTGAGACATTCCCGGCATAAAGGCTGATCGTTCCGGTCGGCGCGATCGACGTCAATAACGCGTTGCGGATGCCATGTTCGGCAATCGCCGCACGCACATCCGCGTCCATCTGCTGCATCGCGCCAGAGGCAAGGAACTTCTCTGCATCGAAAAGCGGAAACGCGCCTTTTTCCCGGGCCAGGTCGACCGAGGCCAGATACGCCGCCCGCGCAACCGCATGCAGCCAAGTCTCGGTCAGTTCGACCGCCCTTTCGCTGCCATAACGCGCACCCACCATCAACAGCGCATCGGCCAGCCCGGTTACGCCCAACCCGATCCGCCGCTTGGCCTGCGCCTCACGCGCCTGCGCCTCCAGCGGAAAGCGGGACGCATCCACCACGTTGTCCATCATCCGCACTGCGACGCTGACCAGATCGGCCAGTTCGCTCTCGTCGATCTGTGCCCCCTCGCCGAACGGGTCTTTTATCAGCCGGGCAAGGTTGATCGAGCCCAGAAGGCATGCCCCATAGGGCGGCAGGGGCTGTTCGCCGCAGGGATTGGTGGCCGATATCGTCTCGCAATACGCCAGATTGTTGGCCTGGTTGATCCGGTCGATGAAGATCACCCCCGGCTCGGCATAATCATAGGTCGCGCGCATGATCCGGTTCCACAGGTCGCGCGCACCAAGCGTGTGATAGACCTTGCCACCGAATTCGAGATCCCATGTGTCGCCAGCCTTGACTGCCTCCATGAAGGCGTCCGTCACCAGCACGCTCATGTTGAACATGCGCAGCCGCGCAGGGTCGGACTTGGCGGAAATGAAATCCTCGATATCCGGGTGATCGCAGCGCATCGTCGCCATCATCGCACCACGGCGGCTGCCCGCGCTCATGATGGTGCGGCACATCGCATCCCAGACATCCATGAAGGAAAGCGGCCCGCTCGCATCCGCCGCCACGCCCCGGACCTCGGCCCCCCTGGGTCGGATGGTGCTGAAGTCATAGCCGATCCCACCACCCTGCTGCATGGTCAGGGCGGCCTCTTTCAGCATGTCGAAAATCCCGCCCATACTGTCGGGTATCGTGCCCATCACGAAACAGTTGAACAGGGTCACGCTGCGCGCGGTCCCGGCCCCGGCTGTGATCCGGCCAGCCGGCAGGAAGCGGAAATCCTCGAGCGCGTTGTAGAACCGGTCTTCCCAGGCGTCCGGGTCCGCCTCGACCTGCGCCAGCGCCTGCGCGATCCGCCGCCAGGTGTCCTCGACGCTCTTGTCAACGGGCGTGTCGTCGGCCCTCTTGAGGCGGTATTTCATGTCCCAAATCTGTTCGGCAATCGGGGTGGCGAAACGGGTCATGGGTGATTTCCTAGGCGCATGGTGTGCAGGGAGACGAAATTAGGCCGACGTGACGTTGCGGTCAATCTTGGCATGGCCGACAGGAAACGAATTCGTCAGAACCTGTGGCAGAATCAATGGAAGACCATTAATCTACCATATCTGGTGGAGGCGAACAATTGTCGAACAAGATACACCTGATCAAACTCAGCGTTGGCACCGCGTCTGTTGACGATCTGATGACATGGCAGGCTCAGAAGCAGGCGCAGACCGGGGACGGGTTGCCGCGTCACGTGACCCGCATGTGGCCCCGCCGCGAGAGCGCGCTACTGAATGGCGGTTCGATCTATTGGGTGATCAAGGGCGTGGTGCAGGCCCGCCAGCGCATCCTGCGGCTCGACGAGGTGACACGACAGGACGGCATCCGCCGCTGCGCCATCGTGCTCGCCCCCGAGGTTATACGCACAGCACCCGTGCTAAAGCGCCCTTTCCAGGGCTGGCGCTATCTCGAACCCGGCGACGCGCCCCCCGATCTCGCCTCTGGTCGGGTCGGCGATGATGACTTGCCGCCGGAGCTTTCGGCCAAGCTCGCGGAAATCGGGGTCTTGTGAGCCGCCGCATGCTCAGGATTTATCCGCGATCATCCGTTTGAGCTTCTCACCGTAAAGGCGGTAGCTGTCGCGCAGCGACTCTTCGCTGCCCGCCGCAGCCGTGTGGCCTGTGGTTTCACCCGGATAGTCGAAATTCACGCCCGTGCCCTCGATCAGCCGGTTCATGAAATTGAACAGCGCCGTGATCTCGACGGCCTCCATAAGCGCCTCTTCGCTCCAGCCCGCTGAGAAAACCGCCTCGGCATCCGCCTTGACCAGCTTGCTGGGCAGGGTGTTGAGCTTGTGCACATAGGCCAGCAACGGGCGCAGGCTGTCATCGTCCAACACTGCCGCGTCGAAATCATCCACCAGCGCCCGCAAAAGTGATTCCGGAATGCCGAACGCCTCGGCATAGATCGCATGAGAGCCGAAACAGAATCGGCAGGCATTCAGCCCCGAGACGAAAGCCGCGATCAATTCCCGCTCGGCAAAACCCAATGCGCCCTCGGCCCGCAGGATCGTGGTGTTCAACTCCATGATCGCGTCGATATTGCGTGGGAAGCGAACCAGCAGATCGGTCAGGTGGGCGGTTTCGGGCAGGGAGGGCAATAGCGGCATCTCGGTCTCCGGCATTTATTTCATCGACCGAACCTATCGACCTTCCTGCAAAAAGGAAATCGAGACAGGCCAGGTTGCCCTGACAATCAGGTTAACCCAGGTTGACATATTATGTCTATACATAATAGCTATTTGTAAATGTAAAAGTCCAGCGGCGATTCCCGATTGCCGCCTGTGCCTGTTTTTTGATGACCCTTTGACGTCCCCCGAGGAGGCCTGCATGACCAACCCCCGCCACAATCTTCGCGACATCTTTCCGCCCACCGGCCCCGAGATCACTGCCAAGAGCTGGCTCACCGAGGCACCGATGCGGATGCTGATGAACAATCTGCACCCCGATGTGGCCGAGAACCCGCACGAATTGGTGGTCTACGGCGGCATCGGCCGGGCGGCGCGCACATGGGAGGATTTCGACCGGATCGTTGCCGGGCTCAAGGATCTGGAGGATGACGAGACGCTGGTGGTGCAGTCGGGCAAACCGGTGGCCATCGTGAAGACTCATGTGGATGCGCCGCGCGTGTTGATCGCCAATTCCAACATCGTGCCGCATTGGGCCAACTGGGACCATTTCAGCGAACTGGATCGCAAGGGGCTGATGATGTATGGCCAGATGACCGCCGGGTCATGGATCTATATCGGCACGCAGGGCATCGTGCAGGGCACGTTCGAGACCTTTGCCGAGGCCGGTCGACAGCATTACGGCGGCGACCTCAAGGGGCGTTGGATCCTGACCGGTGGCCTTGGTGGGATGGGCGGTGCGCAACCACTCGCGGCGGTTTTTGCCGGGGCCTGTTGCCTCGCGGTCGAGTGCAACCCGGACAGCATCGAGTTTCGCCTGCGCACGAAATACCTTGATGAGAAGGCCGAGAGCGTCGACGAGGCGCTGGAGATGATCGAGCGCTGGACCAAGGCGGGAGAGGCGAAATCGGTGGGCCTTCTTGGCAATGCGGCGGATGTTTTTCCCGAGATCCATGCGCGCGGGGTGCGCCCCGACATCGTGACCGACCAGACCAGTGCGCATGACCCGGTGAACGGCTATCTGCCGCAGGGCTGGAGCATGGGCGAGTGGCGCGACAAGCGCGAGAGCGATCCCAAGGCGGTGGAACGCGCCGCTCGGGCGAGCATGAAGGTGCATGTCAAGGCGATGGTCGATTTCTGGAATGATGGCGTGCCGGTTCTGGATTACGGCAACAATATCCGGCAGGTGGCCAAGGACGAGGGGCTTGAGAACGCGTTCGCCTTCCCCGGGTTCGTGCCGGCCTATATCCGGCCGCTTTTCTGTCGTGGCGTGGGGCCGTTCCGTTGGTGTGCGCTGTCGGGTGACCCGGAGGATATCTACCGCACCGATCAGGCGATGAAGGAGCTTTTCCCCGAGAACGCGCATCTGCATCAATGGCTCGACATGGCGCGCGAGCGGATTTCGTTTCAGGGGCTTCCGGCGCGGATCTGCTGGATCGGGCTGGGCGACCGGCACCGGGCGGGGCTCAGGTTCAACGAGATGGTGGCCAGTGGCGAATTGAAGGCGCCCATCGTGATCGGGCGCGATCATCTCGATTCGGGGTCGGTGGCCAGCCCCAACCGCGAGACCGAGGCGATGAAGGATGGCTCTGATGCGGTCAGCGACTGGCCGCTGCTGAACGCTCTGGTCAATACCGCGTCGGGGGCAACATGGGTGAGCCTGCATCACGGCGGCGGCGTCGGCATGGGATTCTCGCAGCACGCGGGCATGGTGATCGTGGCCGATGGTACGCCTGAGGCTGCGAAGCGGCTGGAACGGGTGCTGTGGAACGATCCGGCCTCGGGGGTGTGGCGTCACGCCGATGCGGGATATGAGGACGCGATTGATTGTGCCAAGGAACACGGGCTGCGTCTGCCCGGGATATTGGGGAACTGAGATGGAATATGCACCGGGGCAGGAGGCCTGCCCGCTCCCGTTTCCGCCGTTCAAGAGCTGCACTGTGCCGCGCCCGATCGGCTGGCTGTCCACCGTGAGCGTGGACGGGGTGCACAACCTCGCCCCCTACAGCCAGTGGCAGAACCTGACCTTCGATCCGCCGATGGTAATGTTCGCCGCCAACCAGTATCCCGATGGCCGCCGCAAGGACACGGTGATCAATGCTGAGCAAACCGGCTGGTTCATCTGGAACATGGCGACCTATGCCTTGCGCGAAGCGGTCAATATCAGCGCCATGGCGCTAGGCCCCGAGGAGGACGAGTTCGAGCGCGCGGGCGTGACCAAGGCACCTGCGACCGAGGCACCCGGCATGCGCGTGGCCGAAAGCCCGGCGCATTTCGAGTGCCGGCATATCGCCACGCATCGCCTGCCCGGCAACAGCCCCATGGGGTCGGTGGACGTGGTTTACGGGCAGGTCGCGCGCATCCATGTGGCCGACGAAGTGCTGACCTCCGATGGTAAGCTCGACATTTCCCGGATCGCTCCGATCGCGCGGATGGGCTATTACGACTATACGGTCATCAGGGACGTTTTCGAGATGCGCATCCCCGAGGCCAGCGACGCCGCAGCGGCTGGCCTCGAAGGCAAGGCCTGAGCCCTCAGCCGGGCAAGAGGTCGATCCGCGTGGCGGTTGCGGCCTCGACCGCTGAGTCCGAATAGCACATGGGCACATAGTCGCCCATCGCCCAGAGCGGCGCCAGATCGGCGTAATGAGGCGAGTCCGGCAAGCCCGACTGGCCCGGCGCGTTGATCCATACGCTGTTGTCCCATGCGCCCACATCGACCACCATCCGCACCGAGGCACCGATGCGCACGCGGTAATCACTGGCCTCGTAATGCGCCATCATGACCGTGGTGGAACTGCCGCCCTTGTCGAGCGGGCCGACGTCGTGGGAATGGCCCAGCGGGGTAAGCGCGTGGTTGAACCAGCCCTTGTGCAGATCGCCCCAGCGCCATTTGGCGGGGTCCGTTCCAAAGCGCGCCACGGCATCCGCCCACGCGGCAACGAGGGTTTCGACGAGGAAGCTGTCGCGGGCGGTGTCATCGTCAAGACCGGCGGCGCGGGCGAGGCCGGGGTGACGGCCCTCCAACATGCGCACCACCGTGGCGATGGAACCCGCACCGAACCATTTGCGCAAATCGGGGTCGGGCGCGACACGGGCCAGAAGCGCGGGGCGCAGGTGGCTTGACAGCCAGATTTCGGCCAGAAGCGCGGCGGCGCTGTCGGCATCGGTGTGACCGTTCCAGCCTTTTAGCCGGGTGCGGGCCTCTTCCGGGACCTGTGCCGGAATCTGCGCCACAAGGCGCGCGGTGTATCCCGAATGGGTATCGGTTTGCAGGGCGCAGTTGTCCGCGATGTCGTTCACCTTGCCGGAACGCAACGCTTGCGAAATCCGCTCGGCGCGCCCGTCTTCGAGCCATTCATGCCCGACCGGTTGCGCGGCGTGATCCCAGCCGTCGGGGACGTTCATTTCATTGGCCGACCAGACCACGCCATCGGCGGGGTTGATCGTTGCGGGCAACTCGGCGGCGGTGATGTAGCCCTGCCATTCAAAGCGGCCATCGCCGGGCACCGGAGCCAGCCCGCGCCAGCCATTGCGGCGCGGCACATAGGCCGCCGCCTGCCAGCAGATATCGCCCGTGGTGTCGGCATAGACCATGTTGACCGAGGGTGCGCCCCAGGTGTCCAGCGCCTCGCGGAAATCGCTCATCGTCGTGGCGCGCATGGATTTCAGGCTGGCCATATAGGGCGCGGTGCCAGGGTCGGTGAAAACGGTGCGCAGCGACAGGGCGAGATTGCGCGCCTTGTCTTGCCAGAGAACCGGGCCATGACGGGTGAAGTAAAGCGGCAGGATCTGATCGGGTGCGCCCTTGACGGCGAAGACCTCGTCAATGCGGGTCATTTCCTCGTGGCCCGCGCCATAACGATAGCTGTGCGGCGCTTCGGGCAGGGTTTCGTGGACCATGAGATCCTCCTGATCGGCGCAGAAGATCGTGAGGCTGAAAGCGGCGGTGCCGTTGTGGCCGGCCATGATGCCGGGCGACGACGGCTCGCCCGCGCCGATCACGTCGAGGCCGGGGGCGCTCAGATGGACCATGTAACGCAGCGAGGGCGCGGCATGGGCGCGGTGCGGGTCGCTGGCCATGATCGCGCGGCCGGTGGCGGTTTGCGACGGCGCCAGCGCCCAATTGTTCGAGCCCTCGGGCGGGCTGTCGTGGCGCAGCACGTTGAGCGCCGGGTCGAGCGCCGACCAGAGCGGCGCCTCTTGAAGCGTGGCGGCGAGGCGGTCTGCTCTGAACGTCACCGGCGCCGTGGCCAGCAGATAGGTGGTGAGCGCATCGTCGGGCAGCGGCGTGCCGTCCATCGTGGACCATTCCTCATCCGGCACCGGCGGCGAGAGCGGCACGCGCAAGAGATCGACCTCGGGCGAGGCGCGCGCCTGCACCTTCTGGCGGGCCAGTTCGGAGGTGGCATTGCGGGCCAGGCAATGGGTGCGGATGCGCACCACGTCGGCGGGCGCCCAATGGGCGGGCCTGGTGCCCAGCTCGGCAAATTCGGGGGGCAGGGGGAGGGCGCCCTCCAGCACCAGGTCGACGCCCGCGTTGATACCATCGGCGAAGGCGGTGCAGATTTCCTTGGCATCGGCGCCATAGGCCGCCCATTCAGGGGCCATGTCACCGCGATAGAGCAGGAGCCGCGCGGCGCGGTCCTGCATCAGGTAGCCGGGGCCGAAATCGGCGGCCAGCAGGCCCAGCCCCCGCTTGCGCCACAGGTCGATCTGCCAGAGTCGGTCGCGCGCGGCGTTGAAGCCCTGCACGAAAAAGGCGTCGCGGGGGTTCTCGGCACGAATATGCGGCAGGCCCCAGCGGTCGATGCGGATGCTGGCGGGGGCGTTGAGGCCGGGCAGGGCAAACTGGGTCATGGAACCTCGCTCAATACTGGCTGATGGCGCGCGCCGCTTCGAGCGCGAGCGGGATGTTGCGGTTGACGAAATCCTCGGGCGTCCATTCGGCGAGCGACCCTGCAACATGGATCGCGGCGACCGGATCGCCATTCGCATCGAGCACCGGGAACCCGGCGGCGATTTCGCCCAGCAGGATCTGGTTGAGGCTGAGCGCGTAGCCGTTGGCGCGGGTCTCGGCGATCTTGTCGAGGATGGCGGGGATCTGGGTGACGGTGTGCGGGGTAAAAGGGCGGCGGTCGGAGCGGTCGAGGATGTCGCGCACCCGGTCGTCGGGCAGGCGCGAGAGAATCGCCCAACCGCCCGAGCTGCAGAAACTCGGCACACTATGGCCGACAAGAGTGGTGTAGAAGGTCTGGCGCTTGCTTTGCAGACGCACTGCATAAACCACGCGCAGATCGTCGAAAAGCGACAGGTCGACGCGCTCGCGGACCTCCTTGCGCAGTTCCTGAAGCACCGGCGTGGCGCGGCGCACCAGAGGATCGAGCCGCAGGTAATCGAGCGTGTGATCGAGCAACCGGATACCGGGAACAAAGCCGCGCCCATCGCCCGCGCGCCGGATATAGCCCATGGAGCGCAGGGTGTGCACCATCCGTTGCGCCGTGCTGCGATCGACGTTCGCCTGGGCGGCAATCTCGGACAGCGACAGGGGGGCATCGGCGTGGTGAAAGGCCGCCAGCACCTGCATGGCCTTTTCCAGGGACCGCACAAAAAGCGGGCCAGAGCGATTGTTTTCGGTCAGTTCACGAAATCCGGGTTCGGCGCGGGTCGTGTTGCGTGGCAACGTGACGTTCCATTCATGTTTGGCCGTTGACAGGGGTCGATTCACAATCATAAGCTAAGAATACAATGCAGCTGTATCGTCTTGCAATACAGAAGATTGATCGACGTAGGGTAAGCTGTCGGGTCGAGATCAGTGGTTGCGAACAAGAACGGGGAAATACGACATATGCGCCGGGTTGCGCTTGCAGGCTTCTTGCATGAGACGAATACATTTGCCCCGACAAAGGCCGCACACCACGATTTCGTGCAGGGTGGTGGCTATATGCCCATGGCGCGCGGCGCGGATGTCCTGAGCCGGGGTCGTGGAATCAATCTCGGGATCGGCGGTGCGGTCCAGCACGGCGAAGGTGTGGGCTGGGACATGGTGCCGGTGCTCTGGGCCGGGGCGATCCCGTCGGCCCATGTGACTCGCGACGCCTATGACCGGATTTCCGACGAGATCGTCGAGGGGATCGCCGCGGCGGGGTCGCTGGACGGAGTTTTCCTTGATCTGCATGGCGCGATGGTGGCCGAGCATGTCGATGACGGCGAAGGCGCGCTCCTTGCGCGGGTGCGCGCGGCGGTGGGGCCGGATGTGCCGATCGCCTGCGCGCTCGACCTGCATGGCAATATCACCGCCGAGATGGTCGAAGCGGCCGATGTCCTGGTCGGCTTTCGCACCTATCCACATGTCGATATGAGCGACACCGGGCGCCGGGCGGCCGAACAGCTTGACCGGCTGATGAGCCGTGGCGCGCCATTTGCCAAGGCGTTCCGGCGCCTGCCTTTCCTCATTCCGATCGCGTGGCAGAGCACCCGGGCGGAGCCGGCGAAGGGTATCTATGACCTCGTGGCCGAATGCGAGGGTGGCGAGGTCAGCAGCACGTCTTTCTTTTTCGGCTTTCCGGCAGCAGATTTCCCTGGATGCGGGCCGACAGTGGTCACATACGGCGAAAGCCAGGATGCGGCGGATGAGGCGGCGGAGCGGATCGAAGCGGCGGTTCTGGCCGCCGAGGACGCCTTTGCCGGGCAAAGCTACGATCCGGACGAAGGCGTGCAAGAGGCGATGCGCATCGCCCGAACGGCCACCCGTCCCGTGGTGATAGCGGATACGCAGGACAACCCCGGCGCGGGGGGCGATTCGAACACCACCGGCATGTTGGCTGCGATGGTGCGCAACAAGGCGCGTGGCGCGCTGGGCAACATGGTCGACCCAAAGGCCGCCGCTGCCGCCCATGCGGCGGGCGAAGGCGCCGAGATCGAGATCGCGCTGGGCGGACTCTCGAACATCCCCGGCGACGCGCCGTTCGAGGGGCGGTTCGTGGTCGAAACGCTTTCGGATGGTCATCTGGTGGCGTCGGGACCGTTCTACGGTGGCGCGCCCCTGGACATGGGGCCGTCGGCCTGCCTGCGCATCGGCGATGTGAGGGTGGTCGTGACCAGCCACAAGGCGCAGATGGCCGATCAGGAAATGTATCGTTTCGTCGGGATCGAACCGAAGGAAGAGCCAATCCTTGTGAACAAGAGCTCGGTGCATTTCCGGGCGGATTTTGATACCATCGCCGAGACGATCCTGACCTGCGTAGCGCCCGGGCCGATGCCGATCAGCCCCGCAAGCCTGCCGTTCACGCGGTTGGCGCCGGGCATGCGGCTTGAGCCTCTGGGGGCCGCGTTCGAACCACGGACGATGGGAGAGACGGAAGCGCATCAGGCCTGATACATGAAATGCGACCCGCGCCGTACGCGCGGTGCCGTGAGCCGAGCAACCAACCGCGCCGCAAAAGGGCCTCCAAACCCGGCGCATAACTGCAACCAACGGGAGTTGAACATGACCCTGACACTTGACTTGAAACACATGCCGGACCGCATCGGCGCGGGGCTGCGCCGCACGGCGCTGAGCGCTGCGGTGCTGGCTGCCGCGACGATGGCCGCTGCACCGCTGAGCGCGGAGACGCTGACGGCGGTGAAACACTCGGCGCTTCGGGTGCTCGACCCGATCCTGACCACCGCCTACATGAGCCGCAACCACGGCTACATGATCTTCGACACGCTGTTTGCGCTGGACGAGAGCATGACGCCCCAGCCGCAGATGGTCGATAGCTGGACCGTCTCGGATGATGGGCTGACCTATCGCTTCACCCTGCGTGACGGTCTCAAGTTCCATGACGGCAGCCCAGTCACCGGCGACGATGTCGCCGCCTCCATCGCCCGCTGGGGCGAGCGCGACGGCATGGGGCAGGTGCTGATGGATTTCGTCGAGAGCATGGGCCAGGACGGCGACAACGTCTTTGTCATGAACATGAAGGAACCTTATGGCCTTGTCATCGACAGCCTGGCCAAGCCGTCGTCGAACGTGCCGTTCATCATGCCCAAGCGTCTGGCCGAGACGCCGTCGACCGAGCCGATCCCCGAACAGATCGGATCGGGCCCGTTCACATGGGTGGCTGATGAGTTCCAGCCGGGTGTGAAGGCGGTCTATGCGAAGTTCGAGGACTACGTGCCGCGCGATGAAGAGCCGAGCTGGTCGGCAGGCGGCAAGGTGGTCAAGGTGGACCGGGTCGAATGGGTGGTGATGCCCGATGACCAGACCACGCTCAACGCGATCATGGCCGGCGAAATCGACTATTGGGAAAGCCCGCCCTCTGACCTGTTGCCGATTCTGGAGGCAAGCGGGGATCTCGAGGTGCGCAACCTCAACGCGCTGGGCTATCAGACGATCATTCGCCCCAACACGCTCAATGCGCCGATGGATGACCCGCGTATCCGCAAGGCGGCAATTGCGTCGATCTATCAGAAGGACGTTTTGGACGCGATGATTGGCAACCCCGATCTTTACAGCCTGTGCGGAGCGATGTTCGTCTGTGGCACGCCCTTGGCCACGGATGTCGGCTCCGAGACGCTGACCGAAGGCAATGGTCAGGATCTGGCCCGGCAGCTTCTGGAAGAGGCGGGTTATGACGGCACACCGATTGTGATGATGCACCCGACCGATGTGGGCACATTGCGCACGCAGCCTGTGGTCGTGGCGCAGGCCATGCGCGATGTCGGCTTCGAGGTCGATCTGCAGGCGATGGACTGGCAAAGCCTCGTGGGCCGCCGTGCAAGTCAAGCGCCGGTTGATGAAGGTGGCTGGCATATGTTTGCAACCAACTGGGTGGGCGCGGACGTGTTCAACCCGCTGGTCAACAACATGGTCAACGGCAAGGGCCCCGATGGCGGCTGGTTCGGCTGGCCCGATGTGCCCGAGCTCGAAGAGCTGCGGATGGCCTATGCGACATCCGGTTCGCTCGAAGAGCAGCAGGAAATCGCAGCGAAGATCCAGGAAGTGGCCTATGACGAAGGCGTCTATGCCCCGATCGGCCAATACTTCGTGCCTTCGGCTTGGTCGAGCGACCTTGACGGTGTTCTGGACGGTCCCGCGCCGTTCTTCTGGAACATCTCCAAGAACTGATCGGTGACGGTCCGGCCCCGCACCCGTCCGGGTGCGGGGCCGACAGCATGGATTTTCCCGGCCACCGGTTGGCGGACGGGGCGGCCCCGCGGGGCGAGAACCTGAGAGGGAGTGCCGATGTTCGGTTATATCGTGCAACGTATCCTTGCCGCCGTGCCGGTGATGGGATTCGTGGCGCTTTTCGTGTTCCTAATGCTGCGGCTGACGCCGGGCGATCCGGCCGCGATCATCGCGGGCGACACCGCGACGCCGGAACAACTTCAACGCATCCGCGAGGCGCTGGGTCTCAACGATCCGCTGCATATCCAGTTCATCACCTGGATTGGCAACCTGTTGCAGGGCGATTTCGGCACTTCGGTGCTTTCCGGCAAGCCGGTGATCGAGTTGATCGCCGCGAGGATGGAGCCGACGATCAGCCTTGCGCTGACCACGATCATCCTGTCGGTTCTGATCGCCGTGCCGCTGGGCGTGATCGCGGCATGGAAGCACGGCACATTGATCGACCGTTTCGTGATGCTGATTTCGGTGCTGGGCTTTTCGGTGCCGGTCTTTGTTATTGGCTACCTGATGATTTCGCTGTTCTCGATGCAGTTGAACTGGTTTCCGGTGCAGGGGTTCCGACCCATAGGGGATGGGTTGGGGCAGTTCCTGCATCGCATCGCGCTACCGACCTTCACGCTCACGCTTTTGTATATTGCGCTGATCGCGCGGATCACGCGGACCTCGATGCTTGAAATTCTGGGCGACGATTACATCCGCACCGCCCGCGCCAAGGGCCTGCCCGAGCGACTGGTGCTGATGCGGCATGCGCTGCGCAACTGTTCGGTGCCGATCATCACGGTGATCGGGATCGGCTTTGCCCTGATCATCTCGGGGGTTGTCGTGACAGAGAGCGTATTCAACCTTCCGGGTCTGGGGCGGCTGACCGTCGATGCGGTGTTGGCGCGCGATTACCCGGTGATCCAGGCCGTGATTCTTCTGGCCTCGCTCGTTTATGTTGTTGTCAACCTGCTGATCGACATTGCCTATGTTCTGCTTGACCCGAGGATCCGTTACACATGACAGACCAGACCGCATTCACAGAAGGGGACGGGCGGGTTTCGCCTCTGGATCGGGCGCGCGAGATCGTGTTCTCGAGCCCTTTCGTGTTCATCGCCTCACTGATCCTGGCGATCATCGTGCTGTCGGCGCTGTTTGCTCCGTGGGTGGTGCCGCATGACCCGGTGCGGCTGACGCCGGCGCAACGCCTGAAACCGCCGAGCGAGCTTTATTGGTTGGGCACCGATGCCTTTGGTCGCGATCTCTTTTCACGCATCATCTATGGTGGGCGCATTTCGCTCGTCGTGGGGCTGGGGGCTGCGGTTTTCGCGGTTGCGTCCGGTTTGATGCTGGGCCTCTTGGCGGGGTATATCCGTTGGCTCGATGCGGTGCTGATGCGGATGGTGGACGGACTCATGGCCATTCCCAACATCCTGCTGGCGATTGCCATCGTGTCGCTTTGGGGGGCGGGCATCTGGACCGTTCTGATCGCGATCACCATTCCCGAGGTGCCGCGCGTGGTGCGGCTGGTGCGTTCGGTCGTGCTCTCGGCGCGTGAGGAACCCTATGTCGAGGCCGCCATCGCGGCGGGATCATCCACATGGCTGATCATGCGGCGGCACCTTTTGCCCAACACCATCGCGCCACTGATCATCCAGGGCACCTATATCTGTGCGTCGGCGATCCTTGTTGAGGCGATCCTTTCCTTCCTCGGCGCGGGCATCAGTCCCGAAACGCCGAGCTGGGGCAACATCATGGCCGAGGGGCGGATCTATTTCCAGATCAACCCGGGCATCGTGCTCTGGCCCGGGATCGTCGTTTCGATGGCGATCCTGGCCATCAATCTTCTGGGCGACGCGGTGCGTGACGCACTTGACCCGCGCATGGCAAAACGGGGGATCGACAGGTGAGCGAGAACCTTCTTGAAATCGAGAACCTGCGTATCGCTCTCAATGGCGACCCGGAACAGGAGGTGGTCAAGGGGCTCGACATGGTGATCAAGCCGGGCCAGACCATGTGCCTGGTCGGTGAGAGCGGCTCGGGCAAGTCGCTGACGGCGCTGGCCACGATGGGGCTATTGCCCAAGGCGCTGGTGCCGACGGCCGGGTCGATCCGCATGAAGGGCGAGGAGCTTCTGACCGCCACGCCGCAACGCCTGCGCAAGCTGCGCGCCACGGCGATGTCGATGATCTTTCAGGAGCCCATGACCGCGCTCAACCCGGTGGCCCGGGTCGGTGCGCAGATCGAGGAAGTGCTCGAGTTCCATTCCGACATGTCGCAGCAACAGCGCAAGCGCCGCGCCAAGGAAATGATGGAGGCGGTGCATCTGCCCGATGTGGACAAGATGTATGGCAGCTTTCCGCACCAGTTGTCGGGCGGCCAGCGCCAGCGCATCATGATCGCCATGGCGCTGATCATGCGCCCGCAGCTCTTGATCGCGGACGAGCCGACCACCGCGCTCGACGTGACCACGCAGGCACAGATCCTGTCATTGATCCGCGAATTGCGCGAGGATCAGGGCACGGCGGTGATGTTCATCACCCATGACATGGGGGTTGTCTCGGAGATTGCCGAGGACGTGACCGTTCTCAAATTGGGCGAGGTGATGGAAACCCAGCCGCTCGAACAATTGCTGCGCCATCCGCAGACCGATTACACCTGTGATCTGTTGCGATCGGTGCCCAGCCACGTGCCGCGCCCGGCCAGCCCGGACAGTTCGGAAAAGGTGGTTCTGAGCACTCAGGGCCTTTGCAAGACCTATGGCGGCGGCGGGCTCATCTTCAAGAGCCGTGAGGTCAACGCGGCTCAGGATGTGAGCCTGACGCTGCAACATGGCCGGACGCTGGGCATCGTGGGTGAAAGCGGCTCCGGCAAATCGACCGTGGCGCGCTGCATCATGCGGCTGATCGACCCCACGTCGGGAAAGATCATGATCGGCGACGAGGACATCGCGCAGATGAAGCCGGGCGACCTCAAGGCGCGGCGGCGCAAGTTCCAGATCGTGTTCCAGGACCCGATGCGCTCGCTCAACCCGCGGCGCGAGATCGGCGAGTCGATCATCGAGGGGCCGTTGAATTTCGGCGTGCCACGCGCCCAGGCGGTCGAGCGGGCACGTGAATTGCTGGAACTGGTGGGCTTGCCAGCCAGCGCGGTCGACCGCTTTCCGCACCAGTTCTCGGGCGGCCAGCGCCAACGTATCGCGATTGCCCGCGCCTTGGCAGTCGATCCTGACATCCTTGTCGCGGACGAGGCTGTTTCGGCGTTGGATGTGAGTGTGCAAGCGCAGGTTCTCGACCTGTTGGCGGAATTGCAGGACCGGCTGGGCCTCGGCATCCTCTTCATCACCCACGATCTGGGCGTGGCCGCGCAGATCTGTGACGAGGTGATGGTGATGCAGCATGGCCGGGTCGTGGAATACGGCCCCGCTGGTCGGGTTCTGGGCGAGCCGCGCGAGGATTACACCAAGGCGCTGATCTCTGCCGCCCCGGGGCGGCATTGGGATTTCGCCAACTTCCGGCCATTCTCGGAAACCGGCCGCGCGTCATCTGCCGCCACGCCCCCCGCCTGACATTCCGCTCGACAGGACACTCAACAGGAAAGGACATTCCATGCCCGTTTTACCGATCATCTCGGAGAGCCAGGACGAACTGACCGGGATATTCAAGGATCTGCACGCCCATCCCGAGATCGGCTTTACCGAAACCCGCACCGCGCAGGTGGTGGCCGCAAAGCTGCGCGAATATGGGGTGGACGAGGTCCACACCGGGCTCGCGAAAACCGGCGTCGTGGGTTTGATCAAGGGCAAGGGCGGCGGCAATCGCCGGATCGGGCTGCGCGCGGATATGGACGCGCTGCCCATTCACGAGGAAAGCAACCTGTCCTATGCCTCGAAAAACGAGGGCGTCATGCATGCCTGCGGTCATGACAGTCACACCACCATGCTTCTGGGCGCGGCCAAGCATCTGGCCCGGACGCGCGATTTCGACGGCACTGCCGTTCTGATCTTTCAACCTGCCGAAGAGGGGCTGGGTGGCGCGCGCGGCATGCTGGCCGAGGGGCTTTTCGACAAGTTTCCATGTGATGAGGTCTACGGCATGCACAACTGGCCCAACGGCGAGTCGGGCAAGGTTGGCATCTGCAAGGGTCCGGCGATGGCGGGGGCGTCTTTCTTTGACATCAAGATCAAGGGACGGGGCAGTCATGCCGCCATGCCGCAGCAGTCGCGCGATCCCCTGGTCATTGCCGCAATGCTCGTGGCGCAGATCCAGACCATCGTGTCGCGCAACGTCGCACCGCTCGATTCCTGCGTCTTTTCCGTGACTCAAAGCAACGCCGGCAGCGCCTATAACGTTGTGCCCGACACCGCGACGCTGGCCGGGACGATCCGTTATTTCAAGGACGAGGTGTGCGAACTGGCCGAAACCCGGCTGCGTGAGTTGTGCGAGGGCATGGCCCGCGCCTATGGCGTCGAGATCGAGATCGATCTGCGCAACATCTTCGACGTGCTGATGAATGACGACGCGTTGTCGGATGCCTATCTCGAGGCCGCGGCCGATATCGTCGGGGCCGAGAACGTGTCGGACAAGGCCGAACCGGCCACCGGGTCCGAAGATTTCGCCGATATGCTAAAGGTGGTGCCCGGCTCCTATTGCCGTGTGGGCCATGGCGGCACGGTGCCGCTGCACAATCCGGGCTTCATGCTCGACCCTGAAATCCTGCCGGTGGGCGCGTCGATCATGGCGCGCATCGTCGAGCGCCGCCTGCCTGTGGGAGTTGCATGAACATGGACCCTTTGAAATTGCCTTTCGATGCCGATGCGATGCTTGCGGGCCTGCGCCCGTGGATCGAATGCGAAAGCCCGACCCATGATGCGGCAGCGGTCGACCGGATGATGGACCTTGCCGCCTACGACCTTGCCCAGATGGCCGAGATCGAGCGAATACCTGGCCGCATGGGATATGGTGGTTGTGTTCGGGCGCGTTTCCCGCATCCGAAAAAGGGCGAGCCGGGCATCCTGATCGTGGGCCACATGGACACAGTGCATCCGATCGGCACGCTGGAGACGCTGCCGTTCAAGCGCGAAGGCGATATCTGCTTTGGCCCCGGAATCATGGACATGAAGGGCGGCAATTACGCCAGTGTCGAGGCGATCCGCCAGCTCATCGCGGCGGGGATGCAGACGCCCTTGCCGGTAACGGTGCTCTTTACCCCCGACGAGGAGGTCGGGACGCCCTCGACCCGCGAGTTGATCGAGGCCGAGGCGGCGCGCAACAAATATGTGCTGGTGCCCGAACCCGCCCGCGACGATGGCGGCGCGGTGATCGGGCGCTATGCGATCGCGCGGTTCAACCTGCGCACGCGCGGCTTGCCCAGCCATGCGGGCGCGCGCTTGTCGGAAGGCAAATCCGCGATCGCCGCGATGGCGCGCAAGATCATCGAGATCGAAGCGATGACCGGGGACGACTGCACCTTTTCCGTGGGCGTGATCCATGCCGGGCAATGGGTCAACTGCGTGTCGTCGGTCTGCGACGCCGAAGCGCTCAGCATGGCCAAGACCCAAAGCGACCTCGATGACGGGGTGGCGCGGTTGATGGCCTTGGCGGGCGAGGAAAACGGCGTGTCGTTCGAAGTGACCCGTGGTGTCACGCGCCCGATCTGGGAGCCGGATCAGCCCGGCACCATGGCGATGTTCGAGATCGCCCGGGATCTAGCCCGGGACCTGGGTTTCGAATTGACGGGGACAAGCTCGGGCGGTGGATCGGATGGCAATTTCACCGGCTTCATGGGCATACCCACGCTCGACTCGCTGGGCGTGCGCGGCAAGGGGCTGCATACGCTGACCGAGCATATCGAAGTGGCTAGCCTCGCCGAGCGCGGGCGCCTTATCGCCGGAATGCTGATGCGCTTGAGCTGAAATCGCGGCTTTACCGGCAGGTCCGTTCGGCCCTGTCGGTATACTCGCGATATGATGTCCAGAACCGCCGGTGGCTGTCGCGGTCGGATTGGCGAATGTCCTGTGCGCGATGCGGATCGCTGTAGAAGCTGACGGCGAGGCGCTGATCCGACCCCGAAAGCGTCTGGTCGGCGACGGCCTGGATGCAACCGCACAATTCGCGCGAACGCGCCCTGCGATCAGACGCGAGGCAAGCGCGTTGGATCGAACCCGTGGCAAATGGCTTTGCGACAGGGGCAGGGGTGAGCGAGGCGGACGGGCGGGCTGTGGCTTCGGGCGTGGCCGCCACCACGCGTGGCGGAGGGGCTGCCATTTCGCGCTTGGCCCGGTGATAGCCACCGGCGCATCCGGTCAGCGACAGGATGAGGATCAGGGAAACGATGGGGCGCATATGCTCGGAGCCTCGTTGTTTTGTGCGGATCATGGTGGAAACGGGTGAGAAATTCAATCACCCGTGGTGCGAAATGATGCGGCAGTGGCGAGGGGCACTGCCGATGGCCTTTTCGCAGCTGCGGTGCGACGCGCCTGCGCAGGTATTTTCGGTCAGATGAAGACACCGGGTTGACTCGAATCGTCAAACCGGAGGAACCTGACTGAGCGATCAGTCAGTTTTCCGGGTGTGGATTGGCACAGCATTTGAAACAGCAGGAGCGCGATGTGCCAGGTGGGGTGCGGGCCGATGCGATCCTCGACGCGGCCGAGCTTGTCTTTGCCGGCTCCGGCTATGAGGGCGCGGCGCTGCGCGAGATCGCGGAGCGTGCGGGCGTGGCGCAGGGCCTGATTCATTATCACTTCGGCAACAAGGCGCGGCTGTTCGAGAAGATGGTGGCCCGGCGGTCGGGGCAGATCAACGCGGCCCGGGCCGAACGGTTGGCGCAACTGAGAGCCGAAGGCGCGCTGCGCCTCGAAGATATCGTCGAGGCGCTGTTCCGCCCGACCATCGAGACCGGGCTGGAACTGGCCGAGGATGGTGGCGGGTTCGCGCGCATTCTTGTGTCGATGGCGAATTCCAACGATCCGTTGGCACGGGAGATGACCGCGACCTATTACGACCCGATTGCGCATGACTATATCGCCGCCTTGCAGGAGGCCGAGCCGGGCTTGGGCCGCGCCGATGCGGTCTGGGCCTACATGTTCGCGATTGGCGTGGGCATGACGATGATGGCCAAGACCGGGCGGCCTGCGCGGCTCTCGAACGGGTTGTGCGATGATGGCGATGCAGATGCGATGCTGGCGCGGATCGTGCCTTTCATCTGCGGCGGCGTCCGGACGCTGGTGACAACATGAAACCAAGGGGAGGAGAAACCATGAAGAATTTCATTACGAGAAGCGCGGCGCTGGCCGCGTTGGTGCTGGGCGGGGCGGTCATCGCGCCGCAGGTCAAGGCCGAGGAGTTCAACGTGACCATTGTGGCCGGGCATCCACCGGTCTTTCGCTGGGTGAAACATGCCAGCCAGACCTTCATCCCTGCGGTCGATGCCGCGCTTGAGGGCACCGGGCACAGCATCACCTGGTCGGAACAATATGGCGGGTCGCTGGCCAAGGTCGGCGACGAGCTTGAGGCGGTCGAGGCGGGGTTGGCCGAGGTGGGGCTGGTTTCGAGCCTCTTCGACCCGGCCAAGCTTAGCCCGCAGAACGTGACCTATTTCACCCCCTTCGTGTCGAGCGATTCCACTTTGGTCAGCGGTTGGATGGACGAGTTGCAGGCCACCAACGACGACATGCGCGCGGCGTGGGAGGAAAACGGGCTTGAATACCTCGGTGGCGGGATCGGCATCGACGACTACCTGTTGATGACGACCTTCCCGGTGGAGAGTATCGACGATCTTGACGGTCACAAGATCGCGGCACCCGGGCCGGCAGTCAATTGGCTCGAAGGGACCGGTGCTGTCGGAGTAAGCGGGAATCTCACGCTTTATTACAACGAAATCAAGACCGGTGTGTATGATGGTGTGATCGTCTTTGCCAGTGCCGCCCTGCCGGGCAAGCTGCACGAGGTGGCCCCCCACATCACCAAGGTGGGGTTCGGCGCGCAATATGCCGGCGGGCTGGCCGCGAACAAGGACTGGTATGACAACCTGCCCGAGGTGGTTCAGGACGCGCTCAAGGCCGGGGCTCGCGCCGATGCCGAAGCCTATCAGAAAGACCTCGACGCCTCGGTCACGACGTTCCTTTCGATGATGGAGGATCAGGGTGCGACCATCACCGAGGTCGATCAGGCATTCCGCGAGCAATGGGCGGCAGGCATGAGCAACGTTGCACAGGAATGGGCCGCGCAGCTCGATGCCCAGGGCAAGAATGGCACGGCCGTGCTCAACGCCTACATGGACACGATGCGAGCAGCGGGGGCCGAGCCGGTACGCGACTGGGACCAGGAATAACAGGGACCCCACCCGGCCCCGGCGGTTTCGGGGTCGGGAGAGGCCGGAGCAGTGGTCATGGCGGAGCCGATGAAAGACAAGGATGCGACCGGGGAGTTGCCCGGCTGGTTCGAGGCTATCCGACGGGGAGTCGATCTTGTCACCGGTGCGCTCAACGTGGCGGGGACGGTCCTGATCCTTGGGTTGATGATTCTGGTCAATGCCGATGTGATCGGACGCGGGGCCTTCAACGCGCCGATCGCGGGCGTGCCGGAAATGGTGTCGATGTCGATCGTTGCGATCGTGTTTCTCCAGGTGGCGCAGACCTTTCGACAGGGGAGGCTGACGCGCACTGACATCCTTTTGGGTTGGGTCGGACGGCACAGCCCGCGCGCGCGGCAGGCGGTCGAGATGATCTTTTCCCTCGCCGCGATCCTTCTGGTCTGGCAAATCATCACAGCCTCATGGCCGCTTTTCGAGCGGGCCTGGACCCGGGGCACCTATGAGGGCACGATCGGTGCCTTCACCGCGCCGATCTGGCCGGTGAAGCTCATCATCCTCGTAGGGTGCGGGGCGCTTCTGGTGCAACTGGCGTTGCATGGGCTGGCGGCGTTCCTGCACCTGATGCGGGGGGCGCGGGCATGACGCCATTCGAGATCGGCCTCACCAGTTTCGGCGCCATGGTGGTGATGATCTATGCCGGTTTCTGGGTGCCCTTCGCCCTGATGCTGTGTTCCTATCTCGGTGTCTGGGCCATCAAGGGTTCGCCGCTTCTGGCCGGCAAGCTGCTGGCGCTGGCGGCGAGCGAGACAATTTCCTCTTATTTCTTCGGCGTGGTGCCGCTGTTCGTGCTGATGGGATACGTGGTCAGCGTGACCGGCATGGGGCGCGACGCGTTCGACGTGGCCAACCACCTGTTCCGGCGTCTAAGGGGAGGGCTGGGTATCGGCACGGTGGGAGCGAACGCGATCTTTGCCGCCATTACCGGCATTTCCATCGCCAGCGCCGCCGTTTTCACCCGCATCGCCGTGCCCGAGATGATCCGCCATGGCTATGCCAAGCGCTTCGCGGTCGGTGTCGTGGCGGGGTCGAGCGTTTTGGGCATGCTCATCCCGCCGTCGCTCTTGCTCATCCTCTACGGTCTTCTGACCGAACAATCGGTGGGCGATCTTTTCATCGCCGGTATCCTGCCGGGCATATTGCTGGCGCTGGCCTTCGGCGTGGGCATCTGGATGACCGCCGTCCTGTGGCCCGCGCGGCTGGGGCCCGGCGTGGCGGCAGGCCGGATCGAGAGCGACCTTGGCCCGAGTGATCTGGTCGCCAAAGGGCTGCCTATTGCGACGCTGATAGGGCTGGTGCTGGGCGGCATCTATGGCGGATTCTTCACCCCGATCGAGGCGGGCGCCGTGGGCGCGGGTGGGGCGATCCTGATCGGCGTCCTGCGGCGGCAATTGTCGTGGCGCGATTTCTGGCAGGTGCTGACCGATACAGGGCTGGTCACGGCTTCGATCTCGTTCCTGATCATCGCGGCGCAGATGTATTCGCGCATGCTGGCGCTTTCGGGTGTGCCGATGGAGTTCGGCGCATTCGTGGCCGGGGCCGATATCGGCTTTTGGGGTGTAATACTGGCTTATATCGCGCTGGTGATCGTGATGGGGGCGGTGCTTGACAGTTCGTCCATCATGCTGATCCTCGTGCCCCTGATGATGCCGGTGCTCTCGGGAATGGGGGTTGATCTGATCTGGTTCGGGATCGTCACGGTGATCGCGGTCGAGGTGGGGCTTTTGACCCCGCCCTTCGGCATATCCGTTTTCGTGATCAAGTCGGCGCTCGACGATCCCGACATCACGCTGGGCGACATTTTCATCGGCGCTGCGCCTTTCGCGCTGATGATGCTGGTCGTCCTTGCCCTCGTTCTTGCGTTTCCGGTGCTTGCCACCGGGTTAATCTGACCTGAAAGGAGCCGACCATGGCCAGACGTTTTGTTGATATCTCGGTGCCGCTCGAAACCGGGATCGTGTCGGACCCGCCGATCATGCTGCCCGAGATCGAATACATGACCCACGATCAGACCGCCGAGCAGGTGATGGCGTTCTTTCCGGGACTCAAGCGCGAGGATCTGCCCGGCGGCGAGGGCTGGGCGGTCGAGCGGCTGAGCATCGCAACCCATAACGGCACCCATCTCGATGCGCCCTACCACCACCATTCCACCATGAATAACGGCCAACGCGCGATCACTATCGACGAGGTGCCGCTGGAATGGTGTCTCAACCCGGGGGTCAAGCTCGATTTCCGGCACATGGAGGATGGCTATATCGTGACACCCCGGGAGGTGGAGGACGAGTTGAAACGCATTGGCCATGATCTGCAACCGCTCGATATCGTCGTGGTCAACACTTCCGCAGGCGCGCATTACGGGCAACCCGATTACCTGATGAAGGGTTGCGGTATGGGGCGCGATGCGACGATGTATCTCCTGGAGCGCGGCGTCCGGGTGACGGGCACCGATGCCTGGAGCTGGGACGCGCCCTTTGCACTGACCGCGCAGGAATATGCCAAGACCCACGATCCAGGCATCATCTGGGAGGGCCACCGCGCCAGCATGGAGATCGGCTATTGCCACATGGAGAAACTGTCGAATCTCGATAGCCTTCCGGGCGACGGGTTCGAGATTTCCTGCTTTCCCTACAAGATCAAGGGCGCCAGCGCCGGGTTCACCCGCGCCGTCGCCATTTTCGAGGAGTAAGCCATGCGTCTGGGCACGGTATTTCACGACGGCCGCGTCAAGGTGGTGTCGCCGCTGGAGGACGACAGGCTGCTCGATCTCGACCGCGCGGCGGAAATGGCTCGATACGAGACCGACACGTTCCGCAACATGCAATCGGTGATCGAAGAGGGCGATTACGGGATCGAACAGGCCGATCACCTAATGCGCCGCGCCAACCGGCGCGCGATGATCCCGGCGGGCGAGGTGACGTTCCTGCCGCCGCTCATGCCCGTCCAATATCGCGATTGCCTTGTCTTCGAGGACCACCTCTTCAACTGCCTCAAGGCCTTTGGCCAGGACGACCCGCAACTGCCCCCCGTGTGGTATGAACAGCCAATCTATTACAAGGGCAACCGGATGAGCTTCATCGGCCACGGCACGGACGTGATCTGGCCCAACTACGCCGAGTTTCTGGATGTCGAGCTGGAACTTGCCATCGTGATCGGCAAACAGGGCAAGGATATCGCGCCCGAACAGGCGGCGGATCACATCTTCGGCTACACGATCCTCAACGACGTCTCGGCCCGCGACGTCCAGATGCGCGAGATGCCGGGACAACTGGGTCCTGCCAAGGGCAAGGATTTCGATACCGGCAATATCCTCGGCCCCTGGATCCTGACTGCAGACGAGGTGGCGCATCCGGTCGCGCTCAACATGGAATTGCGGGTCAACGGCGCGCGATGGGGTGGCGGGAACTCATCGTCGATGCAGCATGATTTTGGCGCAATCCTCGCCCATATATCCGCATCCGAAACGCTCTGGCCCGGTGAGGTAATCGGCTCGGGCACGGTCGGCACCGGCTGTGGTCTCGAACTGGGCATGCAACTGGCCCCGGGCGACGTGTTCGAACTCGAAATCGAGAAAATCGGAACCCTGCGCAACAGGATCGTGACACCATGAGCCCCAATCTCGACACTGCCCCCGACCGCGCCGTTGGCCGCATGCGCAACGAGATGGACGTGCGCATGGTGCAGCCGATGCAGGAGCGTTTCGACATGGCCACCGACGAAGGTGCCTTTCACGGCGGCGAGGCCACCGCGCCGCCGCCGCTGGCCCATTTCGGCACCGCTCTGACCGGCTGCATAATGACCCAGATCCGCGCCTTTGCGCGCCGCATGGGCGTGACCCTCACCGGGCTTGAGGTCGAGGCTCGGATCGAATGGGATTGGGCGCGCAAGGATCGGGTCTATGAAACCGCGCCGCGCAGTTTTGCTATCGACGTCGCGATCCAGAGCGACGATCCGCCGGAGGCGGTTGAGGCACTGATCCGGGCGGCGAAGAAGGGGTGTTTTTTCGAACAGACACTGTGACAGGCCAACCGAATCACGCATCGGATGAAACAGGGCGACAACTGGGTGTCGGTGGATTGACATCGGGCGCGGCGACTCTGCGACATGGGCCTTTCGGACAAGCCGCTTGGATCGATCAAGGCGCCGTTGCGTGATTTGCAGCCGATATGTCCTGCCAACCGCGCGCGGCTTTCAGAAATGTCTGTGCAATGTCGTCCAGTTGCGCGGCGAGAGGATTCGAGCGGCGCCAGATCATACCAATTGTGCGGCTGGGTTGTGGATCGTCGAATCGCGCGATCGAAACTCTGGCCGAGCGGGTTTCGACCGCGACCGCCATTTCCGGGATGAAGGTCACGCCGATCCCGGCCCCCACCATCTGGACCAGCGTGGAAAGCGAGCTTCCGTCCAGCCCCTCGCGGGGGCGTCCGGACGGGATGCTACAGAAAGACAACGCCTGGTCCCGAAAACAATGGCCTTCCTCCAACAGCAAAAGCCGCATCTCGCGCAGCTTGTCACGGTCCGGAACAGGCTGTTCTGCTTGCTCCAGGTGTCGCACCAGCACAAAGGTCTCGGTCAGGATCGGCACTTCCACGAATGCCGGGTCGGACACCGGGAGGGCGACGATCGCCGTATCCAGAAGACCGTCGGAAAGTTCTTGCGCAAGTTTGGGGGTCATGGTCTCGCGCACCTGGATGTCGAGCCCGGGGAAGGCCCCGGTCAGATCCGCGATGATCCGAGGCAAGAGATAGGGTGCAATCGTCGGGATGATTCCGATCCTGAGCCGTCCCACCAGCCGGTCATGCGAGGCTCGCGCCAGATCGCCCAACGCGTCGACATCCCGCAGGATTGCGCGGGCGCGCTCTTCAAAAATCTCGCCGAACCCGGTCAGGCGCAGCTTGCGCGAGGTGCGTTCGAAAAGGGCGGTGCCAAGCGTCTCTTCCAGTTCCTTGATCTGCATGGAAAGCGCCGGTTGGGAAATGGCACAGGCCTCGGCGGCGCGACCGAAATGGCCATGCCGGGCAAGCGTCGTGAAATATCGCAACTGTTTCAGGGTCAAATGGGACATAAGGAAAACTTATCGAAAAAAAAAGAAAATGCAACTTATGCCAATGGGCATAGTTTGTTAGATTCATTCTAGAATGAGAATCACCGCACCACAGCACCCTGCCCGGCTCGGGGCAAGGCGGTCTGAGGTCAGTGATCTCGCCCGGGCCGCATGACGTCCCGGTGGTCATGACAATGCGGAAACCATGATGGGAGAGCAAGATGGATGGAAACGATATGGACAAATCGGGCAAATGTCCGGTGATGCATGGCGCGCTGACGACGACTGGCGCCGATGTGATGGAATGGTGGCCGAATGCGCTGAATCTCGACATCCTGCATCAACATGACACCAAGCCCAACCCGCTTGGGGATTTCAACTACCGCGAAGCCCTCAAGGATCTCGATGTCGATGCGCTCAAGAAAGACCTCACCGCGTTGATGACCGACAGCCAGGATTGGTGGCCTGCTGATTGGGGTCACTATGGTGGCCTGATGATCCGGATGGCATGGCATGCTGCGGGCTCCTACCGCGTGGCCGATGGCCGCGGTGGCGCAGGCACCGGCAACCAGCGTTTCGCACCGCTCAACAGCTGGCCCGACAACGCCAACCTCGACAAGGCCCGCCGCCTGCTCTGGCCGATCAAGAAAAAATACGGCAACAAGCTGAGCTGGGCCGACCTCATCGTTCTGGCGGGCAACGTCGCCTATGAATCCATGGGCTTCAAGACATTCGGCTTCTCCTTTGGCCGCGAAGACATTTGGCACCCCGAGAAAGACACCTACTGGGGAAGCGAGAAGGAATGGCTCGCGCCCTCCGACGAACGCTATGGAGATGTCTCCAAGCCAGACACGATGGAGAACCCGCTCGCTGCCGTGCAGATGGGCCTGATCTATGTGAACCCCGAGGGCGTGAACGGCGAGCCCGATCCGCTCAAGACCGCCGAACAGGTGCGCGAGACCTTTGCCCGCATGGCCATGGACGACGCGGAAACCGTCGCCCTGACCGCTGGCGGCCACACCGTCGGCAAGACCCACGGCAATGGCGATGCCGAACTCATCGGCCCCGAACCCGAAGCGGCGGATGTCGCCGAACAGGGGCTTGGCTGGGCCAACCCAAAGATGGGCGGCAAGGCCACCAACGCCGTGACCTCTGGTATCGAAGGTGCCTGGACCACCCACCCGACCAAGTGGGACAACGGCTATTTCGAGCTGTTGCTCAACCACGAGTGGGAACTCAAGAAGAGCCCCGCCGGCGCATGGCAATGGGAACCGGTCGACATCAAGGAAGAGGACAAGCCCGTCGATCCCACGGATCCGTCGGTCCGCCACAATCCGATCATGACCGACGCCGACATGGCCATGAAGATGGATCCCAGGTATCGCGAGATTTCCGAGCGGTTCTACAACAACCCCGCGGAATTAGACGATGCCTTCGCCCGCGCGTGGTTCAAGCTCACCCACCGCGACATGGGTCCGAACACGCGCTATTTCGGCCCCGAGGCGCCCAGGAAGGACCTGATCTGGCAAGATCCGATCCCCGCGGGCAACGCCGACTATGATGTTGCGGCGGCCAAGGACAGGATCGCCGAGGCCGGTCTTTCCATTGGCGACATGGTCGCCACCGCATGGGACAGCGCCCGCACCTTCCGCGGGTCGGACTATCGCGGCGGCGCCAACGGTGCGCGCATCCGCCTCGCCCCGCAGAAGGACTGGGAAGGCAACGAACCCGAGCGCCTCGCGCGCGTTCTGGCCGCGCTCGAACCGATTGCCAAGGACACCGGCGCAAGCGTGGCCGACGTGATCGTGCTGGCGGGCAATCTCGGCGTCGAACAGGCCGCCAAGGCGGCGGGCTTCGACATCGAGGTGCCGTTCACCCCGGGCCGTGGCGACGCCACCGACGAGATGACCGACGCCGACAGCTTCAAGTGGCTGGAACCCGTCTCCGACGGTTTCCGCAACTGGCTGAAAAAGGACTACGTCGTCTCGCCCGAGGAAATGATGCTCGACCGCGCGCAGCTTCTGGGCCTCACCGCACCCGAAATGACCGTCCTCGTCGGCGGCATGCGGGCGATGGGTACCAACCATGGCGGCACCAAGCACGGCGTCTTCACCGACAACGAAGGCGCGTTGACCACCGATTTCTTCGTCAACCTGACCGACATGGGATACAAGTGGGAACCCAAGGGCTCGAACCTCTACGAGGTCGCGGAGCGCGCCTCGGGCCAGGTCCGCTGGACCGCCACCCGCGCCGATCTGGTGTTCGGTTCCAACTCGGTGCTGCGTGCCTATGCCGAAGTCTATGCCCAGGACGACTCGAAAGAGAAGTTCGTAAACGATTTCGTCGCCGCATGGACCAAGGTGATGATGGCCGACAGGTTTGACGCGGCCTGATCCTCGACCGGGCGGTTACGGTAAGAAACAGGAAGACGGGCGCGGTTTCTCTCCGCGCCCGTTCTTTACGCATGACACGGTCGCGTTGCTGGCCCTCTGCGCCACCGCTTATGTAAAGCGCGGCGGCACAAGCGCGCCTTGAAACCAGGTGATAAGCGTGACGACGGAAAACACCGGCAGCCCTGTCGCCGCCCGAATATTGGGCGCATAAGGCGACATGTTGGTGCATTCCAGAACGATCGCCCCGAGGTCGGGATGGTCCGCCTGCAAGGCCAGCGCCGCCTCGACATTGTCGGTCCGGGCGGCTTCGACATCCAGGTCGGACTCGTTGTCGAGAATGACGCGGGTGAATTCGCGCCCGCCCTCGGTCGTGCCGATGGGGGTGCCTTCCGGCACCCGGGCCCCCCTGAGATGCCGCTCGGTCAGGCTTGAACTGGAGATCGTCAAGACGCCGGCCTGCTTGCCCGCGGGTAGCACCCGGTTGACCTGTTCGACCTGGCACAGCGACGAGGTCACCACCGGCACTCCGACCGCCGCGGCCAGTTCATCCTGATAGATCGCGAGAAACCCGCAATTGGTGGTGATTCCGTCCACCCCCTCGGCCTGCAACTCCTGCGCTGCTGCGATGAAGGCGGGCAGCATCCCCTCGGCCCCCTTCCGCACCACACGGTCGGGCGAGGCGTCGCGCACCACCTTGTAATGCACCGGGAAGGGCCATGTCATGGCGTTGCCCATGTCGCCCGGGATTCGCGGGAATCGCGCCTCCAGCATCAGTATCCCAACCGAGGCGCCATAGATCGCCTTGCCACCCGTCGCTTTCATGCCGCATCCTCGTTCAACAACTGGTCCTGAACCATTTCGCCGCCGTCGAGATAGATATTGGCGATGCCGGCGCGCACTGATTCCAGAATCTGATCCATGCGCTTCTCGATATGCTCGCCCAGAAGCCGCGCCGCCTTGTTGGCGTTGCGCGCCTCAAGTGCCTCCATGATCTTGACATGCTGCTTTTTCGAGCGTTTCACCCGCGCCTGCATCTCGATCCAGCGGATGAAGCGGATCCGCTCGTTGATATGTTCGAGTTGCGCGGTCAGTTCCGCGTTCCCGGCCAAGAGCGCAATCCCGATGTGAAACGCCTCGTCACGGGCGCAAGCCTCGGCTACGCTCAACCCCTGCGTTTCCAGCCCATGTGCATAAAGCTCATCGCGCAGCGCCCGCAAGCTTTCGTCGCTCGCCCGTTCACAAGCCGCGCGGGCCGCCGCCGTTTCCAGGATCTTGCGCAGTTCGAACAGGTCGAAAATCTCCTGCGCCTCAAGCCTACGACAGAAAAATCCCTGCCCGGCGCGGAATTCAAAGAACCGCTCGGCCACCAGCCGGTTGAGCGCCTCGCGCAGGGGTGTCCGGCTGACCCCGAATTCGCGCGCGAGCGTACTCTCGTTGATCCGGTCCCCGGGCCGGAGATCGAATGACACGGCGCGCGCCTTGAGCCAGCGGTAAATATCCTCGACCCGTCCATCCGTCATCGCATCCGCCTTTCCGATTGTCGCTTTCCGACATGCCATGTGGCGTGCTTGAAATCAATATGCAATCCTGTATACAGATTGGAATGCCGAGGTGGAGCGTGATTATGACCGAACAACAAGGCCACAACCAGATGAACGGCGCCGAGGCGCTGGTGCGGATGCTTGAAGCCCATGGTGTGCGCCATATTTTCGGCCTGTGCGGGGATACCACGCTGCCCTTCTATGACGCGCTGGCGCGGCTTGATCACGGGATCGCCCATTTCCTCACCCGTGACGAGCGCCACGCCGCCTATATGGCCGACGGCTATGCCCGTGTGACCGGGCAGCCGGGCATCTGCGAAGGGCCGTCGGGCGGCGGGGCCACCTATATCCTGCCCGGCGTGGTCGAAGCCAATGAAAGCTCGGTGCCGATCCTTGCCATCACCTCGGACGTGGCCACCACCAGCCGCGGGAAGTATCCGCTGACCGAGTTGGATCAGACCGCACTTTTTCGCCCGCTGACCAAGTGGAACGCGGCGCTTGACGATGCCGGGCAGCTTCCCGCGATGATCCGTGAGGCGTTTCGCCAGATGACCACCGGCACGCCCGGCGCGGTGCATCTGTCGCTGCCTTTCGACACCCAGAAGGCCCCGGTGAGCCAGGCCGAGATCCATGCCGACCCCGAGCAAACCCATTTCCCCGCCGAGCGTCAGGCCCCGGACCCGCGCGCTATCGAAGAGGCCGCTGCGATTCTTGCCAAGGCGCAGAACGCCATCGCCATCTGTGGCGGCGGGCCGCTGCTTTCGGGCGGCGAGGCGGCGCTTGCGCGCCTTGCCCGCGCGTTGGACATGCCGGTGGCCTCAACCGTTTCGGGGCAAGGTGCGATTGCGGAGACCGACCCGCTGGCGCTGGGAGTGGTGGGGTCAAACGGGGGTATTCCGGCGACACGGGCCGAGGTCGATGCCGCCGATGTGGTGCTGTTCATCGGTTGCCGTGCGGGGTCGGTCACCACCGAACGCTGGCGGTCCCCGGCCAGAGGCACCACGATCCTGCATATCGACAGCGATCCCGAAGTGCCCGGCACCAATTACGACACCGCCGTTGCGATCAATGCCGATGCGCGGCTGGCGCTTGACGCGCTGGCCGATGCGATCGAGGCCAGGCCGCGCAACGCCCAGAACGGCACCGCCCGCGCCGCCCGGGCCTGGACCGCGAAAGAGGTTCAGTTCGCCCCGCTTGCCGCATCGCGCGAAACCCCGATCCGCCCCGAGGTGGTGATGGCCACGCTGATGGAAGTGCTCGACGAGGATGCAGTGGTGGTGGCCGATCCGGGCACGCCCTGCCCCTATGTTTCGGCCTATTTCCGCTGGCGGCGCGCGGGGCGGCATTTCATCACCAACCGCGCCCATGGCGCGCTGGGCTATTCCATCGGCGCGGCCATGGGCGCGCATGTGGGGCGGCCGGGAGTGAAAACCGTCGCCCTGATGGGCGATGGCTCGTTCGGCTTTGCCTGTGGCGAGTTCGAGACCATGGTGCGATATCGCATGCCGATCACCTCGATCGTGTTTTCCAACGCCACGTTCTCGTGGATCAAGGCGGGGCAGAAGGCGGGCTTTGGCGAACGGTATTACAATGTCGATTTCGACCGCACCGATCATGCGGTGGTGGCCCGGGCCTTTGGTGTCGAGGCATGGATGGTGCGCAACCCCGACGATCTGGGCCAAGTTCTGGCCAAAGCACTCGCCCATGACGGGCCAAGCCTTGTCGATATCCACACGCAATCGCTCTCGGACGCCGCAGCGCCCGTCTCGGAATGGGTGGCCTGATCCGAGCGGCGCAGGCGGGGCCGCGCGGCCCCGCAGCACGAGGGCGCGCGCCCTCGTGTCCCCGCATCGAGCGTGTCGCGAAAACAGTGGCGGGTCTCAGGTGGCGTAGTCCGCGAGGCTCTCCAGCAGGCCCGCGAGGAATTCCTGTCCCACGGACGAAAGCGGCCTGTGACGCGGGGTGATGACTGCGAGATCCAGCGTCACCTGCGGCGCGAAATCCCGGGCTACGAACCCGCCCTCGTAATCGAAGGCGATGGTGAACGGATCGACCAGTGCCGCGCCGAAGCCCTGTTTGACGAAGCTCAGAGTGTTCTGGTGCAGGTGGGTATGGACCCGCGTGATCCATTGCACGCCCGCGCGGTCGAACGCCTCGCGGGTGCGGCGGTAGGTCATGTGCTCGGGGCCCATCACCACGAAGGGATGCCCATCCAGAAGCGCAGGTGTCAGAATGGCGTGGTCCGCAAGCGGGCTGCCGGCGGGCAGCACGCATTGGCATTCGAAGCGAAAAGGCCGCGCGGTCAGCGCGTCACTCAGGACCGGAAGCTCGCAAATCCCGATCTCGAACAAACCGGCCTGCACCCATTCCTGGATCCGGGTCGAATACTGCGCCTGGTAGGAAATCGACAGGTTCGGGCGGTCCCGGGCAAAGCGCGTGATCTGGCGTGGCATGAAGCCGATCGAGAGGGCATGGGGGGCCACGACCTGCAATTGCCCGGCTTTCTGGTTCTGCAAGTCGGTCACGGCCTGCGCCACGTGGTCGAGCCCGCGCACCACGGTGTCGATTTCCTGAAACAGCACCCCCGCCTCGGGCGTGGGGCGCAACCGCCCGCGTACCCGCTCAAAGAGCTTGAGTTGCGTCTGCCGCTCCAGTTGCGACAGGAGATTGGAAATACCCGGCTGCGAAATGCCCAAAAGCGTGGCCGCGCCGGTCACGGTACCGGATTCGATCACCGCGTGGAACGCCTGTAATTGTCTGAATCTCAAGGCCATTTCGAAATAGTATCACAAAAAATGATGGAGTGCCCAGAAATCCGTATTTGAACTGATGCACCGCCCCGGCCAAGTTTCTTGCCATGAACGGGGGAATCGATTGACGGAGCTTGACCAGACCATCACCGGCTTCGATGTCTGGCACCTTTCGCTGCCGGTTACATCGCGCCGCGATCATGGCATCGGGCGGGTCGAGGGCGCCTGTGAGATCGTGCTGTTGCGCCTCACCGCCGAGGGTGGCGAGGTGGGCTGGGGCGAGGCATCGCCCTGGTCGGTCTTTACCGGCTCGCCCGAGGCAAGCCTTGCCGCGCTCGACCGTTACCTGCGTCCGCTCGTGATTGACCGCCGCGTGACCGACCGCCCCGCCATCATGGAGACCGCGCGCCACGCCATCGCCCACGCGACCGAGGCCAAGGCCGCGCTCGACAGCGCCCTTCTCGACCTTGCGGGGCGGATCGCGGGGCAACCGGCCTGGGCGTTGCTGGGCGGAAAATGCCGCGATCGCATCCCGCTTTCGGTCTCGATCGCCGATCCCGATTTCGAGAGTGACCGCGCGCTGCTTGACCGGCTCGTGGCCGACGGCATCGGCATCGTCAAGCTCAAGGCCGGGTTTCGCGACCATGCCTTCGACATCATGCGGATCGAGCGGATCACCCGCGATTATCCGTCGCTTCGGGTCCGGGTCGATTTCAACCAGGGCCTCACCCCCGACGAGGCCCGGGCGCGCATACGCGACATGGCCACGTTCAAACCCGAATTCATCGAACAGCCGGTGCGCGCGCATCATTTCGGCCTCATGGCCCGGCTACGCGCGATGATCGACGTGCCGCTTCTGGCCGACGAATCCGTTTTCGGCCCTGAGGACATGACCCGCGCCGCGCGTGAGGGCATCTGTGACGGGGTTTCGGTCAAGATCATGAAATCGGGCAGCCTGAGCCGCGCGCAGGAGGTCGCCGCCATTGCCGCGGCCAACGGGCTGAGCGCCTATGGCGGTGACATGTTCGAATCCGGCGTTGCCCATCTCGCGGGCACCCACATGATTGCGGCCACGCCGGCGATCACGCTGGGCTGTGAATTCTACCAGGCGTCCTATTTCCTGGCCGAGGACATCCTTGAAACCCCGTTCGCGGTCGAGGGCGGCGCGGTGATCGTCCCGGACACGCCCGGCCTTGGCGCGCGTCCCGATATAGACCGCATCCGCACATACACCCTCGCAGGACCGACGCCATGACCGATGCACCAAAGACCGTTGCGATCATCGGCGCCGGTATCAACGGTGTCGCCACCGCGATCCGGGCGCAACGCGCGGGGCACAAGGTCATCCTGATCGAGCGCGAGGAACAGGCGGGCCAAGGGGCGAGTTTCGGCAATGGCGGGGTGCTGGCCTCATGCTCGGTGGTGCCGGTGACCGTGCCGGGGCTGCTGCGCAAGGCGCCGAAAATGCTGTTCTCGCCCAGTCAGCCGCTGTTTCTCAAATGGTCCTACCTGCCGCGCCTGATGCCGTGGTTGAGGCGATACCTCTCGCACGCCAATACGACTGACGTGCGCCGCATCGCGCAGGCGCTGCATGGCATCATCGGCGACAGCCTGAATGACCATCTGGCACTGGCACGCGGCACCGGGGCCGAAGATTTCATCCTGCCCGCGGATTACCTCTTCGTTTACCGCGACCGCGCCCATTACGAGGGCGATGCCTTTGGCTGGGGCATTCGCCGCGACCTGGGCTTCGAATGGGACGAGATGGAGCGCCCGGCGCTGGCCGCGTATGACCCCGCCTTTTCCGACGCCGCGGGCTTTGCCGCGCGGCTGGGCGATCACGGACGGATCAGCGACCCGGGGCGATATGTCAAGGCGCTGGCCGCCCATGCGGTCGCGAACGGAGCGCGGATGATCAAGGCCACCGCTACCGATTTCGCCCGCGAAAACGGGCGCATCACGGGCGTGCGCGTCGCCACCCCGTCGGGCGAGGACACGATCGCCTGCGATGCCGCCGTTCTGGCCACCGGGGCGTGGTCCAAGGCGCTGGGCGAGAAACTGGGGCTGCGCATCCCGCTTGAGACCGAGCGCGGCTATCACCTCGAATTGTGGGAACCTTCGGCGATGCCGCGTTCCCCGGTCATGGTGGCCAGCGGCAAATTCGTCATGACCCCGATGGAGGGGCGGCTGCGCCTGGCCGGGATCGTCGAGTTCGGCGGGCTTGACGCGCCGGCCTCGACTGCGCCCATCGCTCTGTTGAAACGGCAATTGGCCGAGGTTCTGCCCGGTCTCACATGGGCGCATGAGCAGGAATGGATGGGGCACCGCCCGGCGCCCGCCGACTCGATCCCCGCCATCGGCGAGGTGCCGGGGCTCAAGGGCGCCTATCTCGGATTCGGTCATCATCATATCGGCCTCACGGGCGGGCCGAAAACCGGGCAGATCCTGGCTCGGCTGATCTCGGGGGGCAAACCGAATATTGACTTGGCGCCCTACTCGCCCGCACGTTTCCTTTATTGAAGACCAACCCCGGCATGACCGGGTCAACAAAACAGGGAGAAAGACCATGAAACATCTCACGACACTTGCCACGGCCTCGGCCATTGCGATCGGCGCGGCGGCTCCGGCCCTGGCCGAGAAATGGGATATGCCGCTGGCCTATGCCGCGAGTAATTTCCATTCCGAGAACGCGGCCCAATTCGCCACCTGCGTGACCGAAAACACCGGCGGCGCGATCGAGGTGGTCACCCACCCTTCGGGGTCGCTTTTCGGCGGGAACGACATCAAGCGCGCGGTGCAGAGCGGTCAGGCGCTGATCGGTGAACGGCTGATTTCGGCGCATCAGAACGAGAACCCGCTGTTCGGCATCGACTCGATCCCGTTCCTGGCCACCTCTTATGAGGACCATGAAAGATTGTGGGAGGTTGCCGGGCCGAAAGTGGCCGAGGCGCTGGAAGAGCAGAACCTGCATTACCTCTATTCGGTGCCGTGGCCGCCGCAGGGGCTTTACTTCAACCAGCCGATCGAAAGCGTCGCGGACATGAAGGGCATCAAGTTCCGCTCCTATTCCACCGCCACCGCGCGCATGGCGGAAATGACGGGTATGCTGCCGGTGCAGGTCGAAGCGGCGGAGTTGAGCCAGGCGCTGGCGACCGGCGTGGCGGAGTCGTTCATCTCGTCGGGGGCCACCGGATATGACCGCAAGGTGTGGGAACATCTGAGCCATTTCTACGAGGTCGACGCGTGGTTGCCGCGCAACGTGATCTTCGTCAACAAGGATGCCTGGGACGGGCTTGACGATACGGCCAAGGGGGCGATGAACGACTGTGCCGCCGAGGCCAAGGCGCGCGGGCTGCAGATGTCGATGGATTACACGCAGTTCACCCTCGACGGGCTCAAGGAAGGCGGCATGGAAGTCGCCCCCGCCAGTGATGCGCTGGTGGCGGAACTTCAGGAGATCGGCGCGACGATGACGGCCGAGTGGCTGGAAAGCGCGGGCGACGAGGGCAAGGCCATCGTCGACGCCTACCGGGCGTCGCAGTAAACCGGTCGCCGATGGGTATGACCGCGAGACGGGGCCGCATCGACGCGGTCCCGTCTCAAGACAAGATCAATGAACAGGGGCTTCTGACATGGGTATACTACGCCGGGCGCTCGATGCGCTCTACCTCACGGGCGGAGTGATCGCGGCGCTTTTCACCATCGCGATCCTCGTCATCATCGTCGCGCAGATGATCGCGCGGTGGACCGGCAATGTCTTTCCCGGTGCGACCGATTACGCGGGCTATTGCATGGCGGCGGCCTCGTTCTTTGCCTTCGCCTATGCGCTCAACCATGGCGCCCATATCCGAGTATCGCTGCTTCTGAGCGCGCTGGGGCGTCACCGGGTCAAGGGCGAGCTGTGGTGCTTTGGCATGGGCGCGGTGATTTCGAGCTATTTCGCCTGGTACGGGGTGCGCGGCATGTTCGAGTCGCTGAAATGGAATGACATCAGCCAGGGGCTCGACAAGACGCCGATCTGGATTCCACAGATTTCCATGGCCATGGGCACCGTGCTTCTGGCCATTGCGTTCTGGGACAACCTCGTCCGGCTGATCATGACGGGCCAACACGGCATGTGCTCCGGCGCTATCGAGACCGGCACGGAGTAAACGCGCATGGATTATATCCTTTCGATTTCGATCTTTCTCTTCGTGCTGTTTTTCCTGCTCGGCTCCGGCGTCTGGGTGGGCCTTGCGCTGATGGGCGTGGCCTGGGTGGGGATGGAGCTTTTCACCACGCGCCCGGTGGGCGACGCGATGATCACCAAGATCTGGTCGTCCTCGGCGTCATGGACGCTGACCGCGCTGCCGCTCTTCATATGGATGGGCGAGGTGCTTTACCGAACGCGATTATCCGAGGACATGTTCCGGGGGCTGTCGCCATGGATGGCGCGTCTGCCCGGGGGGCTGGTGCATACCAATATCGTGGGCTGCACCGTCTTTGCAGCCGTGTCGGGGTCGTCGGCGGCAACGCTGACAACGGTGGGCAAGATGTCGATTCCCGAACTCAACAAACGCAACTATCCGCAGCGCATGGTGATCGGCACATTGGCGGGGGCGGCGACGCTGGGGTTGATGATCCCGCCGTCGCTCACCCTCATCGTCTATGGCGTCACGGTGAGCGAATCGATCACCAAGCTGTTTTTTGCCGGCATCCTGCCTGGCCTGGTGCTGGCAAGCATGTTCATGGCTTATGTGGCGATCCAGTCGTTGATTTCGCGCGACTGGAATCCGACGCCGGAACCGCGGATGAGCTTTCTTGAAAAGCTGCACAATTCGCGCTTCCTGATCCCGGTGCTGCTCCTGATCATGGTGGTGATCGGGTCGATGTATTTCGGCTGGGCCACCCCGACCGAGGCCGCGGCCTTTGGTGTCATCGGTGCGCTCCTGCTCGCTGCCGGGCAGGGATCGCTCAACTGGCAGACCTTCACCCGGAGCCTGATGGGCGCCACGCGGACCAGCGCGATGATCGCGCTGATCCTCGGCGGGGCGGCGTTCCTGTCGCTGTCGATGGGCTTTACCGGGTTGCCGCGCGGGCTGGCCGATTTGATCGCGCAGATGGGGCTGTCGCGCTTTGAGCTGTTGATGGTTCTGCTGATCTTCTACATCATACTGGGTTGTTTTCTCGACGGAATCTCGTCGGTGGTGCTGACCATGGCAGTCGTCGAGCCGATGATCCGACAGGCCGGGATCGACCTGATCTGGTTTGGCATCTTCATCGTGGTGGTGGTGGAAATGGCGCAGATCACCCCGCCGATCGGGTTCAACCTTTTCGTGCTGCAGGGCATGACCAACCACGAGATGGGCTATATCGCGCGCGCGGCGATCCCGATGTTCCTGATCATGGTGGTGATGGTCTTCGTGCTGATCGGTTTTCCGGAACTGGCCACGTGGTTGCCCGACAACTTGCGATAGCAACCTTGTGCCAACCCGGAATTGCCGGAAAGCGGGCCGTCGCTCGATCGACGGGGATAAAGCATTTCTTTACCGGGGTTAACGGCGGCGGACGGTGCGAATTCAGGGGGGTGATATACGTGCATCGCCCGGCTGCCACCCGGCTGCCGGGAGATGTCGTTGCAGATGTAACCGTTCGAGGTTAACGCAGCGCGCGCCGGATCACAGTTTCGAATGCGTCCCGTCGCAGAGCGGCCGCTTCGCGGAATTCTTGCAGCCGCAGAAAAAGACCTTCTTCGACGCCTCGGCGGTATATTTGACCGGGGCGAAATCGCTGCCCTTGTGCGAGCCGTCGCAGAAGGGCTGTTTCGCGGATTTGCCACAGGCGCACCAGAAATAGGTCTTGCCCTCTTCGACCTCGACGGGGAAGGGGGCCTTCTGCGCGATTTCGGGGGTGTCGGTCATTGGCTCTGGTCTCCCTGGCTCATTGGCTGGGCCGAGGGTCGCAATGGGTGGGGGGAAGGTCAATGGGGGGATGGGCGGAATGCGAGGGAATTTGTGTCCAATGGTGCGTGATATTCCGCAAGGCCATTGATTTGGCCAGTAATTTCCTGCTGAAGCCTATTGCCCCAGATTTCAGCATGGAAGCCTTCGAATAATCGCTCTTGCTTCATCGCGTTTTCCACCGCGCCTTTTCCACGGGCGAAACCGAAAAGATGAGAAACCATCGCATGCCAGAAGATCCACTCCGCCGCGTGCTGAGCGCGATAGTGATCGATTGGATTCATGTTTCGATCTGCAGCCAGGCCCACCAATCTGGCCTTGTAAACCTGATAATGCGCAATGATATTAGTCAGCCACTGCGCACTGGTTTCGTCACCGAATTCGATGCATTCCTTCAAGGTTGCAAAGACACCATCGGGTATGGCGAGCCGCTCTTCGATGAGGGATGCATTGTCCGGGTCATTGAAGAATGCGTTGTCTTCCATTGAAATCTGCACCCCATTTCTTGCGATCTGGATGAGGCGAGACAACGCCAGCGGCAAGCTCGCCTTGGCGGCTTTGAGTTTTCGGCGACGAGCGGTTTCCGTGTTCCATATTGCGGTGGTCAGCGCGATACCCGAGGCGAGCAGTGTTACGATGGCTGTAATTCCATAAGTGCCATATCGTTGTAGACCATCGGGCCATTCGCCTTGGATCACGATAATGAATATTGCGCCCATGAATACGCCGAAAGAGGCGCCCATCGGGAAGTTACGAATGTAATGAAACCATCTCATCATGATGCTTCTTTTGTTGTGTGGCATCAGCATATCAACGCCTGATCAAACGCGAAAGCCAGCTGACTGGAGACCCGCCCGGAACAGCGGCGAAGCCGCCCGGGCATGCGCCCGCCCGCCCCATGGCGGGCGCATTCTGCGCCCACCCGTGCGGGCGCATGCCCTTGTGTTGGAGCCGGGCGCCCACCCCGGCAACTGTGTTTTCAAGCGTTGCTCTGGAAGGGTTTTCGGTCGCGCATGACGGCATTGGTGAAGGTGAGGAT